>CAZRLU010000044.1:0-2835 GCA_964600995.1 uncultured Oscillospiraceae bacterium | reverse complement strand
GCGCCGCTGTCGGAGCCTCGGTGGGCGCTTCCGTGGGCGCCGCTGTCGGAGCCTCAGTGGGCGCCGCTGTCGGAGCCTCAGTGGGCGCTGCCGTCGGGGCTGCGGTGGGCGCTGCCGTCGGAGCCTCGGTGGGCGCTGCCGTCGGAGCCTCAGTGGGCGCTGCCGTCGGGGCTGCGGTGGGTGCCTCCGTGGGCGCCTCCGTCGGGGCGGTAACCTGCGTATCCTGGGCAGGCTCCATCACCACCGCGGAGTTATCCGCATAGAAAATGTCCCCCTCCTGCGCCAGTGAAACCACCGGCAGAGAGTTGAACAGCATCATTATCGAGCACAGAACCGAGAGAGCCTTTTTCATAGTCCGATTCCATCCTTTCGTCCTGGGGCCTCCTGATCTCTTTCAGGAACAATTTACAGAAGTTGATTCACATCCTGCGGAATGTCTTCCTCCGCCTTCCGGGATGCCGTCCCATCCGGATCCCGGCCTCTGTTTCTTTTGCATCCGCAGCTTGTTGTGTTTCCGTAGGCCAGCCGGTCCTGCGGAACCTCGCATTCCCTTCCGCAGTCGCATCGACATCGCCAGTAGACGGAGCCTTTTTTATCTCTTCTGGCAGTAGGCTCCAGCGCTCTCAGCCTGCCAAATTTCCGATCCGTAAGATCCACCATGGTGGTTTTTCTGGTGCAGCCGCAGCTCCAGGCCCGCCCGGTTCTCAGGGCGCTGCCCGAAACCACCCGTTCATGCCCGCAGTCACACAGGCACATCCAGTATTTTCTCCCGGCTCTGCTTTCCTGCGGGCCTGTCACGGTCAGCATCCCGAAGCGCCGGCCTGTCAGATCTTCCTGTCCCCGCCTGGTTTTCTCCTGTGAGCTCTTTTTCAAGGTTTCTTCCTTTCCTGTCCAGGATAATATCCCTGTCCTGGGAACGGCCGCCCTTTAAGCTTCCTTCCCGTTCCTTCTATATATAAACTCCGACTGTCCGGCCCGGTTGCACAGGCAGTTACGGGACCGGTTTCAGCCGCATGAAAAAGTCAAGCCTGACCTAATAGAGTAAATTGGCAGGATCGTTGGAAAAGGATCCGGCATCCGATAGCAGTAGGAATCATACGCAGCATTCTCCTTTTCCCTGAAATACTCAAAAGGTGTACCTTATGAAAGCATCTTCCGTCGCCGTGGACATATTGAAAGATATTATATAATAGCACAAAAACGTCCGAATTGCAAGGTCTGCAGAGCGTTAAATGGCGCTTTCAGCAGCTGAGGCTGTTCTATTTTTCCTGCCAATCTCCGGATTTCTGCCATTTCACAAAGGTACACCTTGTGAAACAGCAGGTTACCTGCTTCCAGGGCTGTTGATTATGGATTCGATATAGATCACGCTCTTGACAGAATCCCCGAAATGCTTATAAAAAAAACAAAGAGCAGCGCGCCAGCGGCTGTTTCTCAGCTACGGAATTAGATCGTCAGTGGTCATTAGGTCACGAATAGTCGTCACTCCTCGCACGAGTGGCTGTTTTTTTACTTCACGAGCCTTTTCCGCTTGGTTTCACGAATGACGATAGTCACTGTATACTTCCACACATGGAAGGTGATCCGCACGTCCTATCCCCCTTTCGGTTCAGGGAGTAGGAACAACCGCCAGCCAGCTTACTCTTCGTACCCCTTGCGGGGCAAGGAAATTGGATCAGTTAGGCTGACCGCTGTCAATTTTCGTCTGCGGTTCTGGCGCTTGCTTCGTCGCCGGATGAACAAGGTTGTGCTCCCGGCGGCGACGATAAAAGGATGTCTGACTCAGGTTGCTCTGCTTCAAAGCCTCCGCCAGCGTGATTTCACCTTTTTCCCATGCTTTCACGATCTCCGGAAAATTCTCCGGAACTTTCTTGACCGGCCTTCCCAGATGAACCCCACGTGCTCTCGCGGCGGCGATTCCTTCGGCCTGCCGCTTTTTTATGTTGTTCCGCTCCGATTCTGAAACGAAGCTCAGGATCTGCAGAACCAGGTCGGCGATAAAGGTCCCCATCAGATCCTTGCCGTTCCTGGTATCCAGCAGTGGCATGTCGATCACGCAGATGTCGATTCCGATCTCCTTCGTGAGAATACGCCACTGACGCTGGATCTCCTCATAGTTGCGTCCCAGCCTATCGATGCTGAGGACATACAGCAGATCGCCAGCTTTGAGCTTTTTGACCATTTTCTTGTACTGCGGACGCTCGAAGTCCTTGCCGGACTGTTTATCCACGATCAGATTGCTGCTGGGAACCAGCTTCTCCTTCATGGCAATGAGCTGCCTGTCCTCATTCTGATCCTGAGATGATACCCTGATGTAGCCATAGATGCTTGCCATTCTGACCCTCCTCCATGAAAAGAAAACCCGCAGATCATGATGAGCTGCAGGCCATGGTGTAATATTGAACCGTAGATAATCGTATTCGTCGTGTCATGCAGAATTTTATCGCGAATCGTTGCGTCTGTCCATTTGCTCAGCGGCAGCTGCACAAAGTATCCCTGTTTGATGGCACGCTTTGACATCCGGCCACTTGTCCGGTGCTTTGCTTTTGAATCGCATTTTTATTGTTTTTCATTGACTATGCTCCTTTTCTACCTTTATAATTATATTTAATCCCATTGAAGGAGGCGAAGCTGTCATGGCCCAGTTGACCATTGCCCGTGAAACCTGCAAAGGCTGCGGTCTGTGCGCCGACGTATGCCCGAAAAAGATCCTTGCCCTGAGCAAGGAAATCAATTCCAAAGGTTATCATCCCATCGCCGTCACCGATCAGAGCCAGTGCATCGGCTGCGCGTTCTGCGCCCGGATGTGCCCCGACGCGGTGATCAAGGTGGAAA
>CAZRLU010000043.1:0-13996 GCA_964600995.1 uncultured Oscillospiraceae bacterium | reverse complement strand
CCGTCTTGGCCCGGCCAAGACCCGCCGCATGGCCCGTCAGGTTGTGGGTCACGGACATATCCGCGTGAACGGACAGAAGGTCGACATCCCCTCCTATCAGGTGAAGGTCGGCGACGTGATCACGCTGCGGCCCCGCTCCGCCGAGAGCGAGATGTTCAAGAGCCTGCGGGAAGGCACCACCGTGCTGACGCCCAAGTGGCTGACCTTTGACGCCCCGAACCTGACCGGCAATGTTTCCGCGCTGCCCACCAGGGAGGATATTGACCTCGAAGTCGCAGAGAACATGATCGTCGAGTACTACAGCCGTTAATGACGGCCGGCGTATGCCGAGACGTCGGAATCCAATTGAGGAGGGTACCAATGATCGTCGAAATCGAAAAGGCACGGATCGAGTGCGTCGAAGTAAGCCAGAACGGGAAATATGGCAAGTTTGTCATCGAACCGCTGGAGCGTGGCTTTGGACACACCCTGGGCAATTCCATGCGCCGTGTTCTCCTTTCCTCGCTGCCGGGCGTGGCAGTTTCTTCTGTGCATATCGAGGGCGTTCAGCATGAGTTCTCCACAATCCCCGGAGTGAAAGAGGATGTGACGGAGATCATTCTGAACCTGAAGAGCATGGCCTGCCAGATGTTCTGCGAAGGACCAAAGCAGCTGGTGATTGACTTTAAGGGACCGATGGAGCTGACTGCCGGCGACATCAAAACGGACGATGAGGTTGAAATCATCAACAAGGATCTGCATATCGCGACGTTGAACGAGGACGCGCACCTGCAGATGCAGCTGACGATGGAACGCGGACGGGGATATGTGAGCGCGGACAAAAACAAGAACGCGAGCATGCCCATCGGCGTCATTCCCATCGATTCCATTTTCACCCCTGTGAAGAAGGTCAATTACACGGTGGAAGATACCCGTGTCGGACAGATCACGGACTATGACCGGCTTACTCTCGAGCTGTGGACCAACGGAACGCTGAAGCCTGAAGAAGCCATCAGCGGAGCTTCCAAGATTCTGATTGAGCATCTGGAGCTTTTCGCGGGACTGACGGATCAGGTGATTCCCGTGAGCATGGTTCAGCCGGAGGAAGACAAGAAGGATAAGGTTCTGGAGATGACCATCGAGGAACTGGATCTTTCCGTCCGGGCTTACAACTGTCTGAAGCGCGCCGGTATCAACAGCGTTGCGGAACTTGTTCAGAAGAACGAGGAAGACATGATGAAGGTGCGGAATCTCGGCCGCAAGAGTCTGGAAGAAGTGGAGCAGAAGCTCGAGGCCCTGGGCCTTGGCCTGCGCCCGATCGAAGAATAAGTTTTTTAGCGCCGGGGCATTGATGACCTGACGCATTTACCAGAAGGAGGAACATCCCATGGCTAACCAACGTAAGCTGGGTCGCACGGCGGATCAGCGGAAAGCGCTGCTGCGCAACCAGGTGACTAATCTGATCTGGTACGGCCGGATTGAAACCACCGAAAGCAAGGCGAAGGAAGTCCGCAGAATCGCTGACAAGATGATTACGCTGGCAATTCGCGAATGCGAGAACACGGTTCCGGCTACCAAGGAAACCCATAATGACAAGGGACAGCTGATCACGCTGGAAGTGCAGAACGACGCGCCCAGCAAGCTGCATGCCCGCCGCATCATGATGGCGTACCTGTATGACCTGAAGGAGCTCCGCAAGGACGACGAGAACAAGGCGGAATACAGGGAGCGCACCAAGGACAACAAGCATCCCGTGGTGGAGAAGCTTTTCCGGGAAATCGGGCCCAAGTACAAAGCCCGCAACGCTGAGAAGAACTGCGCTGGCGGATATACGAGAATTTACAAGCTCGGGCCCCGTCGTGGCGATGCCGCTGAAATGGTTGTCCTTGAACTCGTGTAATCATATTTATTCAGAGAAGCACATCAAGCATAAAAAGACCGCTCTCCGTCCGCACAACGGAGAGCGATCTTTTCATGAAAAGGAAGGAAGCGGGAGCATCAATCCCTCTTCCTGTTTTTATTTTCCCGGATATAATCCCGAGCTGCATCCAAAAGCGCTGCTTTTTCATTGGGAAGCTTCTCATCCATCACCTGATCCAAAAGATGACGGAGCGTTTCCCCGATGATTTTTCCCTGAAGCCCGAGGGAACGGAGATCCTCTCCGTTCAGCTTCATGTCCTTCAGGGTGAAGCAGGGCTTCTCCAGAAGGAGACGATCCAGCGCCGCGTTCAGCTCCTCCATGTGCTCCCGGGCGTGAACCGGATTCCTTGTTCCGGTGGCAATCCGGTCCGCCCGATGAATTTCAAACAGCGCCCGCAGATCCTTTTCCCCGAACCGATTCAGCCAGCGCAGAAGGATCCTTTTTTCCGTGCTCAGCGGGATATCGTGGGCTTCGATCAGCCGAAGAATACGATCGGCGGAAGCGCGGTCAAAACGCAGGCTCGTCAGAATCGGTTCTGCAAGCCGGGCGGAGCAGGCCTGATGCCCCGGATAATGGCCAATCCCTTTTTCATCCACGACCTGGGACACGGGCTTCCCGCAATCGTGCAGGAGCATGGTAAAGCGGAGAACAGGGTCCGGAGGAACGGTTTCGACCGCCCGGACGGTATGCTCCCATACCGTATAGAGGTGATGGGGATTTTTCTGGTCAAAATCGAGGGCGGGCTGCAGGGGCGGAAGCAGAAAGGAGAAAACCTCGGGAAAGCCCCGCAGAATCCGGCCCACACCGGGGCCACAAAGGAGCTTAAGAAGCTCTTCCCGGATTCTTTCGCCGGAAACATTTTTCAGGTCCGGATACTGCGTTCTTATGGCCCGGGCCGTGCTCTCCTCGATTTCAAAATCCAGCACGGAGGCAAATCTCAGGGCGCGAAGGATTCTGAGGGCATCCTCATTGAAGCGCGTTTCCGGATTCCCCACGCAGCGGACGAGCCCCGCGGCCAGATCCCTGCGGCCCTGAAAAAGATCCAGGATTTCCCCCTGCGGGTTGCAGGCCATGGCATTGATGGTAAAATCCCGCCGGGAGAGATCCTGATCGATCCGGTCAATAAAGGCAACCTGATCCGGGTGACGATGGTCCGTATATCCGCCTTCGGTGCGGTAGGTGGTGATCTCATAGGGAACATGATCCAGGACCACCGTGAGCGTCCCGTGGCGCAGGCCGGTTTCCACCACATGCTCCCCGGAAAAAACAGCTTTCATCTCAGCCGGCAGGGCTGAGGTGCAGATATCCCAATCCTTCGGAACGTGCCCGAGAAGTGTGTCGCGAACACAGCCCCCGACCGCATAGGCTGTATATCCGGCTTTGTTCAGGCGGGAAAGCAGGGTCTGAACCGGAACAGGAAAAAGCATGAAAGCCCTCCAATTGCTGATGATGCGTGTATTATATCACGGAAGCTCCCCGAAGGAAAGGAACGAAGGGAGATCCTTCTTGCAGAAGCGGGGGAATTAGGGTATGATGAACCGGGAATTCAAAGAGGAGAATGAACGTATGACAGACAGGCTGTATTATGATGACGCATATCTCTGGAAATTTGAAGCGACCGTGGTGAGCTCCAGGGAGGAGAAGGACTGCTGCTGGATTGAGCTGGACCGTTCCGCCTTCTATCCCACATCCGGCGGACAACCCTATGATACGGGCACGCTGAGCTGGACCGATGAAAAAGGGAAGGAAAAAGCGGCTGAGGTATCGGATGTGACCGCGGACGGGAACGGGATCGTCTGGCATAAAACAGCGGAATGCATCCCCGCCGGAACAAAGGTTGCCGGAACCATCGACGGGGAAAGAAGAACCGACCATATGGAACAGCATGGCGGGGAGCATATGCTGGCGGGGGCGGTCTGGGAAAAGCTGGGAGGCACCACCATCGGGCTGCATTTGGGAGCGGAAACCAGCACCATCGACGTATCCATGCCGGAGGGAAGGACACACCTGACCGCGGAGGAAATCCGGATGCTGGAGGAAACGGTGAATGCCAGAATCCGGCTTGACGCTCCGATCCGCTGCTGGTTTCCGGATCAGGAGGAACTGGAACGCCTCCCGCTGCGCAAGCCGCCGACCGTCCGGGAGCATGTCCGGGTTGTGGCGATGGGAGATTTCGAGATGGTGGCCTGCGGCGGAACCCATCCCGGCTCTACGGGAAGAATCGGTCAGCTGAAGATCCTGAGCGCGGTTCCGAGCAAGGGAAAGGTGCGGCTGACCTTCGTATGCGGAAGGCGGGCGGAAAACCTTTTCCGGGACTATATGGTATATATCCATAAGGCGGGGAACGTTCTTTCCTGCCCGCCGGAAAAGGTCGCGGGGGCGGCTGGCCAGCTGATTGCCCGGCTGGCGGAGGCGGAACGGAAGCTGAACCGTTATGAAACGGAGCGGATTCTGCAGCTGATCAGGGCACAGGAAGACACGGAAAGCCTTCCAGGGGCGACGATCAGCGTAACCCTGATGGAGAAAACCGAAGAGCGGCCTGCAATGGAGGCGGTTTCCGGATATATCTCCGGGAAGGGGAAGATCCTGCTTCTGAGTGCCGGAGAAAGGCTGATCTTCGCCCGGAGCGGGGACATCGACCTGGATATGAACATCCTGATCAAAAGGGTGGCCAGGGGAGGCGGGAGACCGGAGCTGGCCAGCGGCGCCGGGATTCCGCAATGCGCCGAGGTCGCGAAAAAAATCCTGATGACAGAAGGGAAGGGGAAAAAGTGGCGGAAGGAGATCTGATCCGGATTCTCTGGCATGTGGACCGAAGCAAAGACCCCTGCGAGTTTGTGCTTTCCGGAAGCGGGGAATATGCGGATCTGCAGGTCCGCATCAGCTCGGCCGAGGTTTCGGAACGCGTTGCCAAAGCCAGACTGATGGAACAGATGTATCAGCTGGGGAAGGAACGGGGAATCCCCGCAAGAAGACTCCGGTTCAAAATCAACGGCATAGAGGAATAAAATCGTATATTCATCGCCCGACGCCGGGAGAACCGACTGAAGATGCGAACTCCGCATCATCCGGAGAATGGAACTAAAGTACAGCACAGAACTTGACTTTTTTGTTTTTTTATTGTAGATTGTATCCAATGTATTTTGCCAACGGTTTTTTCCGGGCGGAAGGAGGAAAATGATGCCTTTGAGTTTTCAGCCGACAATGGAGAGCCGTCCGATCCGGGAGATCGCCTACGAGGTGCTGAAGAAGGCCATCATTACAGGCGAGATTCCTGCAGGCGAACGCATTGTGGAGACGGACTACGCAGACAGGCTGCATATTTCGAGAACCCCCCTGCGGGAAGCGCTGCGGAAGCTGGAGCGGGACGGGCTGGTGGAGTATGTGATGCGCCGGGGCGTGGTTGTGCGCGCGTTTACCATAGACGATGTTCGTGAGATCTACACCATCCGGAACGCCCTGGAAATGCTTACCCTGCCAAGCATCATTGAAAACGCGACGCCGGAGGATATCTCCGGTTTGCGGGAGAAGCTGAGCGAGATGGACAGGCTCCAGGAAAAGGACGATGTGGAGGGGCTCAGCCCCCTGGCCAGGGAATTTCACTGGGCGCTTACCTCCATCAGCCGGCAGAAGCGGATCCTTCGGGTGATCGAGGGGCAGGATGAGTATATCCGGCGCTTTTCGGCCATGTCCATCCGGCAGGAGAACCGCCGGAGCGCGGCGCACCAGGAGCATCATCAGCTTGTGGATTATGTGGAGGCCAGGGACCTGGAGAAATTCACGGAACTGACCCGGAAACATATCAAGAGAAGCATGGAAAACTGCCTGGCCGCCCTGGCGGCGCAGAAGCAGAACCGGGAGATTTAACTTTTCCCGGGGCGCAGGCCTTTTTTTTCGGATTCCTTCTTGCATTTTAAAGACTGGTATGATAGACTAATCGGGCTACAGACGAGGAGGTTTGATTCTGATGAGTACCGTTCTTTCCATTCTGTTGATTCTTGACGCGCTTTTCATGATTGTCACCGTGCTGCTGCAGAGCTCTGAAGATGACGGAATCAGCGCGCTTTCCGGCGGCTCCAGCGACAGCTATTTCAGCAAGAGCAAGGCGAAGACCATGGAGGCCCGGCTGGCCCTTGGAACCAAGATCGCGGCTGGCATTTTCGTGGTTCTGAGCCTGCTGATGCTGCTGGTCAAATAAAAATCGGCTTACAAGCAGATTTCCCCTTCCTGAGGAAGGGGTTTTTTTATACCGTCGCGGCGCCAAAATTCAGTTGAGCCGGTCCCTGTTTGTGATGTATAATCACAGGAGTAACCGGGAACACGATTGCGGAGGAGAGAAATCCATTGTTTGAAAGGTTCCAGACGATTCCGGACGCCCCCATGCGGGACTATACGACCCTGCGGCTCGGAGGCCCTGCGGACTGGCTGATTACCCCGGGAAACGAGGAGGAGCTGATCCTGATTCTGCGGGAGGCAGAGGAAAACAAGATCCCTGTGACCGTGATCGGACGGGGAAGCAACCTGCTGGTTCTGGACGGAGGAATCAGGGGCGCTGTGATCCGTATCGCCCAGGGGATGCGCGGATGCTCGGTCCGCGGAAACAGGCTGCTGGCGGAAGGCGGGACGCCTATGAGCGCGGCCGCGGCGGCTGCGGCGGAAGCAGGACTGACGGGACTGGAGTTTGCCTCCGGGATCCCGGGAACCGTCGGCGGCGGCGTTATTATGAACGCAGGGGCCTACGGCGGGGAAATGAGCCAGGTGGTTGCGGAAGTCCGCCTCGTGAGCCGCAGAGGTGAAAGAAGCACCCTCCGCGGGGACGAGCTGGGCTTTTCCTACCGGCACAGCAAACTGCAGGAGGAGGATCTGATTGTCACGGGGGTGACCTTCTGCCTGCAGAATGAGAATCCCGACCTGATCCGGGAGCGGATGGCGGAGCTGAAAAGAAAACGGGCGGAGAAGCAGCCCCTGGATCTGCCCAGCGCCGGAAGCACCTTCAAGCGCCCGGAGGGCGCCTTCGCGGCTGCGCTGATCGATCAGTGCGGGCTGAAGGGGCTGCGGGTCGGGGGCGCCATGGTGAGCCCGAAGCATGCCGGCTTCCTGGTCAATACGGGAAACAGCGCCAGGGATTTTCTGGAGCTGGTCAGGACGGTTCAGGAAATCGTACGGGAACGGACCGGCATACTCCTGGAAACAGAGATCAGAATACTCGGACAGGAATGACCCGCCGGGAGCGTCCCGGCTTTCCGGAAAGCAGCCGGCTGAGAGCGAAGGAAGAGAAAGAGGAAGACTCCATGCGATATTTAATTGTTACGGGACAGAGCGGCGCAGGAAAAACGGCCTGTGTGCATTTTCTGGAGGATCAGGGAAGTTTCTGCATGGACAATATGCCCCCGATCATGCTGCCCAAACTGGTGGAGGTTTTCTCCAAGGCCCCGATCCGGCAGAGCACGGTCACCATCGCGATGGACGTCAGGAGCGGAGAGTTCTTTGACGCGGACGCGGTGGCCGGGATGATCAGCGAGCTCAGAAAAACCGGGAACCGGATCGACATCATTTTTCTGGAGGCCAGCGACGAAACGCTGCTGGACCGGTACAAGGAGAGCAGGAGAGACCATCCGCTGACCCAGGAGGGCCTGACGCTGATGGAAGCCATTACGGAGGAGCGGGTCCGACTTCAGCCGCTTCGGGAAACGGCGAACTATGTGATCGACACCACGGGGCTTCGGAACCGGGCGCTGGTATCGCTGCTTCGGAAAACCCTCGGAAGCCTCAGCGAGGATACCCCGGTGATGCGGGCGGAGGTTATGAGCTTTGGCTTCAAGAGGGGACTGCCGAGGCAGGCGGATCTTGTGCTGGATGTTCGCTTTCTGCCGAATCCCTTCTACATTGAGGAGCTTCGTCAGCACAGCGGGCTGGACGAAGATGTAAGGAATTATGTGCTGAATTATCCGACAACCCGGGAGTTCCTCGAAAGATGGTACGATATGCTCCGGTTCCTGATTCCCCATTATCAGGAAGAGGGAAAGCACAGGCTGGTTGTGGCGGTCGGATGCACGGGAGGCGCCCACCGGTCCGTGGCGATTGCCGAGGAAATCGGCAGGTTCCTGCGGGAGCTGGGCTTTCCGGTGGAGGTGAATCACCGGGATCTGCAGCTGGAGCAGGCAAGATGGAACATGCAGGTGGAGGAATGATCCCGGAGGGCGGATTTCCCGGCAATGCACCGGCGCGGGGAATGGCCTGAATGCATGCCCGGGAGAAAGGAAGGACTCTTGAAAAAGGATGAGGGAAGCAGCTATTCCTTCAAGGTAAAGGAGGAACTGGTCAGGCTTCCGATGGGAAAGAGCTGCTGTCAGCTCAGCGAGATCGGCTCGCTGACCCAGACCTCCGGGCATCTTTCCTTCCGCGGACGGGGCCTGATTACGGTTCAGTACCGGCTGGAGCATATCGGAGCGGTCCGGAGACTGTTTCGCCTGCTGAAGGCCAGGCTGGGCGTCAGCCCCATTCTGCACTATACACAGACCCGCCAGCTGGGAGGCCGGCGTACCTGGGCCCTGTCCCTGGATGAAAAGGATTCCAGAACCCTTCTCTCCGCTCTGCACATGATCGAAGAGGATGAGAAAGGACAGGTGGTTCTGAGAAGAACGGTCCCCCGGCACCCGCTGACCCGGCAATGCTGCAGGAAAGCCTTCTTCCGGGGCGCCTTTCTCGGCGCCGGATCCGTCACCAATCCTGAACGGGGCTATCACATGGAATGGCGGGCGGAGGATGACCGGCTCGCTGAAACGATGCGGAAGCTGATGGAGAAAAATGAGATTCCCTTCCATTCCTATCAGCGAAAGGATCAAACGGTCATCTACCTGAAGGAAGCGGATCAGATCGTAAAGATGCTTGCGATGATGGGGGCTTCCGGAAGCGTGCTGAAGCTGGAGAATATCCGGATCGGAAAACAGACCCGGCTCCAGGCAAACCGCGCCGCGAACTGCGACGAGCATAACGGGGAGCGCATGCTCGAGGCAGCGGAGAAGCAGGCGGCTGCCTGCATGAAAATCAGCCTGAAGAGAGGGCTGTTCACGCTGCCGCCGGCGCTGCGCGAGATCGCCAGGGCCCGGCTTGAGCATCCGGAAATGAGCCTGACGGAGCTTGGCGGGATGATGGATCCGCCGCTCAGCAAAAGCGCAGTGAACCACAGGCTGAGAAGACTGATGGAAATTGCGGAGGGAATGGAATAGATCATGCTGCTGGCTTCAGTTATTTTTCTGATTTTTCAGGTGCTCGGCGTGCTGAGCATCGGATGGCTGCTTCCCCGAAGAAGGGTTCTGGACAGAATCTGGCTGGGAATGAGCTTCGGCCTGCTGGAGGAGATGTGCCTTCCGGCCCTCATAGCTTTTATCACGGGATTCAATGAAGCCGCTCATGGGCTTGCGCTGGGCCTGGCGGGTCTTCTCGCCGGGATCTGCTGGCTGGGCAGAAGCAGGAAACCGGCCAGAGCTTGGGACCGGGAGGAAAGCGTACTTCTGCGGCAGATGCTGCTGGTTGTTCTGCCGCTTACGCTGCTGGGCGGCTATCTGCAGTATACCCATGGGATGCGGGTGGATGGAGACGGAAACTGGAATGTGGGTCAGAGCACCTACGGGGATCTGCCCATGCATATGAGCTTCATCACCGGGCTGACCGGAAAGAAGTATCCCGCGGATTATCCTTTTTTTCCGGGGCACCGGCTGAGCTACCCCTTTCTGGCGGACAGCCTGAGCTCCACCTTTTATCTTTTCGGATGCAGCCTGCAGGTTGCGCTTGCCTTTCCCGGAACCTTTATGATGTTCCTGTGCTATATGGGGGTCATGGTGCTGTCCAGGGAGATGACGACCGGGAAGAGGACGGTACTGCTGGCCACGGCGCTTTTCTTCCTGAACGGCGGGCTCGGATTTCTGTATGATTTCGATCAGGCGGCCGGCTTCAACGGCGAAGGAGGCCTGGTGGCCGGGGACCGGCTGAACAGGATTCTGACCGGATATTATAAAACCCCCACGAACCAGCCGGATCCGAATAACCTTCGCTGGAGCAATGTGATCTGCGATCTGATGATTCCGCAAAGGACGCTGCTGGGCGGCTGGGCCATGGGGATTCCCTGCTTCTATCTGCTTGAAACCCTGTTTCATCCGGAAAAGCACAGCCGGGAGGAGTCGGCCCGAGGCCTGATTCTCCTGGGAATCTGGGCGGGGATGCTTCCCCTGATCCACACCCATACGTTCCTGGCGCTGGGGCTGAGCTCCCTGGGCGTCATGATCCATGACCTGATTCACGCCGGGAAAAACGGCTGGAACCGCAGATCCGAAATCCTGATCAGGTATCTGATCTACGGAGGCGTTGCGGCCGTCATCGCCCTTCCGCAGCTGATCGGATTCACTTTCGCCCAGACCTTTCAGCAGGGGCAGAACCATCCGGCCTTCCTTACCTTCCAGTTCAACTGGGTCAACAATCCGTCGGGCCAGGGCATGCGGGACTTTTATTTCTGGTTCTATGTGAAGAATATCGGCCTTCCGTTCCTGATGCTTCTTGCGGCGCTGGCGGATCCGGACCCAAAGCAGCGCAGGCTGTTCAGCGGTCTGATTCCCATTGTGCTGGCCGCAGAACTGATCCGCTTCCAGCCCAATGAATATGACAACAACAAGCTGTTCTATCTTGCCTGGATGATCGGATGCATGATTGTCAGCAATTGGAGCGCCAAGGTCTGGCGGATGCTGAAGGACCTGAAGGGACGGAGCATTCTTGCGGCGGCCGCGTCGGTTGTGGTGTTTCTGAGCGCTTTGCTAACCATCGCGAGGGAATGCGTATCCGATTACAGGGCCTTCAGCCGGGACGCGGTGGAGGCGGGCATGTTCATTCGGGAAGAGACCGAGGATGACGCTGTTTTTCTTACCGGAACACAGCATCTGAACCCGGTGGATTCCATCGCGGGCCGGACCATTGTCTGCGGGCCGGACCTGTGGCTGTACTGGCATGGATTCGATACGCAGGAACGGAAGACGGATCTTTTCCGCTTCTATGAGTCCCCGGAGGAAAACGAGGATGTGCTGGAAAAGTACGGAGTGGATTATATCTACGTTTCCTCCTATGAGCGGAGCAGCTATGAAGTGGATGAAGCGGCGCTGAACAGAAAATATGAAACCCTTTTTGAAAACGGGGAGGCAACCCTCTATAAAATCAATCGGCAGTGATTCATCTGGCTGAAAGGAGATAAAATTCCCATGAGAAACAGGGAAGAGGCGAGAAGAAAGGCCGAGGAGCTGGTATCCCGGATGACCCTGGAGGAGAAAGCGAGCCAGCTGAGGTACGACGCCCCGGCTATCGAAAGGCTTGGGATCCCGGCTTACAACTGGTGGAACGAAGCCCTGCACGGCGTGGCGAGAGCGGGAACCGCGACGGTTTTCCCCCAGGCGATCGGACTTGCAGCCATGTTCGACGAGGAAATGCAGGAAAAAATCGCATCCGTGATCTCCACGGAAGCCAGAGCCAAATACAACGGGCAGAGCGCTCACGGCGACCGGGACATCTATAAGGGACTGACGGTATGGAGCCCGAATATCAATATATTCAGGGATCCGCGCTGGGGGCGGGGGCATGAGACCTATGGAGAGGATCCCTACCTGACCGCCAGGCTGGGCGTCCGGTTTATCCAGGGCCTTCAGGGAAACGGAAAGTACCTGAAAACGGCGGCCTGCGGCAAGCACTTCGCGGTTCATTCGGGCCCGGAGGCGCTTCGGCACCGGTTTGATGCCAGGGTTTCCCCGAAGGATCTGCGGGAAACCTATCTTCCGGCCTTCGAAGCTGCAGTCAGGGAAGCCGGCGTGGAAAGCATCATGGGTGCCTACAACCGGGTCAACGGAGAACCGGCCTGCGGCTCCAAGGCCCTTCTGAAGGATATTCTGCGGGAAGAGTGGGGCTTTGAAGGTCACGTGGTCAGCGACTGCTGGGCGATCATGGATTTTCATAAGAACCATATGGTGACGGCGACGGCGGCGGAAAGCGCAGCGCTGGCGCTGCGGAACGGCTGCGATCTGAACTGCGGCAACACCTATCTGCACGTGCTGGAGGCGCTGCAGGAGGGACTGGTTTCCGAGGAGGAGATCACCGAAGCCTGCGTGCGGCTGATGACGACCAGGTATCTGCTGGGCCTCTTTGATGAGGAATGTGAATACAACTCCGTTCCCGTGACGGAGGTGGATACGGACGAGCATGCTGCCCTGGCGCTGAAGGCGGCGGAAAAAAGCATGGTTCTCCTGGAGAATAACGGGATTCTGCCCCTGCGGGCGGATGAGGTGAAAACGATTGCCGTGATCGGGCCCAATGCAGACAGCACAGCCGCCCTTGAGGGGAATTACAACGGCACCAGCAGCCGGTACGTCACCTTCCTGAGAGGAATCCGGGAATATGCCGCAGCCCGGGGAATCCGGGTGCTTTACAGCCTGGGATGCCATCTGTACAAGGACAGAACCTCCGGGCTTGCCCAGGCGGACGACCGGCTTTCGGAAGCGATGATGTATGCGGAGACGGCGGACGTGACGATTGCCTGCGTGGGCCTGGACGCCAGCCTGGAAGGAGAAGAAGGGGATACCGGAAACGAGTTCTACAGCGGGGATAAAAAGGATCTGCTGCTTCCGGAGAGCCAGAGAAAGCTGATGAAGGCCCTGAAGGAAAAAGCAAAGTCGCTGGTCACCGTGATCAGCGCCGGTTCCAGCCTGAATGTTCCGGAGGGGGATGCCAAGATTTTCACCTGGTATCCCGGTCAGGCGGGCGGAGAGGCGCTGGCCCGGATCCTGTTCGGAGAAGTAAACCCCAGCGGAAAACTGCCGCTGACTTTTTATCACGACGTCGGGGAGCTGCCGGCCTTCGAGGACTATTCCATGGCCGGCAGGACATACCGCTATTTCGAAGGAGAACCGCTGTACCCCTTCGGCTACGGACTGAGCTACACTGATTTCGAGATCGCGAACGCAAAGCCGGAAGACGGGCATATCCGCGTTGAAATCCGGAATACGGGAAAAACTCCGGGGGAAACCGTTGTACAGGTTTACGTGGCCTGCGACAGCAGGAACGCGCCGCCGCATCCGAGACTCTGCGGCTTCCGGCGGGTGAGCCTGCAGGCGGGAGAAACGAAGGTAATCCTTGTCGCGACGGATCCGAAAACCTGGACGGTGACCGGAGAAAAGGGAGAACGGGAAGCGGTTGCGGGGGGAACCCTGTACGTCGGGCTGAACCAGCCGGACGCGCGAAGCGTTGAGCTGACGGGCCAGAAACCTGTTGAAATCCGGAAAAACTGAGCTCGGTACCGATTTATAAGCCGGCATAACGCCGGCTTTATTTTTTCATTGACAGAGACGCAGATCCGAGTATAATCAAAGATGTTCATTTGAACGATTGATCAAATGTTAAACAAGGAGCGGTCAGATGAAGGATGAAATGCAAAACGAGGAGCTGCTGTACGACCTGGCGGATCTTTTCCGGATGTTTGCGGACAGCACCAGGGTCCGGCTTCTCAGTGCGCTGCGGGAAAAGGAAACCGGCGTGACGGAGCTGGCAAATCAGATCGGCATGACGGCTTCCGCGGTTTCCCATCAGCTTCGCATTCTGAAGGATTCAAGGCTGGTGCGGTCCCGGCGGGAAGGAAAGGTGATCCTTTATTCCCTTGCAGATGACCATGTACGGATGATCCTGGATATGGGAAAGGAGCATCTGGAAGAGGAAAAAGGTTGAATCCGGTCCATTGCCGAGCCCGGAAAAAGATTATGCAAAAGGAGACGCAAGGATGGACGAGAAGCTTGAAATGAAGCAGCCGGCTGATCTGAATGAACCGCAGCAGAGGAGCGGAGAGCAGCAGGCCGAGAACGGCGGGGCCGGTATTCTTCTGAAAACCCTGGAAAAGCCGCATCATGAACACCGGGAGCAGGAGGAGCATCATGATCATGAGCCACATCATGATCATTCCCATCATCATGAGCATCACGACCACCACAGCGGCATCAGCTGCGGCTGCGGGCACTGCCATGAGGAGGAACAAGGGGAAGAGGAAAACCGCAACGTTCAGATCGGAAGGCTGAT
>CAZRLU010000042.1:0-14098 GCA_964600995.1 uncultured Oscillospiraceae bacterium | reverse complement strand
AACCGACTTCTAAGCCTTTGTTTTCAACGCCTCCCGATTTGTTGAGCAGACACTAGCTATGCGCTTGGATTGTTTATTGCCGTATTGCTCAATCAGGTAAACAAAACGCGAAACGCATATCGAATCATCTTTCTGATCCCGATGATCGTTGCGGAAAGATGAAAATCAGTTTTTTGAAACACGAGCCTTCTTAGCTAGCCTGTAGAAGGTGGACTTTTTGATATTCAATTCTTTCATTGCCTGCGTTGCAGAAAGTTCTCCAGACTGCCATCGGACCAACACAGAATGCAACAGCGTCTGGTCGATATGGATGCGAGGACGACCACCAGTGTAAGTCCCATTCGCTTTTTGAGCGGCGATGCCTTCCTTTTGCCGGCTCAGGATCTGCTCCCGTTCCAGCTGTGCAAGAGCAGCAAAGATGCTGACGAGGAAACGGCCGGTAGGGGAGGATGTATCAATCTGTTCTTTCAGGCTGATCAGTGCGACATGCTTCTGTTCGAGCTCATCAAGAATGTTCAGGAAATCCCGGGTGCTTCTGGCAAGCCGGGAAATGGATTCAATAACGACCGTGTCACCTTCGCGGACAAAATCAAGCATTTTCTGCAGCTCGGGTCTGTTCCGGTCTTTTCCGGAAATCTTTTCTGTAAAAACTTTTTCGATATGGTGTTCCTGCATCATTACGTCCTGCCGCAGAGTGGACTGGACGGTCGTGCTGACGCGCTCATAGGCAACTTTCATTTGGGCTCCTTTCGTTTCAATAAAACACGGCGGATATTGGAACGTTCCAATATCCGCCAAGTAAAGTTTTTGGACCGCTGTTTACAGGCGTTTCAAAAGGTATGGTTTGTTAGACTGTAGAATCTCTCTACGGGTGCCAATCTATGGATTCTTGTTATAAACTAACTGACAAGGAGTATTCTCAAATGCATCCGGAGCTATATCAGGCAGGTTGCCAAGGAAAAATACTTCTTTCAGATTCGAACAATTGGCAAAAGCTTTAGATGAAATCTTTTTACAGCTGCTTGGAATGATTACAGCCTTCATACCTAAGCCGGAAAATGCTTCTTTCTCAACTATACTCATCGCAGAGGGAAGGATGAACATATCGTCTCCATGTATAAGCCTTCCTTCGCTATCAAATGTAAACCCGGAAATCCGTCCAGCTCCAGTTGTTACTTTGTGGCCAACAACAAAATAAATATTGTTGTCATATATGATCCAACCAGCTGAATCTGAATAGTTTGCGCTTATATCTCCATTCTTAAAATAGTAAAAGGTTCCATTCAATTCTTTTAAAGATTTTTCTCTCATGCTCGGATTGAACACAAAAAGATCCAATTTTATTGTGCTATCCTGGTCATAATACCCTATCTGTGTGTCGGTATTGAGATATACGACGTTAATCTGTAATGTATAGATGCTAGGTTCTAATGACGGCATGGATAAAACTATATTTTGATAAAAATACCCTGGAGCCGTTATTATAGGGGAAAGAAAACTATTATAAAATTCGTCATCTCGATAAACATCAATAGCGATAATTTGTTTGCTGTTATATTGAAAGTACATACCTGGGATCAAAACACAATCATCAGAATATGTAATGCATTCGGAATTTCTATCAGAATCTACTATGAATTTTGCTAGGTTATCACTCCTGTAGAATGCCAAAACGGACGGAAAATTCAAATCGGTTGGAGACAATTCTATAGTATCGTAGGAAACATAAACAGGTTCTTGAGCAACCAATACTATTCCGCACTCCGAGCAATGGCTACCTCTTGTTTTCCCTGGATTAAAATAAGTTGCATCGATAGCGGGATCAATAACTACAGTATGGCCTTTAGCAGGGATAACTGTTGGTGATGATAATACTTCCCCGCACACGGAGCAATATGATCCCTCTGTTAACCCAGCCTCTGTACATGTGGGTTCTATTCTTGTGTCAACAATGAGTGTATGCCCTTTGGCTGGGATACCATTGTCCAATATTATTGTTTGGGGTTCAAAAGCTTCATGCTGAAACGTTGCGTTATAGATATTCTTTCCACTTTCAACACATGTTGGCTCAATTGAAATAATACTGGATGAAACGGTTTCTGATTCAACATGGGCAGTGTCATGCAAGCAAATTCTTGTAGCTGTCACATATGATTTATCGGAACTCCAATCATACGTTGGTGTCTCCCAAGCATGACCAAGTGGCTGGACGATTTCTTGGGCAGATAACACTTTTCCGCATAGCTGACAATGAGTTCCAGCGGTTAATCCAGTCTCTTCACATGTTGCAGGTTCGGCTTCGTCTATCACTATGTCATGGTCAAGAGCCGGAATAACTTCTTGCTTTATAAAAGTAGTCCCGCATTTGCTGCAATGAGATCCTTCAGTTAATCCTATGCTTTCACATGTTGCTGCTATAGCTTCATCTATAATTGCATCTGCATGAGAGAGTATTTGGGTTATAGAACCATAACCTTGATTAATTGCCCAATTATATGCGTATGAAGAGCAACTTGGAATAGTGATAGATGATATGTTTTTGCAATTAGAAAAAGCGCTGTTCCTAATTACAGTTACACTCTGAGGAATGGTTATATGTGCTAGATTTGTGCATCCCGAAAAAGTGGAATACTCAATTGTAGTTACTCCTTCCGGGATGATTATGGGAGACAGACTGGTGCAATCCGAGAAGGCATGGAAGCCTATATTGGAAACACTTTCAGGAATGGCAATCTCTGACAAGCTAGAACATTTACTAAATGCTTGGGAACCTATGCTTGTTACGGTATTCGGTATAATAACACTGGCAAGTTTATCACAATAACCAAATGCAGATGATCCGATACTTGTTACACCATTTGGTATAACAATGCTTTCCAAGTCATCGCAGGAAAAGAAAGTGTTTTCTTCGATGGCCGAAAGTCCACCAGGCAATGTTATATTCTTTAACCCACAACCTTTGAAAGCTCCAGGGCCGATGCTGGTAACATTATCAGGAATCTCAACAGCAGTTAAATAATAGCAACCATCAAATGAATAGCTTCCAATATGCGTTATGCTATTTTCGACTGTTACTGAGGAAATATCATATCTGTAATCCTTCCATGGAGCTGTACCAGTATTCTGATAATGGTCATTAAAATCAGGCATATCTCCTATACCACTAATTGTCAGATGCTTGTTTGTTTCAAGAAGCCATGAGAATCCATCTCCAAAGGTTCCGCGTGCTAAAACACCGGTAGCACCAATAATAACGGGTTCAGATATTTCATGTTCTCCATTGGAATCACTGAACAGCTTACCGCATTTTTCGCAGGTCCAATATGCTGCAACGCCATCATCATAATATGTTGCTGGTATTTCTGCATGCATGATGAGCGGGTGATAAAAGGGAACATCATCGGTTGCCTTTGATTGAACAGAAAAGGCTGAATTTGCAAAATTAGCCCCGGTATAAGTTGTTTCGCCTTTTTCTGAGCAAGTCGGTTCCTTAGTTATAGCTCCAGTTGCGTTCACAGTTTCTGTTTCCATATGATTTTCATCGCGTAGGCAATAACGAATGGCAGTTACCTGACTGTTATCCTCAGCCCATTGGTAGATAGGATCGCCCCACCTATGCCCAAGAGGATCAATGTTACTCAGCACTTTCTCCTGCGAAACGAAAGCATCATTGGAAAAGTTTCCGATATATGTTGTTTCACCTTCTTCTGTACATGTCGGACTTTTAGAAATTGAAACAATGGCTCGTACGATCTCTGACTCAACATGAGTTGTATCATGAAGACAATAACGAACTGCGGTCACTTGGCTATAATCTTCAGACCATTGATAAACAGGAGCACCCCATTCATGTCCAAATGGTTCGATATTCCTCAACACTTTTTTCTGTGGTAGGAAAGCAGGATTGACAAATGTGACAATGTAAGTTGTTTCGCCGAAGTCGGTGCAAGTTGCTAGACTTGTTATAGAAGACTCCGAGTTTACAGTTTCGACTTCATTCAAATTGCAACGGTCACAAACATGAGATGCTGTAACAGCCATTGTTTTAAGATTCCAGGAATATGTAGGATCATTCCATAGATGCCCTAATGCTGGGATTCTTTCCTGAGCAATGATCGTTTCCCCGCATTCTGAACAATGGGAACCGGCGGTAATGCCTTCTGCCAAACAGGTGGGAAGGATTTGATTATCAATTACTACGTTACAATGCTGTTCTACGGATCCATTCACCGAATGAGCCCGGGCCCAAGTATATGCATAACAACCACAGTTCGTAGAATGTATTGTTATTTCAAAATTGGTATTCGTAAAAGCATGTTTGCCAATCTCTACAACACTTTCAGGGACTGTGACAGACATCAAAGCATAATGTCCATAAAAAGAATAATCACCAATGTTCGTTATGCCGGGATTGATAATCACAGTCGAAATATAGTCCTTACATAGGTGCCATGGTTGTTGATCCTGAGTCCAGTTATCCATTTTTCCGGAACCATTAATTATTAAGATGTTCGATGCATAATTCCAGGAGACATTTGCTCCACAAGTTCCACTGAGCGGACCAATGGTGCCATAATGGATAGAAGCATTTATAAGGGCCATATTGCCTGTTCCGATACTGATTGAATTCCATGCAGATGAATTCTTAGTATAATAAACATTTGTTAGATTATTGCAAGCTGCGAAGGCGCTATTCTCTATTTTCGCCAAGTTCCTCTGTAAGGTTATTGAGCTCAATTTGCTACAGTTGCTAAAGGCAGACTGACCTATGGTGACA
Organism: uncultured Oscillospiraceae bacterium; assembly: GCA_964600995.1. Taxonomy (GTDB): domain Bacteria; phylum Bacillota; class Clostridia; order Christensenellales; family Aristaeellaceae; genus Aristaeella. The sequence goes on along the minus strand of CAZRLU010000042.1, from coordinate 9,321 downwards.
ACACTTTCAGGAAGTACAATCTCAGTTAGATTACTACAATCGGAAAAAGCGAATTGTCTGATTGCTGAACAATTCGGGACTGATAAAGAACCAGTTTTTCCTTGAGGGCACAAGATTAGCGTGTTTCCGTCATTACTGAACAACAAGCCATTGATAGAAGAATAAGTTTCATTTCCATCAGCGACAAGAATCGATGTTATATTAGCACAGCCATTAAATACACCGCCTTCAAGATAGTTTAAACTCTTTGGCAGTATAATGCTGGTTAGATTTGTACAATTGGAAAATGCAAGCGATTCAATTCTGAGAAGATTTTCCGGGAACGTAATGCTGCTAAGATTTGAACAATCCGAAAAGGCTCCACCAGCAATCCTATTCAGATTTAATGGCAGCGTTACATCAGTTAGATTGAAGCATCCTTCAAAAGATTTGATATTGATTTGGCTAATTTGATCCGGAAGAGAAATGCTTGTCAGACTTGTACAATTTGAGAACACTTCAAAACCCATACTATTTAAACTGTTAGGTAAGTTTACATCTGCCAACAGACGGCATCCTCTAAATGCAAAATTGCCAATGCTGGTTATGCCTGAATCAATAACTACAGAGGTTATTGACTCCTGATACTGGTACCAGGGCTGCTGACCGGGATTCCAGTTATCCATCTCGCCGGTTCCAGTTATAGTAAGAACGCCGGAATCGTATGCCCAAAAGGCGTTTTCACCGCATGAACCACTATCAGCAGCCAAAGCGCATCCGACTGCTAGCAAGGCGAGAAGCAGAAACACACAAAATGTTTTTTTCATTCGATTTTAATCCTTCCGTAATTGTGTGGGGTGATAAGAATTATTATCAGTAAACCATTGAATTATCCGGATGTTATTGAGAGGGAATGACGAACTTACTTTTCCAATTTCATATATTACTTTATGTTTGATCGGGAAACAAGAATTATGTGATTTCACAGATCAAATTCTTCTGTGCCTTCATCATCCCAATAGGTATCTCTTCCACCAAGGAATTCGTTTGAGGAATATCCTTCAATGCCGTTGCCGTGATGGACGTAACCGCCAAACAGATCCGGGGTTGAGGAGCCGATATACTCTCCGTCCTCGGAATAGTGATTCAGACCGGAACCGAGAATCGGCTCCTGACTGTAGCCGATGAAGTTCCCGTCCTTGTCATAATGATTCAGTCCCCCGAACAGGCCGGGCTGAGAGTAGCCGGCATATCCGTTTTCATCGTAATGGTTGATGCTTCCGAAGAATCCTTCCTGGCTATGAAGATGTTTTGACATGGTTGACCTCCTATTGTTTATACATATTCGATACTGCTTTTTTCTTTTCCTTCAGTATCAACGGGCAAAAACCTGATGTGCACTCAAAGAACGAAGCTTCGGCGGAAATGTAACAGTTCTCCGGAGAATAGGATTTTCTGCCCCGGATGAAGAATGTATTATTCCAAATGGTTCTTGAGATCAACGGTAGAGTGTTTTTTTTCGAGGAGATGGTCCGGTGAAGATCTGGAACAGATTGAAATGGGCAGCTGGCTGTTTGCTGCTGGCTTTGTTGATCCTGTCGGATGCGCTGGCTGATCCGATCGGCTTTGGATATGTGAACAATACGGATGTGGCCTTACGAAGAGGGATGGGCGGAAAGGTGCTGGTCCGGCTGCCGGAGAACACCTGCGTCTGGGTGAAGGAAAGCGCCACCGATCAGCAGGGGACCCTTTGGTATCATGTGAATGCCGGGCTGAACAAGGATTATACGAATCTGGACTACGACGGATGGATGAAGGCTGAATTCATTGCTGCGGGAGACGCGCTGTGGCATGATATTACTGCGATTTCCGCTTCCAGAACCGGCCTGATTGCGCTGCGGAAGGACGGGACCACCATTCTGACGGGCAGACCGATTGTGAGCAGGGACGGACAGCGGTGGGAATCGCCCTTGGGAAGGTTTGATCAGACGCGGGCGGTTCAGGTGCTGGCGGACGAATCCAACGGCTATTCCATACTGACTGAAAGCGGAAAAACGGAATACTCGATCGGGACCAATAACACGGGAGAGAATTTCCGGCTGCTTGGATGCGCCGATACCGTATTCGGCATTACTTTCGACGGACAGGTCCGGTCGCCGCTGCAACGGTTCGCGATTCAATGGATTTATCCGGAGGCCGGACTGGACGCAGCCGCGCTTTCGCATATCGTGAAGCTGGCGGGAAGCTACAGCAGGCTGCTGCTTTTGTCGGACGACGGCGAGGTCTATTCCATGTTCCTACAGAATGACCTGGATGGCGCACCTGAACCGGAGTGGGAAAAGTGGACGAATATGAAAAACATTTCGGGCGGATGGATCCGCCTGCATCCGGGCTCCCACGATTCAGCCGCGCTCATCGGGATCCGGGAGGACGGAACGGTGCTGGCGGCGCCAAGGGAACTGCAGGACCGGATCGGAAGCTGGACCGGCATGAAGCAAATCGAGCTGAATGTTTACTGGGCGCTGGGCCTGAAGGAAGACGGAACCGCGATCTCCCTGCCGATGGTTTCACAGGCTCCGGATGTTTCCGGATGGAGAGATGTGACCTCCATCGGAATCGGAAGCGACTATGCCGTCGGGCTGAAAAAGGACGGGACGCTGGTTTTCGCAGGAGAGCATATCTTTATGGGCGAGGGGCATCACAGAAAATGAAGAAGAGAAGAATCGGCATGCGGATCCTTGCGGCACTGCTGTTCCTGATCCTGGGGATGAGCTTTGGCGTGGGAAAGGCGGATCAGCATCTTTCGGATTATCAACTGAGGGAGAGCGTCAGCAGCGCACTGTCCTCCTTTGTGATGGATGCGCACTGGGCAAAAACGGTACCGGACACGGTCATCGCGGTCTATTCCTCCGACGCGGGCCTGGGCGTCGCGCTGCTGAAGTACAGCCCTTCCGCCGGATTCTCCGTATGGAAGAAAAATGATCAGATGATTCCGAGACGGGACGGGCGGAGCGTAAGCGTCCAGCTGGATGATCACACGCCGGAGTATTCCATTGAGATCGAGTGGGATTTTCCGAGAGAGAATGATTACCTGACGCTTCAGGCGGATGATCAGGAGAGATGGAGAATCGTCAGCCTTGAATACGCCGTCAGCGGGGACGGGGAGGACCGGCAGGTTTACTGCCACCTGAGTGAAGACGGCAGAACGGCGATGATCTCGCCGCTGGTGGATCCAAGGATCGAATGGCCGGTGGATCAGGAATTCAGCTTTTCGGAGTTCAACCTGACCGCGGCCCAGGAGCTCTGTGAAAACGCGCTGTCGATCCTGAAGGATCCGGAGCGGGCCGGGGCTGCGGACCAGGGCTACCGCATTGTGCATGTGGCCATGGACCGGTATGAGCCGGAGATTCCCGGGCGCTTCGACAGCAGAATCAATGAAGAGGAAAAGCTGCTGCATCTGTTCCGGGAGGACCGGAACGGGACGGTGCATACGGAATGGATCTTCCACTGGGAAGAGGAGAAGGAAGCCTGGATCCTTGCCGGGGCGGAGCGGACCGAATATCCCGACACAGAGGTTGAGGAGAAATATGCCCTCACGGAGTGGACGACGGAGATCACAGCAGACACGATTCATACGATCAAACGGCTCCGGGACGCGGAAACGCAGCAAATCCTGTATACTTACCTGGAGGCTTCCTGCCCGAATGTGCTGGAGCCGGACAGCCTGATGCTGAAAAAGTTCAATTTTGACAGGCCGCCGGTCCATGCGGAGGGATATAACTGGGACAGAGGCTACGGGGCCTATGCTGATCCGACCCTGCTTCCGAAGCTGTTTGCTGTCTTCTTCCCGGAGGAGCAGTATGCGGACGGCTATCTGCAGGAGGACCTGACGCTTATGTTTCTCGTGCGGAAGGAAAACGGCGATCTGGTGCTGCGCTGCGGCGCGGATGAAGGCGGGGGAGCCTGGGAATGGGTGGACAGTTCGCCTCTGCCGGAGGGCACGCGCTTCGGGGATTCCAACATCACGGACGCAATCAACATGAACGGGAAAAATGCGGGCGTGCGGAGGTACGGGAAAGGCAAATGGGGCCTTTCCTACGTCAACAGCTATGACTTCTTCGTCGGACCGGACTGGATCGGCATGTACGGCGCGGAAGCCGACGCCCAGTTCTTCGGGAGCCATGGGTGGGGGGACATCACCGACATGGACTGGGCGGGACTCCCTCCGGATGAATTTTTGACCCGGGAGACAAAAGAGGAGAAGGATGCCAGGATCCGCGGCTATATGAGCCGGACCGATTGGGCGACGCCGTCGCACAGCGATCCATACGCGAAAACAAGCCTGCTGAAGGAAGCCAGTGACGAGAGCGCTGTCCTTGGCAGGCTCTATGACGGAGCTCCGCTGCATGTGTTGGAGAAGGGCGGGGAATGGACAAAGGTCAGAATCGGGCATGGGGAGAACGCCGGCGTTCTGACCGGCTGGATGCGTACGGAGGAGCTGGCCTTTGGAGACGAGGTGCTGCGCACCAGCCGGGAGCTCATCCGGATTCAGAGTGAAAAGGTGATGATCCATCCGGCAGAGTCCTTTATCGGATCCCGGGCGGGCGTCCTCACGAGGGAACAGCTTTCCAGCTGTCTGATTATCGGAGAGGCGGAAACGGACCGAAGCTATGCGATTGTATATTATCTGCGGGACGGAGATGTGGGCCTGATTCCGGAAGAAAGCCTGGGGAACGGGAACGGCTAGCAACGCCGGAACCCATCCAGATGATCCCGATGTTTGCCGGTATCGGTTTCAGGGGATCATCAAAGGAATTCAACTGAATAGACAATCTCCTTCTTTTCCCCGCTTCCGAGGCTTTGGATCCCTTTCTTCTGATCCATCGTTCCCCGGAAGCCTTCATCATCCGTCCGACCGAACCAGGGCTCGAGACAGATGAAGGGTCCTTTCGGGTTGGCCCATACCGCCAGCATGGGGAACTCATCGCAATGGAGCATGACGAGGGGCCTGCCGTCCGGCAGCAGGATACCGACCTGCCGGACCTGGCTGTCTTCGAAAATCCAGGTATCCGGGATATCCGCCTGATAGGGAGCACAGCCTTCCTTCAGCGGGAGCGTTTTCGTTTCCGGCAGCGCATATCCGGCCTTGCTCGCGTTTCTGTATCGGAGCGTATCGGCTCCGGGGAAGCAGATGCGGCAGTCCTCCTTCTGAACGCCCTTCGGCATCAGAAAGCCGGGATGGCCGCCGATGGAGAAATACATCCGGTCCGCGCCGAGATTTTCGACTGCCCATTCGACAAAAATCCGGTTCCCGGCCAGACGATGGGTGACGATGAGACGGAAATCATAAGGATAATGCTCGCGGGTCCAATCCGTTGCGGAAAGACAGTGGGTTACGGAAACGGGGGTTTCTTCAGTACAAGTGAAATCCATATCCCGTGCAAAGCCGTGCTGGGTTTTCATCTCGTATTCCCGGCCGGCGACGCGGTATTTTCCCTCCATGACTTTGCCGACAAAGGGAAAAAGAATGGGAGCATGACGATTCCAGACGGCCGGATCCCCGGTCCAGATCCGTTCGGAATCATGCTTTTTATCCATGACGCTGATCAATTCCGCACCGGCGTCGGAGACAGTTACACGAAGATCTTCATTTTCAAGGATGTGCAGACTCATGACGGGACCTCCTTATTGACACCTCGGGTGATAAGGTTATTTTCGGGATTGCTGCCGTGATTTCCTTCCTGGTTTTCCTGGATCAGAGCTTTGATCTGGACGCGTCGCTGGAAATCAAGCTGGGCAGCTATGATTACGGCTACACCATCGACAACGCGAGCCTGAAGGTACTGATTCCCACGGCTGAAGCAAAAAAGTGAGATGGGACCTCCCGGAACCGGAAGCATTGAAAAAGGCTTCCGGTTTTTCTGCCCGGGAGAAGGCTGATGGGACTGATATGAAAATCATGCCTCCTTCTTGACGATACGACAGGATCCCAGTATATAATAGGAACCAGAGACCGATCAGCATCGTTCCGCTACGTGACCGGAAACGCAGCCTGGCAAAAAGAATAAGAGAGGCTGCGTGCTGCAGCGGGTACAGGAATTGAAGGCATCGGAAGAAAACAGCTCCGCAAATTCAAAGCACGGAGCGAAGGAGAACCAAGGATTGTATTACGCGACATCGGATCTTCACGGCTATCCGCTGGAGGCTTTTCTGGGATTCCTGCAGGCTGCCGGATTCACCCCGGCGGATCATCTGTTCATTATCGGGGATGTGAATGATCGGAACGGCGACGGGGGCGTGGCCATGTACCGGTGGATCATGAGGCAGAAGAATGTGACCCTGATCCGGGGCAATCATGAGCAGATGCTGCTGGACTGCGATTTTCTTTTCACGGGAGAGACTGACCCGGCGCACCTGACCGGGCTGACTGTTCAGCAGGAGAAGCTGCTGATGCGCTGGAACCGGAACGGCTGCATGGTGACAATTGACAACCTGCTGGCGCTGAAAAGGGAAAGCCCGGAGGAGCTGCAGGCGCTGTTGGAATTTCTCCGGGCCACTCCGGTCTATCTGGAGCTGGAGGCCGGGGAGAAAAGGTTTGTGCTGGTGCACGGCGGGATTCCTGACTTCAGTCCGGAAAAGAGCCTGAGCCAGTACAGGCCCTTCGACCTCCTGTGGACCCGGCCGGAGATCGATACGGAATACTGGAAGGACCGGATGACCATCATCGGGCACACCATCACAAGGCATTACGGCGACCCGGGAAGAATGTACGCAGCGGGAACCTGGATCGACATTGACACGGGAGCGGCCGGCGGGGGACATCCGATGCTGTTCCGGCTGGATGACCTGAAGCCCTTTTACGTGGAATAAGAAAAGGCGCCGCGGAGAGGCCGCTTCCGGCGCACCCTGCACCCGGATCAAAGAACGAAGAGGGCCGGAAGAGGGACAAAGACAAGGAGACCGGGGAAGAACATGGAGCTGAAAGCAAGCGCGGAGGAAACCCTGACCAGGATCTACGGACATCATGCCTTCCGCCCGGGACAGCGGGAGCTGGCAGAGGGCCTGCTGAACGGCCGGGATGCTCTCGGGGTGATGCCCACCGGATCGGGGAAATCCATCTGCTATCAGATTCCGGCGATGCTGCTGCCGGGAACGACGCTGGTGATTTCGCCGCTGATCTCCCTGATGAAGGACCAGGTGACGGCGCTGAAGCTGCGGGGCGTTTCCGTGGCCTGCCTGAACAGCGCCATGGAGGAGGGGGAATACCGGGAGACCGCTTTTCAGGCGGCCTCCGGCGCCTACAAAATCCTGTATGTGGCGCCGGAACGGCTGCAGGCGCCCGGTTTCCGGGAAATGTGCCTGCATATGGAGATCCCGCTGGTGGCGGTGGACGAGGCCCACTGCATCTCCCAATGGGGCCAGGATTTTCGCCCCAGCTATCTGAAAATTCCTGACTTTGTGGCGTCGCTGCCCAAGCGCCCTGCGCTGGGCGCCTTTACCGCCACGGCGACCCCGAAGGTCCGGAAGGACATTCTGGACAACCTGAAGCTGCGAGATCCGATTCAGGTGACTACCGGGTTTGACCGGCCCAATCTTTCCTTCTCCGTTTATCAGCCGAAGGACCGGGATCAGGCGCTGACGGAGCTGCTGCGGGACCGGTTCCGCCAGTCCGGCATCATCTACTGCGCCACCCGCAAAAACGTGGAGACGGTCTGCGCCCAGCTGGAGGGGGAAGGGTTTCCGGCGACGCGCTACCACGCCGGGCTGGAGGCGGAGGAGCGGCGGAAAAACCAGGAGGATTTTCTCTTTGACCGGAAGCGGATCATGGTGGCGACCAACGCCTTCGGCATGGGGATAGACAAATCCAATGTATCCTATGTGATCCATTACAACATGCCCAAGAGCCTGGAGGCTTACTATCAGGAAGCGGGGCGGGCCGGACGGGACGGCTGCGACGCGGACTGCATCCTGCTGTACGCGCCGCAGGACGTGATCACGGCCCGGTGGATGATCGAGCATTCGGAGCCCAATCCGGATCTGACACCGGAGGAGCAGGCGGAGGTGCGGGAGAAGGATGAGGAGCGGCTGAAATGGATGGCGTTTTACGCCAAGTCCCGGAAATGCCTGCGGCAGGGTCTGCTGCGGTACTTCGGGGAAACGGCGCCGGACAGCTGCGGCAACTGCTCCAACTGCGTTCCGGACTGCGAGCATACAGATATCACCATGGAAGCCCAGATGATCCTGTCCTGTGTGGCCAGGACGAACCAGCAGTTTCCCAAGGAGATTATCCTCCGGCTGATGCGGGGCGAGATGCCGGACCCGGCTCCGGAGGGCGTGAATCCGGCGGAGCTGACGACCTTCGGCCTGATGAATGACATGGACGAGGACAACGTGGACGGCATCTGCGAAGCCCTGCTGGACCAGGGCTATCTGGAGCGGGATGAGGAAGACCGCCTGAAGCTGAACCAGCAGTCCCGGGAGGTGCTGTACAGCAAGCGCCGGGTGGTGATGAAGCGGAGACTGAAGGCCCGGAAGGATACGGGATCGGAGGACCTTTTCCAGGCGCTGCAGCGACTGCGGTATGAAATCTCGGCCAGCGAGCTCATCGCGGCCGCCACCCTCTTTTCCGACGGAACCCTGCGGGACATCTGCCGGACGCTGCCGAAAAACAAGAAACAGCTGGCGGCGGTGGACGGCATGGGCGTGTTCAAGGCCAACTGGTACGGAGACCGGATTCTGGCGGTGATCCGCCGCTATGCGCCCGGGCCGGAGAAAAGGAGTCCGAAGACCGGCGGAAAGGCCTCCGGGGAAAGCCGGAAGACGGCCGGCGGCGAAAACGTCGGATCCTACCTGGACCGGGTTATCGCAAAAGGGAGCACGGAGGCCTATCAGTCCTGGACCCCGGAGGAGGACCGGCAGCTGAGGCAGGAGCATGAGAAAGGGAAAACCGTGAAGGACCTGTCCGAAATCCATAAAAGAACGCCGGGAGCGATCCGCAGCCGGCTGAAAAAGCTGGGGCTGGGCTGAGATCATTCCCGGCAAACAGGAAAACGGAACAATAAAATCAGAAGTCAGGAACGGATGATCAATGCAAAAGGCCTGTCTCATTCCGATGCCGGAGAGACAGGCCTTCGCATTGCCGGAGAAAATGATCAGATCAAAGGGCATTCAGGTAATTGAAACTCTGGCCGAGACAGTCGAAGGGTGATTCACCATAGCATTCATCCTGCTCCACCAGGGCGTATTCGGTGACGCCGTTTTTGCGCAGAATCTGCAGGATGCGGGGAAAATCCAGATTCCCTCGGCCTACAGGAGCCATGCGCGCTTCGAACTTCAGCGGAA
>CAZRLU010000041.1:0-14138 GCA_964600995.1 uncultured Oscillospiraceae bacterium | reverse complement strand
TGACCCACGGCTGGGTGAGCGGCATCACCTATCAGGCGGAAGCCTATGCCAAGGAGCTGGAAGCGGCCGGCAAGATTGAATACAAGCTCACCACCTCCAGCAACGCGGAGGAAATGACCACCCAGATCGACGAAGCGATCCTGTGGGGCGCCCAGGTTCTGGTCATCGCTCCCCAGTGGACCGGCATGGAAGTTCCCGTGCAGAACGCCATCGACCAGGGCCTGGTCGTGGTCGCCTTTGATATGGACATCGACGCCGAGGGCATCCTGAAGGTCACCGGCGACAACAAGTCCATGGGCGTTGCGGGCGCCAAGTTCATTGTGGACAAGGTCGGCCCCGAAGCCACCGTCGTGGCGCTGCCCGTTCCCACCAGCGGCTCCGTTTCCGAGCTGCGGATGGCCGGCTTCAACGAGACCATCAAGGAAATCGCCCCCAACCTGAACGTCATCGAATACGCCACCAAGTTCACCCGTGAAGACGGTCTGAAGGACTTCGCGGACATCCTGGCCGCCAATCCGAAGATCGACGCGGTGTACAGCCTGGATGACGAAACCTCCATCGGCGTGCTGCAGGCCATCTCTGATGCCGGCCGGACCGACATCAAGGCCATCACCGGCGGCGGCGGCTGCCAGGAGTACTTCCAGCTGATCGCCGAGAACAAGGACATCGCCGTCAGCTCCTCCCTGTACAGCCCCCTGATGATCCGTGACTGCTTCGACGTGGCCCTGGCCAAGCTGGCCGGCGAGGACGTGGAAGCCGTGACCGTGATCCCGTCCCAGATCGTGGACGCCTCCAACGTGGCGGACTATCTGGATCCCAGCAATACCATCTATTGATGCGATCTGCCATCTGAAAAGCAGAGGCCGTGGCTTATCACCACGGCCTTTGCTTGAGTCAGGACACCGATCTCCCCGGCCTTCGCCCGGGGAAAATGTTGAGGATGTGAAGCCGTGAAAGTATTGATGAGAGGGATTGTCAAATCCTTCGGGGCCAACGACGTGCTCCGCCAGGTGGATTTCTCCGTGGAGGGCGGGGAGATCTGCGCCCTGCTGGGGGAAAACGGCGCGGGCAAGTCCACGCTGATGAACATCCTGGGCGGCGTGCTGCAGCCGGACCAGGGCCGGATTGAGCTGGACGGGGAAACCGTGACCTTCCATTCGCCCGCCCAGTCGCTGAACGCGGGCATCGCCTTTATCCACCAGGAGCTGAACCTGATCAACGATCTGCCGGTGTATGAGAACATGTTCATCGGCCGGGAGATCCGAAAGGCCGGGGGGCTGATCAACCACCGGGAGGAGCTGCGCAGAACGGAGGAGCTGTTCCGGAGCCTGGATATCAGCATCAATCCCCTGGCGTTGGTTTCCTCCCTGGACGCCAGCTATAAACAGATTGTGGAGATTTCGCGCGCGCTGATGATGAAGGCTTCCATCATTATCATGGACGAGCCCACCACATCGCTGACCGATCCGGAGATCGAGCGCGTTTTTGATATGCTGCGGATGCTGAAGAAGCAGAACGTGGGCGTGGTGTTCATCTCCCACAAGCTGCGGGAGGTCATGGAGATCTGCGATTCCTACGTGGTGCTGCGGGACGGGGTCGTGGTGGCCGGAGGAGCGGTCCGGGACACCTCGATTCCGGAGATCTCCCGGGATATGGTGGGCCACGACGTGCGCACCGAGCCCCTGGAGCAGGACGCCCAGGTAGGCGCGGAGGTGCTGCGGCTGGAAAACCTGACCCAGGAGCCCCATTACCGGAACATCAGCCTGAGCGTCCGGGCCGGAGAGGTGCTGGGGGTGACGGGCCTGCTGGGGGACGGCCGCAGCGAGGTGTTCCGCACGGTGTTCGGGGACGGCGGGAAGTATCAGGGCCGGATCTTCATCGGGGGAGAGCCGGTCCACATGAAGTCCGCCGCCCAGGCGCTGAAGCTGGGGGTGGCCTACCTGCCCCGGAACCGCAAAGAGAACGCCATCATCAAGGATATGAACATCCTGGACAACGGCACCATCGTCACCCTGGGCCGGGACACCCGCCTGGGGCTGATCGACCGGAAAAAGCAGGCGGAGAGCTTCGACCGGCAGCGCCGGGAGCTGCAGATCAAGATGGGCAGCCCCGCGGATCCGATCGGCAGCCTGTCCGGCGGAAACCAGCAGAAGGTGGTGCTGGCCAAGTGGCTGATGACGGACCCGAAGCTGCTGATCCTGGACAATCCCACCCAGGGGGTGGACGTGGGGGCGAAGGAGGAGATCTATGACATCATCCTGCGCCTGGCCCGGCAGGGGGTCGCGGTGGTGGTGCTGTCCAACGAAGCCCAGGAGATCATCCGCGTGTGCGGAAGGGCGCTGGTGATGTACCACGGGGACATCCGCGCCGAGGTCTCGGGAGAAACCATGAACGAAGCGAATATGATGCGGCTGGCCACGGGCGGCTGATGAGGGAGGATCATACTATGTCGGAAAAAACGGTTCAGAATAACATCCCCGGCGGGCAGGGCGCCGGACGCCCCGCGGGCGGGGAAGCGGGCTGGGCCCGGCGGCTGGCGGCCAGATGGCAGGAAAACCCGCTGTATTCCACCGGCGCCGTGCTTATCATCATGATCCTGATTCAGACCTTTGCCCTGGGCTTCAACTATCCCACCTTCGGGGACTGGTTCTCCAACTGGGGCAAGAACTGGATCAACATTCTGCGCAACAACGCCCCCGTGGGCATCGTGGCCCTGGGCATGGCCTTCGTGATCATCTCCGGCGGCATCGACCTGGCGGTGGGCTCCACCCTGGTGGCGGTGGGCGCGGTGATGATGGTACTGATCAACGGCAACGCCAACGGCGTGCTGACCGCGGCGGGGATCACCGGCGTGCCGGCCTTCATCCTGGGCATCCTGGCGGCGCTCCTGATGGGCGTGCTGGTGGGCTCGGTGAACGGCTTCCTGATCGCCCGCAGCAAGCTGCCGGCCTTCATCGCCACCCTGGGCACCATGAAGATCTGCCGCAGCGTCACCCAGCAGTTCATGCAGACCGTGGGCGTCAAGGTGCCCCGGGAATTCACCGCCATCGCCAACACCAAGATCGGCGGGGAGATCATCCTGCCCATCTTCTACTGGCTGATCATCGCGGCCCTGCTGTGGATCGTCGCCCGCAGGACCCCCTTCGGCCGGCATGTGTACGCCATCGGATCCAACGAGCGGGCTGCCCGGCTGTCGGGCATCAACGTGGAGCGGGTGAAGCTGCTGGTCTACGTGCTGTCCGGCCTGATGGTGGCCGTGGCCGCCATCATCAACATCGCCCGGATCGGCAGCATGGACTACGCCAACGCCGGCAGCGGATATGAAATGGACGCCATCGCCGCGGTGGTGGTGGGCGGCACCAGCATGAGCGGCGGCAAGGGCTCCATCGTGGGCACCGTGCTGGGCATGCTGATTATCGCCGTGATGAACAACCTGCTGAACCTGATCGGCGTTCCCCCCTTCCTGCGGGAAGCCTTCAAGGGGCTGATCGTCATCGTGGCGGTGCTGCTGCAGAAAAAGGAAAAACTGTCTTGACAGGAGGTTTTGAAAAATGCTGAAGATCGGTGTGGCCGGCTGCGGCAAAATCGCCCAGGTCCGGCATCTTCCGGAATACCAGGCCCGGCCGGATGTACAGATCCTGGGCCTGTACGACCTGAACCAGGAGCGGGTCCGCGCCCTGGCGGAGCAGTATCACGCGAAGGCCTATGCAACCTATGAGGAGATGCTGGCGGATCCGGAGCTGGAGGCGGTCAGCATCTGCGCCGCCAACGCCTTCCACGCGGAGATGGCCATTGCCGCCATGAAGGCGGGCAAGCACGTGCTGTGCGAAAAGCCCATGGCCACCTCCCTGAAGGACTGCGAGGAGATGGTTCGGGTTTCCCGGGAAACCGGCAGGGTGCTGATGATCGGCCAGAACCAGCGGCTGGCCGCGGCCCATGTGAAGGCCAGGGAGCTGCTGGAGCAAGGCGCCATCGGCCGCCTGATCAGCTTTACCACGGCCTTCCGCCACGGGGGCCCCGAGACCTGGACGGTGGATCCCGGCGCGGGCAACTGGTTCTTTGACAAGTCCCGGGCGGTGATGGGGGCCATGGCCGACCTGGGCATCCACAAGACGGATCTGATCCAGTACCTGACCGGGCAGAAGGTGGTGCAGGTGCAGGCCTTCCTGGGAACCCTGGACAAAAAGTACGCCGACGGTACCCCCATCGGCGTGGATGACAACGCCATCTGCATCTACCGGATGGACGGCGGCGCGGTGGGCACCATGACCGCCTCCTGGACCGATTACGCGGGGGAGGACAATTCCACGGTGCTCTTCGGCACCGAGGGCGTGCTGCGGATCTATGAGGATCCGGCCCACAGCGTGGTGCTGCAGAAGCGGGGCGGCGGAGTGGAATACTTCGACGTGGACCGCATCCAGACCAACGACGACCAGACCAAATCCGGCGTGATCGACCTGTTCGTGGATCATCTGCTGGATCCGTCCAGACCCTTCATTTCCGGCGAGAGCGTGCTGTCCGCCATGCGGGCGGTGTTCGCCGCCGGGGAATCCTCGGAGACGGGCCGCTGCGTGACCCTCGGAAAGTGAGGCGGGAGCATGAGCAGAATCATCGCGATGAACTCCAACACCTATCACGGCTATTCCCTGGAGGAGGCCGTGCGCGGCATCGCGGAGGCCGGCTTCCGCTATATCGAGCTGACCGCCACCAAGGGGTGGACGGAGCACGTTTTTCCCGATCAGCCGATGAAGCGGCTGTTCCGGGCTCAGGATATGCTGAAGGACGCCGGGCTGATTCCCTTCGCCATGAGCGGCCACACCAACCTGACGGATCCCGACCGGTTCACGGACTTCTGTGACAATATCCGGCTGGCCTCCTTCTTCGGCTGCCGGTATATCGTGTCCTCCATCGGGGAGGCCCATCTGACGGACCGGCATCAGGCCGGCGGGGACGAGACCGTCCGCTGCATCGAAAGGCTGGTGCCGGAGCTGGCGGCCCGGGACATGACCCTCGTGCTGGAAACCCACGGCAGGGATCACGGCACCGGGGCCATCCTGGCGCAGATCGTGGACCGGGTGGGCAGCGAAAGGGTCCGGATCAACTATGATACGGCCAACGTGATCTTCTACGGCCGGGTGGATCCGGTGGCGGACCTGGCGGAATGCGTCCGGGATGTGGGCTATCTCCACATCAAGGACAAGGCCGGGGCGCCGGACGAATGGAACTTCCCGGCTCCGGGCAGGGGAGACGTCAACTTTGACGGCATCTTCGACGTGCTGCGCCGGGCGGGGAACGAAAGCCCCTTCTCCGTGGAGATCGAGTTCACCCCCGAGGGCCCGGGAAGCCTGGAGGCGGTGGATCAGGCGGTGCGGGACAGCGCGGCCTTCTTCCGGGAAAAAGGGTTTGCGCTGTAAGGAGGAATCGGCATGAACGTTCTGTTGGCGGGCCCCGGAGGCATGGGCTCCACCCATTATCACAATTACGCGGAGATTCCAGGCGCTCGGGTGACGGCGCTGGTGGGCGCCTCCCCTGCGGACCGGGAGGCGGCGGCCCGGTGGGGGCTGCCCATCTACGGAACCATCACGGAGGCGGCCCGGGCGGAGCAGGCGGAGATTGCCGACCTGTGCGTGCCCACCTATCTCCACGAGCCCCTGGCCCTGGAGGCCTTCGGCTGCGGGCTGCACGTGATCACGGAGAAGCCCTGCGCCCTGAAACTGAAAAGCGCCGAAAACATGTTCGGCGCGGCCCGGCGGGCCGGGAAGCAGCTGTATGTGGCCCAAGTGGTTCAGTTCATGAAGGAGACGGAAATCCTGCGGCAGGTGGTTCGTGACGGCCGCTACGGCCGGCCCCTGGACGGCTTCTTTGAGCGCCTCAGCGCCCGGCCGGCCTGGTCCCAGGGCAACTGGCTGATGGACCGGGAGAAGAGCGGGCTGCTGCCCTTTGACCTGCACATCCACGACCTGGACCTGATCGTGAGCCTCTTCGGCAAGCCGGACCAGGTGCAGGTTTACGCCGGGGAAAACCAGGGGCTCCGGGATCATCTGCGGGTGAACTATACCTGGGATAACGGCCTGACCGTCTGCGGGGAGGCCGCCTGGTTCAATGCCTGCCTGCCCTTCACGGCGCGCTGGCGGGTCTATTTTGAAAAGGCCATGCTGGTCAATGACGGGACCGGCGTGACGGCCTACGAGGCCGGCGGGCAGGCCGTCCGCTTTGACACGATGGATCCCGTGCAGATCGCCGGGGGCGTGAATCTGCCCCCCAACGGCTGGTTCTTCCGGGAGCTGAGCCATTTCCTTTCCTGCGCTGAACAGAACGCGCCCTCTCCACTGGTGCCGGAGAAGCAGGTGCTGGCGGTGCTGGAAGCGCTGGAGGCCATGCCGGCGTAAGCAGCCGGAGGAAACGTCCGGATGCCAGAGGCAGGAAGTTCTGCGTATCAACAGATGAGGCGGAGCGGAAGCGGCCCGGGGTCTGATCCGCCTCAGGGAACCCAAATATCATTTTCTGAAAAAGGAGAGAGAACAAATGAAAAGAATTGCGGCATTGCTGACGGCGGTTCTCCTGCTGATGGCGGCGGTCTGCGCGGGCGCGGAAGGCACGGGCAGCGAGCTGACCGCACAGCTGGAGGGACAGCGGTTTGAGTTTGCCAGCGGAGCCGGCGGCTGGGGCACGGAGCTGATCATGGAGAAGGACGGAGCCTTCACCGGCAGCTATCATGACAGCGAGATGGGAGAAACCGGCGAGGACTATCCGGACGGAACCGTCTACGGCTGCTCCTTCCACGGAACGATTTCCGACCTCATCCCCGTGGACGAGTATACCTGGATGGCCGGGATCACCGTGGAGCAGGACGAGGGACAGGTGCCGGAAGCGATTGAGGACGGGATCCGCTATGTGACCGCGGCGGCCTACGGACTGGAAAAGGCCCGGAACGTGACCATTTTCCTCCCCGGAACCCCCGTGGAACGCCTGCCGGAGGGCTTTATCCCCTGGTCCCATCTGGAGGAGATTGACCCGGAGGCCACAACGATTCCCTACTATGCCATCTGGAATGAGGAGGACAAGGCCGGATTCGTGTCCGATCCCGTCTCCGAAACCCTGACTGCTCCGGCGGCGGGCCCGGTGAGCGGCGGATGGACGGCCGCCGAGGATCCGGCGGTGACGGAGGAGCGGAAAGCGCTGTTTGACAAGGGCGTGGAGGGCCTGCTGGGCGTGAACTATGTGCCGGTGGCCTATCTGGGATCCCAGGTGGTGGCGGGCACCAACCATGCCTTCCTCTGCCAGGCGACGGTGGTCTACCCGGACGCGCAGCCCGGATATGCGATCGTGTATCTGTATGAGGATCTGCAGGGGAACGTGTCCGTCCTGAACATCGCGGATTTCGACATCGGAAGCCTCTGCACCTACGGAGCGTAAGAACCGGAAAAAGGGATCCGCGAAGCGCCGGCCGGACATTACGCTGTGCCGGCGCTTTTTTCCAGCCAGATGTCCGGGAGCAGGACGGCGGTTTCTTCCAGGTCGTCTTCAGCTTTCCAGGCTACGATACAGCGGATTTCTCCGTCCCGGACCCGGTATCCCTTCTGCTCCAGAAGGCTCAGCCGCTTCCGGAAAGCGGAGGAGTAGGAAACCAGCAAGGTACTGCTTTCGTCCTGCAGCCCGTTCTTCGCGGGCTGCAGTTTTTTTCCTGCCCGCAGCTGCAGCATCTGCCGCTTTTTGCCCCGGAAGAAATCCAGGATCACATCCCGGTGGGTCAGCTGAAGCAGGATCGTATCCGGGTCCGCGTAGATTTTATCGTCCTTTTTCCGGGCCAGCCCGGGAAAGGAGAAGCTGTCAAAGTCCGGAAACATGGTATGAATGTCCAGGCTTTTTTTCGCCCGGGTCAGGCCCACATAGACCCGCCTCCGGTCCTCGTCACTGCGAATCGCCGGTCCTGACAACAGCAGGGAAACATGGTCAAATTCCCTTCCCTTGGCTTTGTGAATGGTGGATATGGTGACCTGCTCCGCCTGACTCTCCTGAAAATCTTCCAGCTTGGATTCCAGCAGGTATTCTGTCAGATCCCGCCGGTATTTCCGGCGGCTGACTCCGGCAAAGCTTTCCAGCATCCGCAGACAGAGGGGGAGACAGGAACTGCCGCGCCATCTGCTGATCAGCTTCTGCAACGCGGAATGCCAGACATCCTCTTCGATCAGGCTGCTGGCGCCCGCGTCGTCCAGCTGCCTGAGAAAATAGCGGATCTCCGCCAGATTGGTCAGGGAGAAGCCCTCATTGGACTGGATCAGAGCACAGCGGATCCCCATATGCCGCAGCAGTCCGGCGACCCGCTCCGCCTGTTCATTGGTCTGGGTCAGTACGCAGACGCTGCCTTCCGAAAGACGGGGACGAAGGGCTTCCGCTAAAGGGATTTCCAGGCTGCCTCCGGCATATCTGTACAGGCATACCTCGCCGGGCTCTGCTGAAACTGCCCGGATTTTCTCTTTTTTGGCCCGCCCATGAAGGGTTTCCACGAAGGCATTGGACAACTCCACCAGGGCCCCGGCGCTGCGGTAATTTTCTGTCATTTCCGCCAGGCGCGCGCCGGAATCCGCCACCAGGGACAGCATATATCCGGAATTGGAACCCCGGAAGCTGTAGATATTCTGATCGTCATCCCCGACCGCGATGACCCGCATGTTTTCATTTCTTTTCATCAAAGCCCGGATGAGGGAAAACTCATCCTGATCCATATCCTGGGCTTCGTCAATGACCAGCACGGATCTGGTGATTCGCCCCGGCTCCACCTCACCGCTTTCAATCATCGCTGCGGCCCGGCGGACAACGGTGGCGGAATCCTCCAGGTTGCCGATCCGCCCAAGCAGATCGAAACAGTAGGAGTGAAAGGTGCGGATCTCCACGAAATAAGCCGCGTTTCCGATCAGGGCCAGCAAGCGGGATTTGAATTCTGTGGCGGCAGCCCGGGAGAAGGTCAGCATCAGCATCTGATCATGCTTGACGTCTTCCAGCATCATCAGGGAAGCCAGCTTGTGGACAAGCAGCCGCGTTTTTCCGCTGCCCGGCCCGGCAGCCACCACGATGTGCTGGGACTGATCATCATCGATGATCTGCCGCTGGGTTTCAGACAGGGTTCCGAAGAGCTTTTCATATTTTTCCGGAGTGATGTTGCGGTTGATTTCGCCCTGGCGGGTTCCCCGAAAGTATTTGGACAGGAAGCCACGGTAATCCATCTGGAAATAATCGCTGACAAAGC
The DNA here is from genome assembly GCA_964600995.1 of uncultured Oscillospiraceae bacterium. Taxonomy (GTDB): domain Bacteria; phylum Bacillota; class Clostridia; order Christensenellales; family Aristaeellaceae; genus Aristaeella. The sequence goes on along the minus strand of CAZRLU010000041.1, from coordinate 4,891 downwards.
GCAGGGCTTCCTGATAATCCCGGACCATCAGATGGGCATATTCTCCCACAATATGGATCTGCTGTACCTTTTGCCGGTAAAATTCATTCAGCAGGCGGTAATCCTCTGCTTTATACCGGATCCGGTTATCCATCTCGGTCCGGTGAATCTGCATGGCGTTGTAGGAAACCAGAAAGCCGCCCTCCAGGGTCAGGGCATGAATCTTGCTCAGAAACAGGAGCGCCTGCTCCACTTCCTCCGTGGAGACTTCGAAGAGAGGAACCAACACCTCCTCCGGATGGTTGAAGGCCTGCTGGAGCTCCCGGACGGAGAAGGCGACCAGGCGGTCCTCGGAGGCATCCTCCTCCGGGATTCCGAAATGCTTACGGAAGAGGTACTGCACGATAAACAGACACAGAGCCTGCCGGCGTTCGATCCGCCAGCGGTGGATGTCCGGATCCAGAGCCCGTTCCACAACCATGCGCTCCTCGTCCGCGCTCAGGCGTTTCCGGTATTCGCCGCAGATGGTCCAGAAAAACAGGATCGTCTTCATCTGCCGGACGGTGGCGGTTTTGATGCCTTCCCGGACAGCCTGGTCGTTGAGTTCCCGGAGGCTGATACTGTCTCCCTCCGGAAGGTTCTCCAGCAGAAATTTTTCCACCCGCAGGTGGCGGCGGAGTATCAGCTCTGTCCGGTTCTGCGATTCGGAAGCGTGGATGCAGGCCGTCAGATCCGTGTGATCCGCCAGAAGCCCTTCCTCCCGCATCAGCAGGATGGAATGTACCACATCCTCGCGCTTCAGCCCCAGCCGGTCCGCCAGATAATCCACCCGGGATTCCGCCTCGTCCCCCGTTCCCTTGACCGTATATTTGCGGGAGATCAGATAATTCATCACCCGGCGGGCGGTTTCCCGCTGCTGGTCGCTGAATCTGCGGGAAGCCTCAATGCGCTTTGCCGCGGAAGCCATGTCCGGCACCAGGATGCTGCTGGCATAGATATGAGGTGCGTTCCGGCCACGCTCCAGATATCCGGCATTTTCCAGAGCAGCCAGGGCGGAGGTGACCCGGGTTTCCATCTGGGGACTGGATTCATCCCACCCTGCCTGCCGGGCGATTTCCAGGGCAGAGCAGTTTACGCTGGGCCGGCTCCGTGTCAGCTCCTTGACCGCCTTCCAGACCTGCTGGATTTCCCCGATGCTGAGCTTGGTCTGATTCAGCAGAACAAAATGCTTATCCAGATCTTCCTCGTTGAAAAGCACCCAGCATTCCGCTTCCAGGCGTTGGTCCCGCCCGGCCCGCCCGGCCTCCTGCACATAGTTTTCCAAGGAATCGGAAATATCATAATGGACGACCAGCCCCACATCCTTCTTGTCCACGCCCATGCCGAAGGCGGAGGTGGCCACGATGACTTGTACCTGATCAGACAGGAAGGCATCCTGGACCCGGATTTTTTCCGCCGCGTCCATCCTCCCGTGAAAGGCTTCCGCAGAGATGCCGTCCTCCCGCAGGGCCCGGGCGATCTGCTCCGTTCGCTTTACACGGGATACATAGACGATGGAGGGACAGCCGCGGGACTGAATCAGATTCCGGACCTCCTGATATTTTTCTTCGTCGTTTTCCCGATACAGAACGGCGTACCGCAGGTTCGTCCTGGCGGCCCGGGTAGCGAAGAGCTTCAGCTCCAGCCCCAGCTTCCGGCGAAAATATTCCCGGATGTCGCTGATGACCTTTTGCTTGGCGGTGGCTGTGAAGCAGGAAACGGGAATCGGCCGGGGAGAATGCTTTGCCTCCTGCAGCTTGCGGATGAAATCCCCGATATACAGATAGTCCACCCGGAAATCCTGCCCCCAGGCGGAAAAACAGTGGGCTTCATCAATGACGAAGCGGACCACATTGCGCCCCTGCAGCAGGGATTCCACGGTCCGGCTGCGCAGGGATTCCGGGGAGATATACAGGAGGGAAGCCATTCCGTTGGCCACCCGGTCAATGGCTTCCTTTCTTTCCAGCGGATCCAGCAGACCGTTGATGGTGACCGCGTCCGCAATCCCTTTCTCTTCCAGATGGTCCACCTGATCCTTCATCAGGGACTGCAGGGGAGAAATGACCACCGTCAGGCCCCGGTCCGTTTCCCCCGCCATCAGCGCGGGCAGCTGAAAGGCAAGTGATTTTCCGCCGCCGGTGGGGAAAACCGCCAGCAGGGATTCACCCCGGACTGCCGCTTCCGCCGCCTGCTCCTGCAGGGGAAGGCCTTCATAGGTCCGGAAGGAATCGAAGCCGAAGATTTCCTTCAGCCGCCGGCGCACGTCCAGACGGCTTTCACAGTAGGTACAGCGCAGCCCGCAGGGGATTCCCCGGAGCAGCTTCATTGCATTGACAACCCCGGGATGGGTCCGGATGACCCAGGGCGGCGTGACGGAATAGCGGTCTCCTGCCCGAATCAGCGCCAGCGCATAGGCCAGCTCTGCCGGCATGCTTTGGATCAGAGAATCCAGCGCAGCGTGATCACAGATCAGACCCTGGAAGAGCGTACGGATCTCCCCGGCCGGATCACGCGAGGTCTCTGCCTGGGCCCAGGTGAAAAAGCCCCGGAAGGCTTCTTCCCTTCCAAGGAGGGCGGCATATATCCGCTGAAGGGAGAAAGGCAGACGACGGAAGGCGGCGGCCTCATCCAGAAAAAGCTCCCGCGCCTTTAAAGCATCATTCAGGGGATTGTTCAGCTGAGAGGACTGGAGCTTATCGTCCTTGAGCAGACGGTGATAGGGCCGGGCGGGAAAGAGCAGGGGAGAGAGCGGAAGGGTGTCGATCAGCCCGGCTTCAGGGCAACATTCCGTCAGCAGGGAGCCGATGTATTTCCGGTCGTGCTTCAGCAGGTTATGACCGCAGACGAAGGCCTGCCCATGCAGGAGCCCGGAAAAGGCCGCAGCGGAGCTGCCCCGGTACTGATTTCCACCGGAGGTCATGGCTCCGTATTCCAGAACCTTTCCGCTGTCAGGACTGACCTCAACGTCCACAAAGACAATGCTGCTGCCTTACGTCATGATACGGGTGTTTCCTGCCTTCCCTGCGGGATGATCCGCATTTCCCGGGCCACCCCCAATGATCAGATCAATCTGTGCCTGTAATCAGCGTCTGTCAATTCAAATCATATATTAGCAGACGATTCCATGATTGTGAAGTTGCAATTCGATTTTCTTTCTGCCATACTCGACGATCCCAGGTGGACCGGGAACGATATCCAAACCGACAATTACCGGACGAGCCGGGTGAATCAATAATGACCTGACATCAAATAATTTTTGAAAAAATGTATTTTTAACAGGATTTTGAATTGAAAAAATGCAAATTTATGATACAATTTCATTGAAAAAATGCTCTCACTCTTGGAGGACTGGTCCATGCTAAAACGAAAAGCAGAAAAAGCCATAAAAAAGTGGATTGATCACTCTGCAAGTGCGTTGCTGGTCAGCGGCGCAAGACAAGTTGGAAAAACCTGGACCATTCGTAACTGCCTCCAGGAAAAAGGCTGTGATTATCTGGAGGTTAATCTGATCCGCGAACCCGAATTAATCCCGGTCTTTGAAAAAAGCAATAGTGTGGAAGATCTGGTGATCAATCTGTCTTCGGTTCGGAACCACTCTTTTAAGAAGAAAGAAACCATTCTGTTCATCGATGAGATTCAGGAAGCGAAAGATGTAATTACAAAAGTAAAATTCTGGACAGAAGAGGGCAGCTACCGTTATGTTTTCAGCGGTTCTTTGCTGGGAATAGAATTGAAAGGGATACGGTCTGCTCCGATAGGCTCCCTGGAGGAGATCGAAATGTTTCCGATGGATTTTGAAGAGTTTCTGACGGCCTCCGGCGTTCCGGAGGAAACACTTTCATATCTTTCAGATTGCTTCAGAACCCTTTCTCCGATTCAAGAGGCTGTACATCTGAAAATGCTGCAGCACTTTCAACGGTATCTTGTTGTCGGAGGCATGCCCGCTGCAGTCCAGGAATATGCTGATTCCCGGAATATTGAAGCTGTCACATCCATACAGCAGAATATCATTCGTTTATACAAACTCGACTTTACAAAATACGAGCAGGAAAACAAGAGGCTGATGCTGATCTCTGTGTATGATCAGATTCCGTCTCAGATGATGAAGCAAAACCGCCGTTTCAACTATAGCGATATCAAAAAAGGGCTTCGCTTTGAAAGAGTAGAAGACAGTTTTCTCTGGCTGACTGCAGCAGGCGTAGCTATTCCTGTTTACAATGCTTCGGAGCCCAAAGCACCCTTGCGTCAAAGCCAAAAAAGCACGCTGTTGAAGCTTTATTCATCCGATGTAGGTCTCCTGACTTGCCGGTATGGCAATGCGGCCCGATTAAGCATTCTGCTTGACGACCCGCAAATGAATGCTGGCGGAATCTATGAAAATGCGGTTGCTCAGGCATTAAATGCCCGGCGGTATCCCATGTTTTTCTATAACAGCCACAAAAACGGAGAATTGGATTTTCTGATTGAACAGGGCATGAGTGTCGTTCCCATTGAAGTAAAAAGCGGGAAGGACTATTATATTCATTCCGCTCTGTCCAAGACGATGTCAGACCCGAATTACAAAATCGGGAAGGCATATGTCCTTTCCAACAGCAATATAAGACAGGAGGATCGGATTATATATCTTCCGGTCTATCTGACCATGCATATCGAAGATCAAACCGCGATTGGAATCCTTCCGCCGCTGTAAACCATTTTCCACCTGATGTCGATGGCGCTGAATCTGCTGCTTCCGAAGCATCTGGAGGAGTAGGGCGGCAGGACTGGAAAATTGAGATGAGCGGGACTGCCCCGCTCGTCTCATCCGGCCCGGCCGGCTTTCTGCACCACAAAGCATTCCGGGGCGCCGGGGCCGGCGTTCAGGAAGACCTGG
>CAZRLU010000040.1:0-14255 GCA_964600995.1 uncultured Oscillospiraceae bacterium | reverse complement strand
GGGAGGACATGAAGCGGGTCCGGGACAAGCTGAAGGAGCTGGGGCTGTATTCCGATATCTATGGAAACGACGCATGACCATGCAGGCGAAGACAGAGGAGGACGCAAGATGCTCCGTATCAGAGACCGGTATTTTGAAAAGGACGGGGAACCCTTTTTCTGGCTGGGGGACACCTGCTGGCTGCTGTTCTCCAGGATGACGCCGGAGGAGCAGGCCTTCTATCTGCACACCCGGGCGCTGCAGGGCTTTACGGTGGTGCAGGCGACGCTGTACCATGAGCCGGACTATCACGACCGGGAAGGCCGGTATGCCCTGATGGACGGGGACTTCGCCCGGCCGGACACGGAGAGCGGCTACTGGAACCAGGTGCTGAAAACCGTCCGGCTGGCGGCGAAGGAGGGCCTGACCATGGCCCTGGTGCTGTGCTGGGGGGACTTTTACAAGGAAGGGATCATCACCCCGGAAAGCGGGGAGAAATATGCCGCCTTCGTGGCCGGATTGCTGGGAAAGGAAGAAAACGTGATCTTCCTTTTGGGCGGAGACGTGCGGGGCAGCGCCTGCCCGGAGACCTTCCGCCGGATGGGAAGGACGCTGAAGCGGCTGGCCCCGGAGCGGCCGGTGGGCTTTCATCCCTTTGGCCGCACCAGCTCCTCGGACTGGTTTGCCGGGGAGGAGTGGCTGGATTTCCATCTGTTCCAGTCGGGACACCGGGACCGGAACCAGCGGGTGCTGGGGGCCTGGGACGACAACGCCGTGGCGGAAGAGGAATGGATGGGGGAGGAGAACTACCGCTATGTGCTGCGGGACCTGAAGCGGGACCGGAAGCCGGTGCTGGACGCGGAGCCCTCCTATGAGGAGATTCCCCACGGGCTGCACGACCCGGCCCAGCCCTTCTGGAGGGCCCGGGAGGTGCGGCGGTATGCCTGGTGGTCCTGCCTGGCGGGAGCCGCTGGCTTTACCTACGGGCACAACAGCGTGATGCAGGCCTGGTGCGGCATCGGGAAGCCCCAGTTCGGCGTGCGCAGAAGCTGGCAGGAAGCCCTGGCAGCGGAGGGCGCCGGGCAGATGCGGTTCCTGCGGGAGACGCTGGAGGCGGCGGATTTCTCCCGGGGCCGGAGCGCCCAGGAGACGCTGCGGGACAACGACCGGCCGGAGGACGGATACCTGCTGGCGCTGGAAACCCCGGACTGCCTGCTGGTTTACAGCTATCTGGGAAACCCCATCCGGATTGATCCGGAGAAGCTTTCCTTCCGGCCGGAGCGGGCCTGGTGGCTGAACCCGGCCACCGGGAGCCTGACGCCGACGCTGCTGTCCGACCGGGGAGTCTACGCGCCGCCCCACGGAGAAGGGCTGGGGGACGCGGTGCTGATCCTGTCGACGGGAAAGGCGGCCTGCAGGCTGGAGAACATGATCCGCAAATAAGAATAAGCCCTTCCGGGCAAGCAAAAGCAGAAGAGAAAAGAGGAAAAGACATGAAGCCGCTGAGCATGGGCATCCTGGGACTGGGAGAGGGAAGAAGCGTGATTTCCGCGGTGCTGGCCAGCCCGGACTGGAGACTGGGGGGCATCTGCGACCTGAAGGAGGAGCTTTGCAAAAAGCGGGCGGAGGAGTTCGGCCTGACAGGCTATACCCTGCGCTACGAGGACCTGCTGGAGGATCCGGACATCGATGTGATCGGGATCTATACGCCGGATCCGCTGCACGCGGAGCATATCCGCATGGCCCTGGAGGCGGGAAAGCACGTGGTGTGCACCAAGCCGCTGACGGTTTCCCTGGAGGGAGCCCGGGAGCTGATGGAGGTCCAGCGGAGGACGGGAAAGACGGTTTTCGTAGGGCAGTCTTCCCGGTATTTTGAGGCGGCCATGCATCAGCGACGGGACTTTGAGGCGGGAAAGAACGGGGAGCTGGTGACGGTGGAAACCAGCTACATCAGCGATTCCCGCTGGTTCCTGGAGCGGGACTGGAGCCACCGGCCGGGGTTCTCCTGGATGTACAACTTCCTGATCCACGCGGTGGATCTGGCGGTCTGGTACCTGCCCCGGGTGGAGGAGGTGGTGGGCTTCGGCGTCACCAGCTCCAATTCCTCCAGCCTGGGGGTGGAGGCCAACGACGCGCTGAAATTCCTGCTGCGGGACGCCTCCGGCGTCACCGCCTCGGTGACGGGGGCCTACGCGATTCCCGCCCTGGCCCGGCCGGTGGAGCATTTCATCACCTGCACCCTGCGGGGGACCATGGGGGCCTCCAAGGCCGACTGCCCCTTCGACTACGGCTATCATTTCTCCGAGCCGGGGAAATTCAAGCACACGGAGCGGGAAAACTATGAGGAGAAGCGGCCCTACTACTACCGCTTCGAGGGGGAAACCCACCACGCCGGGGAATACCAGAACTATCTGGAGGAATTCGCCCGGTGCCTGCGGGAGGGGAGGACCCCGAAGCCGGACCTGCGGGAGGGGTTCCGGACCATCGCGGTGATGGAAACCATGGAGCGGTCCCTGCGGACGGGGCAGGTGGAGCGGGTTTCCGAAACGCTGCGGGAAAGGGGCCTGGAGGACCTGGAGAATCCGGCGGACGCCTGAGGCCCGCCGGCCGGCGATGACGGAAGAAACAGAGAAGGAGAGAAAGCATGAGCGGCCTGGATACCCTGACCACGGTGCCGGACGAGCAGACCGTGCAGCAGTATGTGGAGATTGTGCAGAATGTGGACCTGCGGACCGCCGCGGTGGCGGTGGCGATGCTGGTGCTGGGGATCCTGGTGGTCCACCTGGCGCTGAAGGCGGCGGACCGGCTGCTGGCCCGGTCCGGCGTGCCCAAAACCCTGCACAGCATGATCCGGACCATGACGCGGATCGTGCTGTACCTGGTGGTGGTCCTGACGGTGGCGAACTACATCGGAATTCCGGTGACCTCCTTCGTGGCGCTGCTGGGCCTGGCCGGCCTGGCGGTTTCCCTGGCGCTGCAGGGCGTGCTGAGCAACGTGGCGGGGGGATTCATCATCCTGCTGAGCCATCCCTTCGAGGTGGGGAACTTTGTGGAGCACGACGGGATCACCGGCACGGTGCGGGAGATCCGGATGATGCACACCCGGCTGGAGACTCCGGACGGCAAGATGGTGTACGTGCCCAACAGCAGCCTGTCCGGCGCCCGGGTGATCAACTACAGCGAGACGGGGGCCCGGAGGGTGGAGATCAGCGTGACCGCCTCCTATGACAATTCCCCGGCGCAGGTGCGGGAGGCGGTGCTGGACGCCGTGGCCCGGACGAAGGGAGCCCTGCAGGATCCGGCGCCGCTGGTGGTGGTGGATCATTACGGGGAGTCGGACATCGCCTACACGATCCTGGTCTGGGCGAAGAGCGACGATTTCATTTTCGTGAAGTGGGGGCTGACGGAGGACCTGTACAAGGCCTTCGCGGAGCACGGAGTGGAGTTCTCCTATCCTCACATGAACGTGCACATGAAATAAAAAACCGGCCGGACAGGCCGGCCGGAAAGGAAAACAGACGGGTCGTTACAGCCGGGAAAGCATTTCCCGGCTGCATTTTCTGTAGAAGAAAAGGCTCATGAGCAGGGAGACGCCTTCCGCCAGGGGAAAGCACCACCAGACCGCGTAGACATCCCCGGTGAGGCGGGCGATGAGCCAGGCGGCGGGCAGCAGGATGAACATCTGGCGGGCCAGGCTCACCAGCATGCTGTAGGTGCCCTTGCCCACGGCCTGGAACAGGGTGGACAGGGTGATGCCCACGGCGGCGGGCAGGAAGCCCAGGCAGATGATCCGCATGGCGACGACGCCGATGGAGGTCATCTGGGCGGTAAGCTCCGCCTCCGCCTCCGACTCGAAGATGGACATCAGCTGGCCGGGGAAGAGCAGGAAGATCGCCATGCCCACCGCCAGGATGGTGCAGGCCCAGGCCAGACCGACCCGGATGCAGCGGTTCACCCGCTCCCGGTTCCGGGCGCCGTAGTTGTAGGCCAGGATGGCCATGATGCCGTTGGAGAGGCCGAAGACCGGCATGAAGACGAAGGACTGGAGCTTGAAGTAGACGCTGAGCACGTTCAGGGCGGCATTGCTCTGCTCAAAGCCGGAGAGGATGCCGTTCATGCCCAGGTTCATCACCGAGCCGATGGCCTGCATCACCGTGCTGGGAAGGCCCACGGAGACGATGCCCCGCAGGGCAGAGCTGGAAACCCGGAAATCCGCCGGGTTCAGCCGCAGCTCCGGATTCCGGAACTGATTGAGCAGGAAACCGGTGAGGGCGGAAGCCCACTGGCCGATGACCGTGGCCACGGCGGCGCCGGCCACGCCCATCCGGGGGCAGCCCAGCAGACCGAAGATCATGATGGGATCCAGGATGATGTTGGTCAGGGCGCCCACCAGCTGGGTGATCATGGAGAGCATCGTGTTGCCGGTGGACTGGAGCAGCCGCTCCAGATAGACGGACAGGAAGAGCCCCACGCTCCAGGTGGTGACGATGGAGAGGTAGGAGACGCCCATGTCCAGAATGGCGCCGGCGTTCTTCAGCTGGGGGGAGACCACGGACTCCATGAGGGGCCGGGCCAGGAAAAGACCCAGGATCATGAAGATCAGAGCGCCGCCCACCTCAATCAGCAAGCCGTTCCAGGAGGCCACCCGGGCGTCCTCCCGCCGCTTTTCCCCCAAATGGCGGCTCAGCAGGCTGTTGATGCCGGTGCCCATGCCCACGGACAGGGCGATCATCAGCATCTGGAAGGGATAGGCCAGGGAAACGGCGGTGAGGCCGTTGGGATCGAAGCGGGCCACGAAAATGCTGTCCACCACGTTGTACAGCGCCTGGACCAGCATGGAAACCATGATGGGAATGCTGACCTTGGGCACCAGCCTTCCCATGGGGGCTGTGCCCAGCAGAGCGGAACGTTCCTGGGTATGCTGCATGAAATCCTCCTTCAGGCCGGGATTTTCCGGCCGGAGGGAATCATATCACAAAACCGGGCCGAAATACAAAGGGAAAAAGGTTTTCTCCTGCTTTTTTTATTTCAGCCGCGGACGGATTTTCCGTCATCGGTCTGAAGCAGAAAGGGCGCGGTATTCACTGGGGGTCATCCCCGTATGCTGCTTGAACTGAACATAAAAGTACTGGGAGTTTTCAAGCCCTACCGCGGATGAGATGGCTTTGATCGATTCGTCCGTGGTGCGAAGCAGCTCACATGCTTTTTCCATGCGCTGCCCTGTGATGTACGCCGCGAGGGACTGATTGTTTTCCTTCCGGAAAATACGGCCAAGATAGGCAACGGAAATCTGAAAATGATCTGCCAGCATCTGGCTGTTCAGGTTGGGATCCGCGTAGGAAGCCTGAATATATTCCATGACCTGCTGGATCAGGGTTTCATGCTGGATCGCCTTGGCCTGACGCGCAGCGGAAACGATTTCGTGCGACAGATCATCCATGGCTGCCCTGACTTCATCCAGGGAATCGGCATCATTCAGCAGTGCTTCGAAAGCAGCAACCTTCTGCTGAACGGCCACGCCGTCCCCCGGACAGAGCTCGTCCCGCAGGAGGAGCATGGAGCGATAAATGCTGATCAGATGTGCGATCGCAGTATGGTACTTTTTATCAGAAAGCAGATCCAGAACAGCCTGTATCTGTTCCCTTGCTCCCGTGCTGTTTCCATTTTTCAGGGCACTGGTCAGCCGGTGGGAAGCGGCGAGAAGGTCCTGCACATCATCCGTCAGCCGGGAAAGTGTTTCCGTATCCAGCAGTCGGAGCCCATGATAAAAACAGCGCCTGGTATACATACGCACAAGATGCCGGTAGGCATGCTGCAGCTGATCGGGATGCGTGGTGACTTCCCCGTAGATTACAAATCCGGCAGGACGGGAGGAAAGAAGCGCTTCAGCAATTTCCCGGGAAGAGGGTGCTCCTTCCGACTGAATCAGAAGCACGCTGTGGCGGCCGGAAACATTGATGCCTTCCATCCTCTGAACACCGGAGGGCAGAGATCTGATATATCGTTCTATATTTACTCCGTTGAGATAGAAGAGCATCACGGGCTGATACAGATTCACTTTCAGCGCATAATGCTTTAGTACTTCCTCCGGTTCCACGGCACCGGTCAGCACATTGTACAGGGTCTCATTGCGAAGCATATCATTGAAGGCGGACTCGATATGTTCCGCCCGGTTCGAAAGGCTGATCAGACGGTTCAGCTTTTCCGTCATCTCTTCAATACGGCTGTTGCCCTGCGGCGCCAGACCAGCGCCTGCCATGACGGTGTTCAATCTTCGGAAGGGGAACACCACCCGCAGCAGCAGAATCAGCGCCAGCAGACAGGCGGCGATCAGCACGGCCAGTACGAACAAATAAGCAATCCGCTGTACCTTCCGCTGTCCGCCGATGCAGTCGTCATAATTCATCAGCCGCAGGTAGCGCCAGCCCACCGGTTCCATGTCCGAAAAGAAGCACACCCGGCGGGGGCTTCCGGGAAAGCTGTAGAAGAAATATCCGTTGTCGGTTTCCCGGCTGCCAAGCAGTTTTGTTACTGCGGTCCTTTCCGCCTCTCCCACCTCCATCTGGCTGGAAAGGATCTTCCCTTCCCCATCCAGCAGGCAGGAATGGGCATCGTTTCCCAGGATCAGTTCATTCAGCCAGTCCGCGGACAGATTGATCATCATGGCGCTGTTCTGATTCCCGCTGACGATCAGATAGGAATAGACGGATTTATTGCCCCGGGGGCTGCCATATTCGGTATTGCGGAAGAAGGGGCTGAGCTTCGGAACCTGTTCCGGATGCTGAAAAATTTCCGCCGCGCTGCGGTCGCCAAAGCGGTCCACGGTGTCGTTGGTACCCCTCACATCCGAGGTGGAATAAATATAGCGTTCAGCTCCATTGTAAATATATACGGATTCGATAAATGAATACACGGCCGTCAGGTTGTTCATGGCGCGGACGCCCTGGATGACCTCTATATTTTCCGGGGCAGCTTCGGAGCGCAACGTTTTCACTTCATTTGAATAGTAAATGGACAGAGCATAATTCAGCAGGATGCTGTTGATCGTTTCCGTGTTCGTTTTTGCGTTGGCTGCAAAGGTGCTGTTCATTTCCGTCAGCGTATCCAGCATCAGGCGGGAAAAAGAGGCCTGCACCAGCACCGTAACCAGGATAACCGGGACCAGCAGTGCGCAGAAAAGTTTCAGGGTTTTTGAATGCAGCGCACGCCGCCAGTCTGCCTTCCAGCTGATTTCCGATATTTTCATGGTTTTCTCCCCTGCGGGTTTGTTTTTATATACTATACATGAAATATCCGGAATGTGCAAATTTCGAATTTCGCCGGTCTTATTCAAAAAATGGACTATGCAAAAACCGGAGAGTCTTAGTATATTTTTTTAAACAAAAGGCGCAGCGAGGCGCCAAATATGAACAGAGGAGGTTTCCCTATGAAGAAGCTGATTTCCATCACTCTGGCCCTGATGCTCTGTCTGAGCTTCATGGTTCCCGTCGCCCTGGCTGAAAAAGCGCCGGAGGATTATTCCGGCACCGTCATGGTATACACCTCCACCGGAGAAGACGTGGTGCTGAAGCTGAAGGCGGCCTTTGAAGCCAAGTATCCCAATGTGACGCTGGACTACTACTATGCCGGCTCCGGCAAGGTGGTCACCAAGCTGTCCACGGAATTTGAAACCAACGCCGTGGCCTGCGACATCGCCTGGATGGCCGACCCCTCCGCCCAGCTGACCTGGAAGAATGAAGGCCGCCTGATGGCCTACGAATCCCCCTTCGCCGCGGACATTGACAAGATCTTCAAAGATGAGGACAACATGTTCACCGCCGCCCGTATGGTGATCATGGGCATCAGCTATTCCACCATGACCTGCTCCGACGAGGAAGCGCCCTACACCTTCTGGGATATGGCCAAAGAGGATTTTGCCGGACAGATCGTCATGGCGGATCCCTCCAACGCCGGAACCACCAAGGCCGCTGTATACGCCCTGGTGCACTGCCCGGATTACGGCTGGAAATTCTTTGAGGACCTGAAGGCCAATGGCTTGGAGCTGGAAAGCTCCTCCGGCAACACCATGAACAAGGTGGCCGCTGCCGCGTATAAGCTGTGCATCGGCGTGGACTACAACACCAAGAACATGGCGGATCAGGGCTCTCCCATCGGCTTCCATAACACCACGGACGTGGTGGTGGCCTGCCCCTGCCCCATCGCCATCCCGGCGGGCGCTCCCCATCCTGAGCTGGCCAAGCTGCTCTATGACTGGCTGCTGGATCCCGAAGGAGGCCAGAAGGTGCTGGCCAACGAGTGCAACATGACCGTTTCCAACCCCAAGACCTCCATCCCCGAAGGCATGATCAATGCGGAAGAGGCCGCAAAGGTTGCCCTGCCCATCGACTGGAAGGACATGGAAGCCAACGGTGCCGACATGCTGGCCCAGTTTGACGCGCTCTTCAAGTAATTCATGATCAACTGCGGACGGTGAGTTTGTCCGCGGCGGCGCCCGGCACGCGATGTGAAGGGCGCCGTTTTTCAAAAGGAATGCGACACGAAAGGAACCAAACGCCATGAACAAAGTGGAATTCAGCCATGTGACCCTGGCTTACGGCAGCAATACTATCGTACGCGATTTCTGCCTGACCGTGGGGCAGGGGGAAATCGTGGGGATCGTCGGGCCTTCCGGCTGCGGAAAAACCACCATTGTGCGGGCGCTGTGCGGCCTGAAGAACCCGGAATCAGGCGAGATCTTTGTGGACGGAAAGCCCTATTACAGCCGGGCGAAGCATGTGAATGTGGCTCCGGAAAATCGGAACATCGGCATCGTTTTTCAGGATTATGCCGTGTGGCCCCATCTTTCCGTCAGCGAGAATGTGGGCTATCCCCTCAAAAAGAAAAAAGTGCCGAAGGAAGAGATCGCCCGGCAGGTTCACGAAGCCCTGAGCCAGGTGAGCATGCTGGGATATGAGAAATACATGCCCTCCCAGCTGTCCGGCGGTCAGCAGCAGCGGGTCGCCATCGCCCGGGCCTTGACTTCCTCCAAGGATCTGGTGATCATGGACGAACCCATTACCAATCTGGACGCCAAGCTGAGGGAGGGCATGCTGGTGGAAATCCGGTTGATGCAGCAGCGGCTGGGCACCACCATCATTTACATCACCCACGACCAGGAGGCGGCCCTGCAGCTGTGCGACCGGGTGGTCATCCTGAATCAGGCCGGGGACATCTGCCAGATCGGCACGGACGAGCAGATCATCGAAGCCCCGGCGGACAAGTTTGTATTCCAGTTCATCGGCGTTTCCAATTTTATGCCCGTGATCGAAAAGAACGGGAAGTATTATCTGCACCTGGACGAGGATGTGCTCTACGCCGAGACAAGACCGGCTGGGTGGATTGACGGCCCTGCCGAGATGGGCATCCGGCCCATGGACATGATTCTGGACGATCAGGGGCTGACGGAGGGCGTGCTGACCCAGGCCGTTTTCCTGGGGGATATGTACAACTATTTCGTGAAGATCGGCGGGCGGGAATTCCGCCTGCAGCGCAGCACCCTGGACAGCCTGGACGGAAGGGAATACAAGGCGGGAGACCAGGTGCGCATGCGGCTGATCAATGAAAAATACTACCCTGCGGAGGTGAAAAACTGATGGCGCTCATGTTTGACAGGAAGCACAAGGATCTGCGCCGCATGGAAGGGAAAAAATTCGGCATCGACCAGATCATGACCATCCTGTGCTTCGTGCTGCTGATCATTGTGGTGGTCGCCCCCGTGGGCATGATCATCTATAACGCCCTATGGGACAAGAACACCAACTCCATCGATTTTTCCATGTTCGGCGAGGTGCTGCTGGCCGAGGGCAACGTTTCCGCCATGTGGAACACGCTGGTGATCGGATTCTTCACCACGGTTCTGGCCACGCTGGTGGGCGTATTCTTCGCGTGGCTGCTGGCACGCAGCGATATCCCGCTGAAAGGATTCATGCGCTGGCTGTTCAAGATTCCCTTCATGATTCCGCCCTTCCTGGGCGCCATGGCCTGGGATATGATGCTCTCCGCCCGCGGCGGCTATGTGAACCGCTGGATCATGAGCTGGTTTCACCTGAAGAAGGCTCCCATCAATATCAACTCTGTCTGGGGCATCATCTTTGTGGAAGTCATCTACATGTTCCCCTTCGTGTACAATCAGGTGGTGGCTGCGCTGGAGCGCATGGATCCCACCCTGGAGGAGAGCGCCCGCATCGCCGGAGCCAAGCAGTTCTATGTCATCCGCAAGGTGACGCTGCCGCTGGTGGTGCCGGCCATTTCCTCCGGCATGCTGCTGGTGCTGATTACCTCCCTGGCCAATTACGGCATTCCCTCCATGCTGGGATTCTCCCAGAAAATCTATACCCTGCCCACCAAGATCGTGGACCTGATGGAGGCCGCCAACGGAAGCTTCGTGGGCATCCGGCAGGCCACAATTCTTTCCCTGCTGCTGATCGTGGTGGTGGGCGTCGCGCTGATCGTGCAGAACAAGCTGCTGAACGTGGGCCGCTACGACATTATCAAGGGCAAAAGCATGCGCCCCGCCCTGATCAAGCTGCGCGGCACCAAGTATCCCCTGCTGGTGTTCTCCCTGCTGTTCCTGCTGATTGTGGTGGTGGCGCCGCTGGTGATCATCCTGCTGATCAGCTTCGTGAAGGCCTACGGGCTGGACTTCAGCATCGCAAACTTCTCTCTCAAGAATTACGATCAGATCCTTTTCCAGAACAGCACCGTGGTCACCTCCGCGAAGAACAGCCTGTTCCTGGCCGTTTCCGCCGGCATCCTCTGCCTGTTCCTGGGCGTGATGCTTTCCTTCGTCATCCACAAGGTGCGACCGAAGGGAAGGGGCGTGCTGGAAATCCTGGCGGTGCTGCCCTATTCCCTTCCCGGCACGGTGCTGGCCATCGGATGCATCCTGGCCTGGAGCGGCGCCTTCGGGCTGAACCTTTATAACACCATCTGGATCATTCTGATCGCCTATGTGGCCCGGTACCTGAGCTATACGCTCAAGTCCTGCTCCGCCTCCCTGCAGCAGGTGCACTCCTCCCTGGAGGAGGCCAGCCGCATGTGCGGCGCCACCCGGCTCCAGTCCCTGACCGATGTGACCATTCCACTGATCAAGCCGGCGATGCTGTCCAGCTTCTTCCTGGTGTTCCTGCCTGCCATGCGTGAGCTGACCACCTCCGTGCTGCTGGTCGGCCCCAACAGCAAAACCCTGGGCGTGGCCATCTACCAGCTGCGCAGCGGCGGCTATATGTCGCCCGCCGCTGCCCTATCCGTCATTACGATCGCGATCATCATGATCTGCAACGCCATCGTAACGGCGGTGACCAAGGACCGGAAGGGGGTATGAGCATGGATCAGCTGGTTCTGAACCACGTCACCAAGCGGTACACCACCAAAACCCTGGGGGAGGTGACCGCAGTCAACGATTTCAACGCCTCTGTGCGGGAGGGCGAATGCTTCTCCATCCTAGGCCCCTCCGGCTGCGGAAAATCAACCACCCTGCGGATGATCGCCGGCTTTGAGGACCTGAGCGAGGGGGAAATCTATCTAGGCGAAAAGCTGGTTTCCTGCAAGGCCCGGAATATTTATCTGCCGCCGGAGGAGCGGGGCCTGGGCATGGTCTTTCAGGCCTTCGCTGTCTGGCCCCACATGAATATTTTTGACAACGTGGCCTTCCCCCTGAAGGTAGCGAAGGTTCCCAAGGCGGAAATCAAAACCCGGGTCGCCAAGGCGCTGAAACACTGCAGCCTGGATGGCATGGAGAAAGAGTATCCCGCCAACCTGAGCGGCGGCCAGCAGCAGCGGATCGCTCTGGCCCGTGCCATTGTGACCAATCCCCGGGTGATGCTGCTGGACGAGCCGCTGAGCAACCTGGATCCCAAGCTGCGGGAAACCATGCGGTTTGAAATCAAGAAGCTGCAGCAGGAATTCAACTTCACCATCATCTTTGTGACCCACGATCAGTCGGAAGCCATGGCACTCAGCGACCGGATGATGGTCATGGACATGGGCAACGTGCAGCAGGTGGGTACGCCCACGGAGCTTTACAACAAGCCCGTCAACCGGTTTGTGCACAGCTTCCTGGGGCAGAGCAACTTCACCGACGTGGAGGTTCGCGGCGGAAAGGTCTACGTGAAGGGCGGAAACAGCGTCATGCCCGTGGACGCCCCCTCCGGCGGTGACCGGCCCATGGTGCTGGCTACGCGGCCCAACACCATTGAAATCAACCACGAGGAAGGCTTCCGAGCCCGGATCGTGAAGCGGGTCTTCCTGACGGATTTCACCGAATACCTGGTGGATGTGGGAGAGCAGGTGATCCGCATCCAGACTCCGCACCGCAACATGTTCCGGCAGGGAGATGACTGTTTCCTGCGCTTCCCCAGCCCCATGTGGTATGTGCCGGAAGAGAATCAGGATGAAGAACGTGCGAAACGCATGATCATCTGAATCAACCGAAGCCGGAAGGAGGAAGGATATGCTCAGCTTTCTGGAGATGGCCCGGGCGCGCAGGACCCAGTATGTGGATTACAGCCTGTTTCAGCGGATGTATCAGGATATTTCATACGGAGAAAACCCCAGGGAGAAGATGGATATCTTTCTTCCGGCCGGCAACGGTCCTTTCCCTGTCGTGCTGCAGGTGACGGGCGGCGGATGGGTCTACGGTGACAAAAGCATGATCAAGATGCAGGAGATGTTTCTGACCTGCCTGCAGCGCGGATATGCTGTGGCTTCCATGAATTACTCTCTCAGCGATCAGGCGAAGTTCCCTGTGCCGATTCTTCAGGTGAAGGCGGCAGTCCGTTTTCTGAGAATGCACGCGGAAGAATATGCTCTGGATGAAAGGAATTTCTTCCTCTACGGAAATTCTGCCGGGGGATATCTGGTGCTGATGGCCGCGTACACGGATGAGCGGGAACCCTTCTATGACGCGCCTCGGCCCGGCCAGGAGGGTGTCTCCTCCCGGGTGAGCGCCGTCGCGGATATCTACGGGATCACACAGCTTTCGCACAACCGGGAGATGGTCCTGTCTACCGGCCTTGAACCCAAATATTTCAGTGATGATATCCGCTCCTGCGAAGGCTATTTTATGGGCTTTGATACCCGGACCTGCCCGGAGCTGATTACAGCGGCCTCTCCGATTACCTATGCCCGGGCGGGCTGCCCGCCGACATTGGTGCAACACGGGCGCATGGATCGTACCGTCAGCGTGAAGCAAAGCTACGACCTGGTGCAGAAGCTGCTTTCGGTCAACGAAGGGAAAGTGGAATGGACGTACTTTGATGAACTGGATCATTCGGACCCGTTCTTCAAGAGTGCTGAAAACACCCATCGGATTATGGATTTTTTCGACAGATGGATAACTCATTAGAGGGGAAGGGAGCATGCCATGGCTGTATGTCTTCTTCTGATCCGGCACGCGGAAAGCCTGGCCAATCAGGAAGGCTTCTTTGCGGGACACATGGATGTCGGTCTGTCACCCCGGGGGCATCAGCAAAGCCAGTACGCAGCGGAATACATCCACGCACATTACTCCGTTGACCGTATTTTTTCCAGTGATCTGAGTCGGGCTATGGACACAGCGCTTCCGCTTTCCAGAATCACAGGGATCGAAACAGAGCCGGTTCCGGCGCTGCGGGAAATCGATATCCCCTGCTGGCAGGGAATCTCTCTTCTCAACATCGAAGCACAGTGGCCGAAAGAATGGAAGAACTTTCGGGAAAAACCTGACCGGTTTTGCATTCCGGGCGGAGAGACCATGGAGATGCTTGCAAACCGGGTGGAATCTGCAATCCTGGAAATTGCGTATCACAGTCCGGGAAAAACCGTTGCGATCTATACCCATCACACGCCGATCCGGGTGCTGCAATGCCGCTGGACCGGTCGACCGCTGGCCGGGATGAATCAGGTTTGCTCATGTCCGAATGCTTCGCTGACGGTGGCATCGGAGGAAAACGGCCGTATACATCTGATCCGATATGGGATCAACAGCTATCTGCCGGAAACTGAATGAACGCGAAAAAACGGCGCGGCAGGCGTCCGGAACGATCCCGGAAACACCGGGGGCGGCAGCCTGCAGCGCCAATTTCAATACTCTTTTCCGTTTTTCAGGATTGATACAGCATGAGCGGAAAGATGCGGCTTTGCACCATTTGCGCAGGCCGGTTCTCAAAGACACCCTCCGGGTCGTACTCCATCCGGATCAGCCTTGAGGTCAGCAGCGTGAACCGATATCGTTCACCGATGATCATGGTGGGAGAAGA
>CAZRLU010000039.1:0-14264 GCA_964600995.1 uncultured Oscillospiraceae bacterium | reverse complement strand
ATCGCTCCATGCTATTCTTCCTGCAACTCTGTCGCCGGGACAAATCCACGATTTCCAGTTCAGGCTTCACGATGGGTTTCAGCCCGAAGGCAGCGGAGATTTTCTCTACAGCCTGATCGCGCATTGCCTCCATGCCGGCAGCTAGTGCATTCGCTTCATCCTTTGTCAGAAGCGTAAGCCGTTCGTCTTCTGCCCGGACAATCATCACGTTCCCGACGATTGCGTCTCCGTGACGGTCTGCACCATACAGATCACTGGCAAGGCAGTTGATTGAAACCGGGCCCTTTTTGAGCTTGCCTTCCTCGTCGATCAGCATCAGATATCCATCCTTGGCCAGTGGCTCAGCTTCCACCAGCTCGATCCATTCACAGCCAATGGTGCCGCGGGCAATCTCAAAAAGTTCTTCCTGAGGATCACATTCCAGTGTCTTGATTTCCTGTGTGTCGGTCAGCATGACCGCAAATTTCTTTTCGTCCATTCGGATCCCTCCTCAGCGTTCCATGCTGTGCGTTTTCTTTTTCTGCGGCTTTGCTGATGCGACAGCCTCCGCCACAGGAGTGCTTACTTCCTTACCGGCAGGCTGCTCCAGTTCCCGGATCTTCTGCCGGGCCAGGTTGATGAACCCGTCCAGAATCGCGGGATGGGATGTCACCGCATAGTTGTCTCTGCGATCAAAGCCCAGATCATCTTTGGCTTCCGGGAAGTCAAAGGTGAAGGCCCAATCCTTATTGGCAGAAGAAAAGCGGCCGTCCCAGGATTTCACCTGAACTGTCGCCGCAAGCACAAGGCTGACCCGTTCCGGGCCGTACTTCTCCATCACTTCATCGATGCATTTCCGATCCAGTCGGAAGCCATCAAAGTGACTGGAAATGGCTTTCTCAATATCCTTCTTGCAGTCGATATTCGCCCAGTGGGAAGCCTTGAATTGTTCAAGCTCGCCAAACTTACGGGCATGGCTGCCAGATTCATGATAAATGGGTGTATTGACAATCTTGTCTTTGCGGGCAGCGATGCCGAAACGTTCGCCGAAAAGATCCATCAGTTCACTGATGCTGATCTTTTTCCGGGATTCGACAATTCTGTATGCAAAGACTATTTCGCTCAGAATGATCTCTTCGGCGCAGGACCTGATGCTGTTCATCCGGCCAACCCATCCCAACTGGTCCGATGCTTTCAACCGTTCATCGACCCCTTCAGCTTCAGCCATCCGGATGACAATCCGCTCCATCCGCTCCCGGCAGGTCTGATTGGTTTCCAGCAGATGATCGTACAGCCTGCCGGATGTGCCGATGGTATGTCCCGTTCAGAAAACGTGAGATGTCAGGGCATGCCGGGAAAACCCATGGGGACGGGGCATCGGGATGATCTCCCCAAAGATATCCCTCTGCCACCCGCCGGACAGACGCCGCCTGTGTACGGGGCGGCGTGCGGTTCGCGGTCAAAAATCGACGGTTCGCAGCCCGATCATACCGGTGATTCCCGGAAAAGCGTAACTGGTTGCAGTTTTGTTGTTTTCCTTTTTCCGCTTTCTATAATGGAGACAGCAGATGCTCACAGGGGCTGCGGCAGGCGCGGTCCGACAGAGCGGAAGAAGGAGGACATGCTATGAAGACGAAGCTCTACCGGTTGCTGTCCATTGTGCTCGCAATGGCCATGCTGGTATCCCTCGGCGTTTCGCATGCCGATGATGCCGGCAAGTACTACCCATCCTTCACCAACATGACGGACGCGAAGGCGGCAGCGGTCGCCCTGACCACGGAACTGGCCGCGGAGGGTGACGTGCTGCTGAAGAACGACGGCGCGCTCCCGCTCAGGCGCGGTGCGTGGGTCAGCGTGTTCGGAGTGACCTCCGACAGCCTGACCGGCGCTTCCGACAGCGCGGGCGCCTGGTCCGGCAGTTCCGAGGGCGGAGACACCCTGGCGGCGGCGCTGGAGAGCGTCGGCTACAAGGTGAACCCCACCCTGAAGCAGGTTTACGCTAACGACTCCTCCAAAATCGGCAACGAGATCACGGACTTCTCCGGTACGGTGGAATCCTCCCTCCGGACCTACGGCGACGCCGCGTTCATCGTGCTCTCCCGTGAAGGCGGCGAGGGCGGCGACGCCTCCACCGTGACCGCGGCCAACGGCAATGTGGAGCTGGCGGTTCCCGGCGAGCATCTGGCCCTGGCGGTCAACGCGGAAGGCCAGGAGATCAAGCACAGCATGATGCTGACGGACAGCGAGATCGCCATGATCGACTATGTGAAGGCGCATTTCAGCCAGGTCATCGTGATCCTCAACACCTCCAATGCCATGGAAGTGGGCGTGCTGCAGAATGACGACGGCATCACCGCCATCATCGACATCGGGCGTCCCGGCGTCGGCGGCCTGGCTGCCCTGGCCCAGATCATCGACGGCACGGTGAATCCCTCCGGCGCCATGATCGACGAGTGGATGGCTGACCAGACCACCGATCCCACCTGGTACAACTTCGGAAGCAACAAGCAGAACAACCGGGAGGGCTATGCCGGCTCCAATACCTACATGGGCAGCGAGAGCGGCACCTCCACCCAGTATGACTCCCAGGGCTATCACGGCGTGGATTACGAAGAGGGCATCTACCTGGGATACAAGTACTACGAGACCCGGTACTTCGATATGTACAACAACGCCGCCACGGATGAGGAGCGCGAGGCTGCCCAGCAGTGGTGGGCGGCGAACGTCACCTACCCCTTCGGCTACGGCCTGAGCTACACGACCTTCACCGTGACGGCGGGCGGCATCTTCACCGATGCGGCGCTGACGCAGGCCCTGCCGGAGACCGTGGACGCCGCCTCCTTCAGCTCCTCTGTGGAGACCGGCGCTGCCGCCGTCGAGAAGCTGTATATGCCCGTGACCGTGAAGAACACCGGCGACGTGGCGGGCAAGAAGATCGTCCAGGTGTACGTCACCGCGCCTTACACGGTGGGCGGCATTGAGAAGTCCGCCGTGACCCTGGTGGGCTACAGCAAGACCGATCTGATCCAGCCCGGCGCCTCCGAGACCGTGGTCGTGGCCTTCAACGTCCAGGATATGGCTTCCTGGGACACCGAGGACGCGAACGGCGACGGCTTCCATGGTGATTATGAGCTGGATGCCGGCGAGTATGTCGTCCGCGTCATGGAGAGCTCTCACTTCGACTGCGCGACGGATATCGCCGATCCCGACGACGCCTATGACCAGGTTGTCTTCACCCTCAGCGGCAATGCCCACATGAAGCTGGACGACTTCAGCCACAACGAAGTGGGCAACCTGTTCTCCGCGGAGAACGGCAGCTACGACGGCAATACCAAGAATGGCGACGTGTGCTACAACAACGTCCGCACCGCCGACATGATGGGCGACAATACCAGCGGCATGACCATCCTGTCCCGCGCGGACTTCGAGGGCACCTTCCCCAAGGCGCCCACCGCGGCTGACCTGACCTTCAAGGAGAACGTCCTGGCCAACTTCTGCTACTGGGACAACTACACGGTTTCCAACAAGAGCGTCGGCCCCGACACCTGCCCCATCGAGGAGACCGAGTCCTTCTTCATCGACGAGTCCGGCTATCCCTGGTACAAGACGGCCGAGGACATCCCGGCTTCCTGGACCCAGGCTGCCGGCGTGTACGACGACAACCATCAGATGCGGGCCAACGGCCCCGGCGGCGGCATCTCCGCCTTCCGCTTCCCGATGTATGTCTCCCTCCCCGAGAACTGCCCCATCAAGTTCGCCGACATGACCGGCGTGCCCTATGACGATCCCAAGTGGGATGAGTTCCTGAACCAGCTGACCTGGGACGAGCTGTGCTCCGTCATCGAATTCGGCGGCTACTCCACCGCTCCGCTGGATTCCGTGGACAAGATCCGCAGCGCGGACGCCGACGGCCCGAACAACCTGAGCAGCAGCCACTGCTGGTGCTCCGAGGGCGTCATCGCCTCTACCTGGAATGTGGAGCTGGCGAACCGGCAGGGCGCCCTGATGGGCGACATCGCGCTGCTTAAGAACATCCACGGCTGGTATGCGCCGGGCATGGACGTGCACCGTTCTCCCTTCAGCGGCCGCAACAACGAGTACTATTCCCAGGACGGCATCCAGGGCGGTTACATCGCGGCTGCCGTGGTGCAGGGCGCCGAGTCCAAGGGCGTCATCTGCTACATCAAACACGCCTTCATGAATGACCAGGAGACGGACCGCGGCAACCTCTTCACCTGGGCGCCTGAGCAGGCCATGCGCGAAAACTATGCCAGGATGTTCCAGATGGCCTTCCAGGAGGGCGACTCCAGCGCCGCGATGGTGGGCTACGGCCGCATGGCAGGCTTCTCCAACACCAACAACTACAACCTGGCCACCGGGCTGTATCAGAAGGAGTGGGGCGTCAGCGCCTACCTGGTGACGGACGGCTACATCGGCTGGATCAACCTGACGGACGTGGATATGCTGGTCCGCGGCGGCAGCCAGATCGTGCTGTACAACACGCCCTTCTGCGAGTACCTCTCCGGCATCTGGGACGCGGAAGCGAACTGTGTCCGGCTGGGCGCGGGCGACAAGTCCGAGCTGAGCCCCACCCAGTGGTACTGCGTGCGCAAGGCCGCCAAGGACGTGCTCTTCCAGACCGCCAACTCCTGCGTGGCCGAGAACGGCTACACCGGCCTGGTGATCGAAGCGCGCCGGGGCGAAGCCACCCAGGGCGTCAAATTTGAAGGCTCTGTCGGCATCGACGAGCTGCTGACTGCGGGCTCCTCCGCCTCCTACAGCCTGGAGGGCGAGCTGCCCGAAGGCCTGAGCTTCAGCGCTTCCACCGGCATGATCACCGGCACCCCCAGGACGGCAGGCGAATACACCGTGGGTGTGAACTTCGTGATCGACGGCTGCATCCGCAAGGCCAGCACCTATGCGCTGAACGTTGCCGGCGCGTTCCGGATGAACGAGTACAGCGACGACCTGGACAAGGCCGCCGTGGGCCAGGACTTCATTGCCCGCGTCGAGTCTGATATCTTCAACACTGCGGACGGCAAGTATGCCACGGTTACCTATGCCCTGAAGGACGGCGAGCTGCCTGCCGGCCTGACCCTGGAGGCGGACGGCACCATCTCCGGCAAGCCCGAGGCCGCCGGCATCTACAGCTTCGTGGTGTCCATGACCGCGGAGGAAGCCGCCATGCCCGGCCCCTTCGGACCGCCTCCCGGAGCCGGCGCTTCCAAGGTGGAGCTGGATTATCCGATGACCATCACCGTTTCCGAATAATCCTCCCCTCAGGTTCCCCGGGAGGCCCCCTTCTCCCGGGGAACGACAGGGAGACGCACGCAACCTGGACGAAAGCGGGGGATCCCGGGCAGCCGGCCCTCCGCTTTCCTTCATTGAATCAAGAAGGAGCGTATGATAAATGAAACTCGTGAAGCTGTTCGCTGCGATGATCCTGATCTGCTGCCTGGCCTGCACGGCCTTTGCGGAGGAGTCCTCCTACCGTTTCCTGCTCAACGACGGTACGGATGCAGCCGCGGCCGAAGGCACGTATGAGAATGATTCCCGGCTCAAGAGCCCCGGCACGCCTGAGCGGGAAGGCTACTATTTCGCGGGCTGGTATGAGGACGAAGACTTCTCCTCCTCCTTCAACGAGCTCAAGAAATACGCCGGCAGCGTGAATTTCTATGCCAAGTGGCTGAAGGTGTACACCTTCGAGGCCGAGAAGACCCAGCTGACGGACCTTGACCCCGACGAGGACGATACCTGCAACGTGGTGGGGCAGAAGGTGGGTCAGGGCTACTCCGGCAATGTGGCCGGCAAGGGCCTGATCGGCAACTGCGCCTGCGAGGCCAGCGGGGACGCCTATGTGACCAACCTGTACTACAACGGCGCGTTCCTGGAGTTCGTGATCGAATCCGACCGGGACGTGGACGACGCGCTGCTGTTCCTGCGCCTGTCCGGTGAGTTCAAGACCATCTCCCTCAACGACAAGACCTTCGTGGTCACCGTCAACGATCAGCCCATCGCCTACGGCGATATCGAGCTGGAAGGTGGCACCCTGGACGACCTGACGAGCCTGAACCGCCGTGCCATGACGAACCACGGCATGGGCACCATCAGCCTGAAGGCCGGCGAGAACGTGATCCGCCTGACGGTCAACAACACGGAGAAGCAGTTTTCCACCGGCACCATGGACGCCGCGGCCCCGCTGATCGACTGCATCTGTGTCTACGCCAACGCGGAGCTGTCCATGGAAGAGTTCGACAACTGAGAAGGGTGACATCATGGAAAGAAAAGCGTCTTTCTTCCAGAACAGGGGACTGGGGTTCTTTCTCGCCCTGCCCGTCGCGGTCTGCGCGGTCGCGGCTGTTCTTCTCTACCGGAAAACCGGCGTGACGGAGTTCAGTCCCGTACTGTATCCCGGCGCGCTCTGGTCCGCGTGGGCGGCGGCGGCGCTTTCCCTGATCTCCCTGTTCGTCAACTGGAAGCCCGTCAAATACCTGTCCTATCTGCTGGCCCTGTACTCCTTCATCCAGTACCTCTCCTCCCAGGCCACCTACATTGTGAACGTGTTTGTCAGCATTGACGGAACCACCTTCTCATCCGGCATGATCGCGACGTCCGTCATGTACCTGCTGGCCATTGTTCTGGGCCTGACCGCCGCCATCACGGCACACTGGCAGCCATGGAAAAAAGGAGGGAACGGCAAATGACCGGCAAGAATTGCGTGCGGAGATGGGAAGCCATTGCCGTCGTGCTGGCGACTCTGCTGACCATCCTCGGCGGCGGCTATTCCCTGGCCGTCAGCCAGGCTGCGTCCATCAACAATGCCCTGGGCGTTCAGGGCGCCTCCGTGAGCCGCAGCGACGACGCGGCCTACATCTACTTCCCGTCAGCCTATGCGGATGCGCAGTCGCTGGAGACGGCGTATCTGGCTGTCTGCGAAGAGGTGGAGGGCGAGGGTATCGTCCTGCTGAAAAACGAGAACGGCGCGCTGCCCCTCGCAGCCGATGAAAAGATCAGCTGCTTCCTTACGGGCTCGGTGAATTTCAACTACTCCGCGTCCGGCTCCTCCGCGGCGGACACCAGCGCCTACAGCACGCTGAAGGACGCCCTCACCGGCGTGGGTCTCGCCGTCAACGAGGATCTGTGGAACTGGTACGGTTCCTGCGGCTACGGGCGCACCAAGAAGGGAAGCAACTACCTGATCAATGAGGCGCCCTGGTCCGAAATCCCGGAGAACGTGACCGCGACCATCGGCGATTATCCCACGGCGGTCGTCACCCTGGTCCGGGACAGCGGCGAGGGCAAGGACATCAACGCGAAGAAGAGCGACAGCACAGACGGCAGCTACCTGACGCTGAGCGAGCAGGAAGCCGGTGTGCTGACCCAGCTGACCGAGCTGAAGCGGGAGGGGAAAGTCCGCAAGATCATCGTTCTGCTGAACTTCTCCGCCACCCTGCAGCTGGACTTCCTCCGGGATGAAAACATCGAGGTGGATGCCTGCGTCTGGGTGGGCAACGTCGGCAAGGCCGGCATCCGCGCGGTAGCGGGCGTGCTGAGCGGCAGGGTGAATCCCTCCGGCCGCCTCTCCGACACCTTTCTGAACGATAACCTGTCCGGCCCGGCCTCCGCCTTCCTGAGCCTAAACAAGAAGTATTTCTCCCAGTACTACGCCGATTTTGAGGAGGAAGGCCTGAACGCCACGCAGATGTACTACGGCATCTACGCTGAGGGCATCTACGTCGGCTACCGGTACTACGAGACCCGCTACACGGACTATGTGCTGGGCGCGGCGGGCGCGGGCGAGTATGCCTATGCGAAGGACGTCGCCTATCCCTTCGGCTTCGGCCTGTCCTACACGGACTTTGAATACAGCGGCTGTCAGGTCGCTGCAGCGCCGGACGGGAAGAGCTATGACGTGACGGTCACCGTGCGGAATGCCGGCAGCACCCCCGGCAAGGAAGCAGTGCTGATCTGGCTGCAGAAGCCCTATACCGATTATGACCGGGAGAAGGGCGTGGAGAAGGCCGCTGTGGAGCTGGCCGGGTTCACGAAGACCGGCCTGCTGGCTCCCGGCGCCAGCGAGACCGTCACCGTGAACGTGTCCCGGGAAAGCTTCAAGAGCTATGACACGGAAGGTCACCAGACCTACATTGTGGAGCCCGGCAGCTATCTGCTGACCGCCGCGCGGGATGCCCACGGGGCCGCCAACAACTTCCTGGCCGCCCAGGGCGTCACTGCCGCCGCGAACGGGCGGATGGACGCTGACGGCCGCGCGGACATGGTCGGCATCGTCACCGTGGACGAGCTGGACCTGTCCTATGCGGTCTCCGCGTCCACCGGAAGCAGGATCACCAACCAGTTGTCCTTCGCCGATGTCAACAGGTATGAGGGCCTGAAGGACTACAGCGTCACCTATGTGTCCCGCAATGACTGGGAAGGCACCTGGCCCAGGGAACTGGTGAACCTGACCATTGAGAACGACACCATGCGCGCGGACATTGCCAGCGGCAAACCCATTCCGGACGACGGCGCGGCCATGCCCGTGTACGGTGAACAGAACGGGCGCAGCCTGGCCGATCTGCGGGGCCTGCCGTATGACAGCGAATACTGGGACGCGCTGCTGAACCAGATGACCTGGGAGGAACAGGCCTATCTGGTCACCAACGCCCAGTTCACCACCGTGGCGGTCCCCTCCGTCTCCAAGCCGGAAACCTATGAGGACGACGGCCCCATCGGCGTGGTCAGCTCCACGGCGAAGCTGTCCATGCCCTGCGAGGGCATCTGGGCTTCTACCTTCAACACGGACCTGTTCCGCACGGTGGGCGGCATGCTGGCCGAGGATGCCCGTGCATCGGGCAAAACCGGCCTGTATGCCGGCGGCGTCAACATCCACCGCACCCCCTTCGGCGGACGCAGCGCGGAGTATTTCTCCGAGGATCCTTACCTCTCCGGCATTGCCTCCATGCACGAGGTCAAGGGCATGCAGGAGAAGGGCGTGATCGCCCACGTGAAGCATTTTGCCTTCAATGACGAAGAGAGCGAGCGCAACGGCATCTGCATCTGGCTGAACGAGCAGGAGGCCCGGGAGATCATGCTGGTTCCCTTCCAGTATTCCCTGGCGGCGGATCGGGGCAGCGCCCATGCCGTGATGAGCGGCTTCAACCGCGTGGGCACCGACTGGGCCGGCGCAAACCGCAATCTGCTGATGAACATCCTGCACGGCGAGTGGGGCTTCGACGGCTACTGCATCACCGACATGGCCTCCTCCAACGGCGCCATCTACATGACCTACAAGGACGGCCTGCCCAGGGGAACAGACTGCTACCTTGGCAGCGGTTCCGCTGCTGCGCTGGACGAGTTCAAAAACGATCCGTCCTTCGCCGCCCGCGTCCGGGAAGCTTCCCACCGCATCCTGTATGCCGTGGCGAACTACAGCTGCGCCATGAACGGGCTGTCCGGCGAATCCCTGGTTTCCGCGTCGACGCCCTGGTGGCAGACCGCGCTGCTGGCCGCCATCATCGTGCTGGCTGTGCTCACTGCCGGTGCGCTGGCCATGTGGGCCATGTCCTGGAAGAAGGCCGGGAGAAATTCGTCAGCCGCATAAGCGCTCTCTGCCCGGCTGTCTCTGTCCGCATGCTGCAGGACGGCGACAGCCGGGCGTTTGCCGGATTCCGCCTTGAAGGCGCCGCCGCCCTCCGCAGCTGCCTGATTGATTTATGAATCCGGAAGTGATATGATTTTTCCACTGCGGGGGAGGGAAAACCATGCAGATTCTTGTCGATTTCTTCAGCTTTGAATTCGGGTGGGATACGGCCTTTCGCCTGGCCGCGGTGATCGCATCCCTGCTGATTGCCTATCGGGTGCCTTTTCACACGAACCGTGACCGTCTGCACGCCGCGGGGCAGTTCCTGACCATGTACGCGGCCGGAATCCTCATCCATCTGGCCACCTTTTTCTCGGCTCAGATGTTCAGGGCTTTCTGGGCCATCAACTATCAGCTGAACTGGATCCTTCTGCTGGTCGTGTACTATGCGCTCTTCCGCCGTGAGAGACGCCTCGGGAAATGGATCATGGGGGTCACCCTGCTGGCCGCGGTGTTCGCGATGTCCGAGATCGGCTTTGCCATCCCCAACCTGCTCCAGGATGACCCGTTCCGCCCGGTCTACCGTTGGGTGCATGTCCTGGCCGCGATGCTGATCGTCCTGTTCTCGGTGTTTCTGCGCGGCCACTCCCTGTACCGCTATCAGGAGATCCCGGCAGCCTCCGCGTGGAGCATCGCCATCAACGCCGTTTCTGCCTTCCTGATCCTCTGCATCCGCATGCTCTCCGGCGAGAGAAGGACCGATCTTGAATTGCAGTGGTTCATTCTGCTGGTTCCGGTGATGGTGTACATCCTGTCGCTCTCCGGCTACCTGATGGTGTATTACCAGTGCAAGGAGCACCAGGAGAGGATCACCCTCACCCTGGACAACCGGCTGCTGGAAGCGGACAGGCAGATGCTACAGCTGTCCCAGCAGGCCGTCACCAACCTGCAGAGCCTGCGGCATGATATCAAGAACCAGTTCCGGGTGATGGAGATCATGCTGGACGAGGGCCGATATGACGAGCTGAAAGCGTTCTTTGCCTCCATGAACGACTGGTTTGGCAGCAACACCGGCATGCGCCTGAGCGCCTGCGGAAACGTGCTGATCGATTCCATCATGAACATGGAATACATGAAGGCGGCGACGGGCAAGGTCAAACTGACCAGCAAGATCAGCGTTCCGGCTGCGCTCCCCATCGACAGCAGCGCCCTGTGCCGCGTGCTGGTCAATCTGATCGACAACGCGCTGGAAGCGGCCGAAAAAGTGGAGGAGGAACGCCGCTGCGTGGACTGCAAGATCTACGTGAGCGGCGACTACCTGTTCATCAGCGTTGTCAACCCTGTCCCGGAAAGCGCGGATCCCAGGGAAATCCTCAAAATGAAAACAGCCAAGCGCGATCCCCAAAGCCATGGCTATGGCCATCGGATCGTGGCACGCATTGTGGAAAAATACAACGGCTGCGTCAGATACGCCGTGGAGGACAATGAGTTTCTGTCCGACGTGATGATGGATCTGACCTGCGGCGAAGGGGAGGACGGGCATGCTCAGGATCAGGTACGCAGTGTGTGACGACGACGGGATGATCTGCGACGCTGTCAGCGACCGTGTTTGCGCTATTTTTGAAAAGAACGGGCTGACCGTGTTCTGCGAGCGGTTCACCTCTCCCGATGCCCTCTGCAGGCGGTTCAGGGACGGTGAAGTGCCGTATGATCTGCTCTTCCTGGACATTGACATGCCGGGCATGAGCGGGCTGAACCTGGCGAAGATCGTGCGGCAGAAGGCCGGCGAGAAGATTGACATCGTGTTTGTCTCCAACCGGGAGGATCAGGTGTTCGAAGCGTTCGGCGTCCATCCCTTTGGTTTTGTGCGCAAAAGCAATTTCACCCGGGATCTGACGGACACGCTGCGCTCGTATATGGACCTGCGGGTGAAATCGGACAGCTGCCTGGCCATCCAGACACAGAACAATTCCGTCACGCGCCAGCTGCAGATCAGCGATATCGTGTATATCGAGAGCTACCGGTATCACCAGATCATCTACATGGCCGACGGAGAGGAAATCAAGATCCGCCTCACCATGGAGGAGCTGGAGAGCAAGCTGCGGGAATACAATGTGATCCGGATCCACAAGGGCTATCTGGTGAACCTGAAATATGTGCAGCGGATCGACCGGAGCGGCGTTGCCGTGCAGTTTCGCGGGGGAGTTGTCCTGAATGTCAGCCGCGACAAGCTCCAGGACGTGAAGGTGGCCTACCTGAACTACCTCCGCAACACCGGCGCCGTGACGCTCATGGATTAAGCCCATGGCCGCAGACTGCCCGCACCGGAAAAGCCATATCACGCGCCGCATCTCTGCGTGCTGCGTGATATGGCTTTTTTCCGGTTTCATATGCTGTCCAAACCGGTGCCGGCATGGGGGATGGCAGTAATCATCATTCGTACAGAAATGAGGAAAACAAAGCCGCCCCAGAAGAGGCGGCACGCAGGTTCATCCGAAGACCAACTCAGCCAGTACAGTTTCCTCGGCGCTGGCCCTGATGCTGTTCATCCGGCCAACCCACCCCATCTGGTCCGAAGCCTTCAGCCCTTCATCGACTCCTTTCGCCTCAGCCATCCGGCTGATGATCCGTTCCATCCGATCCCAGCAGGTCTGATCGATCTCCAGCAGATAGGCCCGGAGCCGGCCGGACAGGACCAGATTCTGATACAGATCCGGGCGGTGTTCCCGGAGGTACGTGTTGCGCATACGGCCATATTTTCCGAGTGATTCGGTTTCCAGGGCGATGGCGAAATCCGGAACGAGATAGTCCCCGCAGGGAATGTAGGTGATGTTCATGATGATCCTCCTTTTTGCTGTCGTCGTACTATGGTGGTTCGGCTTTCCCGACTTCAGCATGCCTCAGCGAATCATCCCGGGGATTCTCTGTTTCACCCCTACTGCCACCCCGACCAGGATTTTTCGGGGTTATACCAGGTTATTCAATATGGTACGATCTGGTTTCATTGTTTATCCGGATGGTACATGATTGTGCGTTATGAACGCCCCGGGCCGACTTCAAGTCCTGTTTCCCGCACTGAAGCCTTGAGATTCAATGATCTCAGGGCTTTTTCTTTGCCTGTGAGAATATGATCCTCCTTCTCAGGAATACCTATGATTTCACGGACGATTAAAGGAGGGGAATCATATGAAAAGGATCCAACTGAAACAGGTCGATGAAATCAGTCGCAAAAAGATACCAGATGCATATAACTCGTTCATGAGGCAATGCAAACTGAAGAATCTGTCGCCGTACTCATTCCTCTATTACGAGAAGAACATTGGATTTTTTCTGGAGTCGTTGCCTGAAAGTAAATATGTGGACGAAATCACGCCTGAAACGATTGAGAACTTCATAAGCATGCTGATGGATCGCGGCAACCGAGTCACGGCAATCAACGCCAGACTGCGGGGAGTTTATGTTTTTCTGCGCTATTGCTTTGATCAGAAATACATGGAAGGGTTCCCGCTGATGTTAGTCAAAGAGGATCTCTTATTTTGTTGCTTGAATAGAAAGTAGCCGGGAGGGCAGATTTATCTGCCTCTCCTTGACTGGCAGCAGTGTTTTATTCCCACATCCCTTTCTTAAACAAAAACTCTGGTTTCCGATTTGGATCACCAGAGTTTTTTGTCCCAATTCTGTTTTTATCTCACTGGCTGCTTGACAGGAGGCGGCTCATTTGAAGGCACTTTCCTATGCCCGCATGTACCGTTTAACGATGCCTACCCTGAGGCCATTTTGAACCCGGCTTCCGGGGTTCCCGGGTTCAACGTTGCATTGTATAAATTAGCCGGATGAGACAGACATATCGGCATCTTCCTTTTTCAGATGCTCCAGTCCGCGCTGGCCGCCTGCAATTGCGTCATGCGGCGGAAGATGCTCTTGTCCTTCGCCATGAGCTCCGCAGGGCTGCCCTCCTCAGCCACCTGGCCATCA
Organism: uncultured Oscillospiraceae bacterium; assembly: GCA_964600995.1. Classification (GTDB taxonomy): domain Bacteria; phylum Bacillota; class Clostridia; order Christensenellales; family Aristaeellaceae; genus Aristaeella. The sequence goes on along the minus strand of CAZRLU010000039.1, from coordinate 730 downwards.
GCCAATACCACGATTTTATCTGCGGCCTCTACCGTGCGCATCCGGTGAGCAATTACCAGCACGGTTTTGCCCTGCAGCAGCCGGGACAGCGCGCCCTGCACCCGGGTTTCGTTTTCCACGTCCAAGGAGGCGGTGGCCTCGTCCAGCAGCACGATCGGCGCGTTCTTCAGCAGCGCCCGGGCGATGGAAATGCGCTGGCGCTCGCCGCCGGAGAGCTTCGCGCCATTTTCCCCGATAGGCGTCTGATACCCTTTGGGCAGCTTCTCGACGAACTCATCACAGTTGGCGGCCTTGGCTGCGGCGCGCACCTCTTCATCCGTCGCGCCGTGTTTGCCCAGACGGATGTTCTCCATCACCGTGTCATCAAACAGCACCACATCCTGGAACACCATCGAATAGTCCGTCAGCAGGACTTCCGGATCAACGGTGGCAATATCCACTCCGCCCACCGAGATCTGTCCCTGATCGATGTCCCACAGCCTGGCGGCCAGCCTTGCGCAGGTGCTTTTGCCGCCGCCGGAGGGACCCACCAGGGCGGTAACCTCGCCCTCTTTCGCCGTAAAGCTGACGCCTTTCAGCACCTGCTTGTCGTCATAGGAGAAACCTACATTTTTAAATTCAATATCATGTCCATTCGGCGCAAAGCGTTCCGCGCCTTCTGCCGTGGGAGTATCATAGATTTCGTTCAGCCGGTTTGCGGACACCTGGCTCATGAACATTTCCGCGATCA
>CAZRLU010000038.1:0-14526 GCA_964600995.1 uncultured Oscillospiraceae bacterium | reverse complement strand
TCGGCGGCCGCCACTTCCTTCGTGCGCTTTTCCGCGTCCATACGCATGCTGCGGAATTTATAGATCCAGAAGCGTCTTCCGTTTTCGCCGATGCGCACCTGCTTGAAGAAGATGGGCCCGGGCGATGCCGCATAGATCAGGGGCCCGAGGATGATGGTGAGCAGCGCTGTCACCACGCAGCCCACAAAGCCGCCGGCGATATCCATGATTCTTTTCAGCAGCAGATCCCGCCCTGAAACATATCCCAGGCTGGTCGTGATGGTGGCCTGACCGCAGACCCATTCGACGTTTTTATGCCGGGCTTCCAGCTGATCCATGCTGTTCATGGCCACATGCACCGTGATGCCCATGCTCATGATCTCATTGATCAGCTCCACCGGCATCAGCTGCCCCGCGGGCGTATCCAGATAGACCTCGTCCACCCAGCTGTTGATGAGATATTGGATCAGCGTACTGCGGTTGGCGACCACGCTGAGGGCCTCGATCTCCTGATCGCCCTGCATGATATGTTGCAGCTCCTTCTCCGCCTCCTGGATGTCGCCCTCGTTTTCAAGCAGCGCCGCGCCGACAAACCGATAGCTGTTGTAATTGTGATTGATCAGGGCGGTGATCACGTCCCGCAGGCGGTTTTTTTCTGCCACCACAAGCATGCCTGTGCGGTTTTTCAGATGCAGGCGCTTCCGCAGATGCTCCTTCCACAGCACGCGCATGTTGAAGCACAGCAGGATATAGACAGGCAGCGTGGGAATCAGCACATGTGTAAGATCGATGGCATCGTTTCTCAGCATAAGGACGAACATAATCAGTCCCACGGTCAGATATACCGTCTGTTTCAGCACCCCGCCGAGCTCCCGATAGGAATCTCTGCGGATAACGCTGTGATACGAATCCATCAGCACCATGATCAGCAGGTCAATGAATGCCATCCCGATGCTCAGCGCCCAGAAGTTGATATCCCTGATCAGCTCCCCGAAGGGGACTCTTATCAGGGACGAACCGAGCCACGCAAGCTCCAGGCACAGGATGTCCAGTCCCATGAAATCCATATGCTGGGACCAGCCGCTGGTTTTTTTCTTATACATATGCCTCAAACTCCTTTAACCAGGCAGCGCCGTCTTTTCAGCAGAACGCGTTGTCATCTGATTCCCGACCGTACCGGCATTGATTTGGATTGCATGTCTTAAGAGTATACCGTTTTTTCTCCTTTGTCCATCCTTTTTTCTCCTTCAGGCCCGGGCCTGTCTTTTTCTCCGCGCTTCCTTCCAGTTGATCAGGCGCCTTGCCAGGCCGGGGAACCGCAGGGCGCTCTCCCAGTACAGGCGGTCAACCGTTCCGGCATATTCCCTGTAGCGCCGGATCATTGTCCGGAAGGAAGCCTTGATCTGCGATTTCTGTTCCGCATACTGCGGCATGCTGCGCCAGTCGCTGAGGAAAAGAACGACCCAGTGGGCATAGTTGCGCATACTGAGAAGCACAGCCTTTGTCTTTCCAGCATTTTCAAAATAGGACAGCCGCCGGGTGAAAGCGTCGAAAATGGCAAGCGATCTCGGAGAAAGCGCCTGAGCGGTGATGCTGCCCTCCCGTACCACATAGCAGTACAGGCACTGGTTGACCACGGATACATGTCCGGCTCTGCTGATATACTCATGCGCCAGCCATTCATCCTCATGAATCGCCCCCACGGGAAAGCGCAGCCCTTCCAGCAGGGAGCTGTGATAGAGCTTGTTCCAGGCCACGGTGCCCAGATCCCGGAAGCGGAAGAATAGCTGATACCAGAATTCATCCTCCGTCAGGCGCGGTGGAAAGTGCATCTCCGTCCGTCTTTTCACTGCGCCTTCATCCGTAACCTTCTTGAATCCGCAGATGGCCAGCCTGTCCCCGCTCTCCGCCAGGGCCTGATACATGGCCGCATACATTTCCGGCTCCACATAATCGTCCCCATCCACGAAGGCGATATATTCTCCCCGGGCCGCGTCCATGCCGGCATTCCGGGCGTCGGACAGCCCTCCGTTCGGCTTGTGAATCACCCGGACCCGCCGGTCCTGTCCGGCATATTCATCGCAGATCCGCGGACAGCCGTCCGGCGAGCCGTCATCCACCAGAAGCACCTCGATCTCGGGATAGCTCTGGGCCAGAAGGCTGTCCACGCAGCGGTGCAGATATTTTTCCACCTTGTACACGGGAACGATCACGGAAATCAGGGGCACGCGGCGGTCATCAGGCTTTGGCTTCATATTCTGTCCTCCCCTTCATCTCTTCAGGCGTCTGAGAATCTTCAGTCTGCCGTGGGTCAGGCGGTCCGCCATCTCCAGGGATCCCTGAAACTCCTCCGTCCGCCTGTACGCGGCAAGAAACAGCAGATTCGGCAGGATGAAGGAAAGCAGGGCGCGGACGATCAGCGTGGGAATCAGTCCCATCTGCGGGACTGCGCAGCTCCCGTAGGTCACAGCGCATACCGCGGCGCTCGTCAGCAGATATTTCAGCAGCTGCCGCACATACGCCCCGGTATAACCGCTGGGAAATACCAGCCGGAACAGCTCCCGGATCAGCCAGGGCAGCTCCACCGCCGCAAAGGCGATCACCGTGGAGAAAATGACGCCGAAAATGCCGATATACCGGATGGTGATGACGTTCAGAACCACGTTCACAATGGCCGCCGTCAGCGGGCGGAAGCGATCCTCGTGCCAGATTCCCGCCGCGTCCTTGTAGATGTTGGTGATGCGGTTTACCTCCACCACATACAGGTAAACCACCAGGCTGACCACGACGCTCATGGGCAGAAGCAGATCCTTCCCCATCCACAGCTCCATAAAGGGCTGATACAGCGCCATCAGCATGCAGCAGACTAGCCCGGTGATCCAGCAGAAAATAAAGGTCAGTCTGCGGAAGTCCCAGTAGTTTTTCTCTCCGGTCTCGGTCAGCAGGCTGTTGCCGATTCCGGCCAGGGAGGAAGAGAGGATCACCTCCAGGCAGGCCCGGAGAGAAGAGATGATGAAGTAGTAATTCTGATAGATCGCCAGCTGATGAAGCCCCAGAAACCCGGAGATCACCAAGGCATCCGCCGAGTTCATCACCACTCCGCCGAGCCGTGCGGTAAACAGGTCCCGGACCCGGGCGAGAATCTGTTTCCTCCGTTCCGGGTCCAGCGTGCCCCGGGGCTGAATATCCGGATAATACTTCCCCGCATACCGGAAGCGCAGCACATTGAAAACCAGTTCAAAGGCCAGGCGGGTGATGAGATAGTAATAATAGTTGTGCCAGACGCAAATCATCAGTATGGAGACGGCATACTTCGCCGTGTCCGCAATCAGATGAAGCTTATGGGCCACGTCCAGCCGCTGATGCGCGTCGAAAAGGCATCCCTTGTAGGCGAAAAACCAGTAGGACAGCACCGTGCCGCCCAGGTTCAGATAATACAGCGTGTGAAGGCTGATTCCCGGAGGAACGTCGCCGCTGACCAGGGAGGGAATCAGCGGGGAGATGGCAAGCCCGGCGATCAGGATCACCAGACCGATTCCGTAGTAGATTTTCCGGTACAGGTTCAGCAGCGCGCACAGGCTTTCCCGGTCGTCCTCCACAATCGGCCTGTACATACTGTACACCATGGCGCTGCCAACCCCCAGCTCCGCCAGGTTCAGCACCTGCAGCACAGAGGCAAACAGGCTGTCCAGCCCCAGGAAGTCCACGCCCAGCTGGTACAGCAGCACCGTTCTCATCACAAAGGGGGCCAGCATGGCGAAGACCCTGTAGGCTCCTCCGAAAAGAACATTCCGGGCCGCGTTTTTACCGCGCTCCAGCTTGATCCCCGCTTTTTGTTCCTTGCTCATACATTCTCCTTGGAAAGGCCGGCTGTTTCCGTTTACACCGGCGTTCTTCCGTCCCGGATCTGACAGTACAGGTCCCGGGTTTTCTGCGTGATATCCTCCCAGGTATATTTGGAGGAAATGACCTGCAGGGCTTTTTCCCGGTATTCCTGCGCCTTTTCCGGATGATCGCACAGCTCCTGCAGCAGGCCGCCCAGCGCCTCCGTATTCCCCTTCGGGAAGGACAGGCCGCCGTACCCCATCACACCGGTGCATTCGCCGATATCCGAGGTCACGCAGCAGCAGCCGTAGCTCATGGCCTCCAGCAGGGTCAGCGGCATCCCCTCCAGATCGCTGGGCAGCACATAGAGATACGCGTTGGAGTACAGCTCCGCCTGCATGTCTCCCTGCTGAAACCCGGTGAAGATAATGCGCGGATCCCCCTTCGCCATATCGTAAAGCTGTTGCACATAGGCGTCCGTGTCCGAAGTACCGCCCACGATCACCAGCTTTTTATCCGTCCGCAGCGAGTGATAGGCGTTGAGAAGATAATGGATTCCCTTCTCCGGCACCAGCCGTCCCAGAAAAAGGATATACCCGCCGGCGGCAAGGCCGAAACGGCGGGTGATTTCGTCCGCCGGCTTCGGCTGCGCCGGTTCGATGCCGTTGGGAATCAGCACGGTCTCCCGCCCGTACTTTTCAAGAAAATAGTTCCGTACTCCCTCGCTCAGCACGATGATGCGGTCCGCGTGGCGCACCGCCGCCTTTTCGCCCCGCAGGATATAGGCCGAGGCGAGCCGTCCCCATTTCTGCCGCTGATGATCCAGACCGTGCACCGTAACCACGACCTTTTTTCCAAACAGCCGCGGCAGCCCGCACAGCACGCAGGGACCTTCCGTATGATAATGGATCAGGTCGTACCGGCTGAAGGCCGCCATCACCGACGCGATCATCGAGGAAGACATGGCCGCCAGCCCCCGGCGCCGGATGGTCGGGGTCCAGATCAGCCGGACCCCCTTGTATTCCCGGGGTCTTTTTTCTCCGGCCTTCTTGGCCTCCTCGTCCGTCCGGTTGTAGCAGGTCACCGTGTCCCCCATCCGCACAAGCCGCGGCGCCAGATTGCCGACCACCACTTCCACCCCGCCGTTTCGCGAAGGGATGAACTTGTGTCCGATCATGGCGATCCGCATCGGCCTGTTTTCTGTTTTTTCTGGAATTTTTGCCGCCATACTGCCTTCCCCCTGTTTTGTCTGATCCGGTTTTCCATCCGTCTGCCGGGCGGGATATCCGCCCTTTCTCCCGTCGCGGGTTTCTCCGGAGCTTCTGACGCTATGCACGGACTCCCGCCTTCTCCAGGTAGATTTTCTGCAGTTTCCCGGCTTCTTCCCGGATATCATAGCCTGCCCGGCGCACGTATTCGGCGCCCCGGGTCCTGTCGCCTGCGGCTTCCGGGCAGGCTAGGATTCTCCGTGCCCATTCCTCGTCGCTGTCCTCCAGCGGAATCCGGCAGGCTTCCGGGCTGACCAGCACCTCGTCCGTGACCTCCCCGGAGAAAAAGCAGGGCAGCCCGGCGGCCTGGGCCTCGATGCCCACGACCGGCAGGCCTTCAAACAGCGAAGGCAGCACAAAGCAGTCCATCGCCTGATACCATTCGTTCACATTGGGCATCTGGCCGGGAAAAAGGATTCTCTCCGAAAGACCCAGCGCGGCAGCCTTCTCCCGGGTCGCCTTCTCCAGCTCGCCAACCCCGATCAGAACCAGCCGGGCTTCCGGTACGGTCCGCGCCACGCAGGCGAAAATATCCAGGAGGCGGCTGTGGTTCTTCTGCAGATTGAAGCGCCCCACATGGCCCAGCAGGAAGCTCTTCTCCAGCCCGTGTGCCTTCCGGATGCGGCTGCGTGTCTCCGGCTGATACCGGAAACGTTCCGGATCGATCGCGTTGTGCAGGATGAATCCGTTCTGTTCCCACCGTTCCCGGCCGAAGTAGTAGATCCCCGCGTCCCGACCGCAGCTCCAGTAATCCGTGGCAGCGCCGAGCAGCAACTGCTTGCACACGATCTTCAGCGGATACTTGTAATCCCGGATGATCTGTGTGTTGTGTGCATGGGCAATGCGCACGCCGATGCCGGCATTTTTTGCGCTCTCCAGGGCATAATACCCCATGGCCTCATTGTGGGCATGCACGATTCTGATGTCAGGGTTCTCCTTCAGAATCTGTTTTACAAATCGTCTGTAGGCCGGATAATGCAGCGGATTCAGCCCCGGGCTCACGAACACCCGGCCGCCCATCTCCCGGATCTCCCCGTCATATTCTCCCGGATCGGGTTTGTTGGCCAGAAAGTCGAACTGAATCTGCTGCCGGTCCATCTGACGATAATAGTTCATCAGCATGGTTTCGATTCCTGCCCGGGCCATATTGCTTACCGAATGAAGCACACGGATCATCTTTCCTGCTCCTTTCTCCTGCCCGCCGCTCCGGCGCCGCGGGTCAGAAGCTTCATGACCTTGCTTGCCTTCTCCAGCCGAACCGCCAGCCAGCCCAGCGCTGCGCTGTTTCTGCGCAGCGCTGCCGCATACAGCGTCGAATCAGCCCGCAGCCCTGCCGGGATGTTCATCTGCCGTGCAAAGGCGCTCTGCAGGGTGAATACCCGTCTCCGGCATGCGGCAGGCAGCTTCCGGATCCGGCACTGGTTCAGATAAAACTGGTCGGTCAGCCTTGTCTGCCCTTCCCCGGTGTTCAGCCATCCCTCAAGCCCTTCCGTCTCCATGGCCCGAAGGATTAAATGGGTGATGTAGAAGCTGTCCAGGGCCTTGGGGGATTTCCTTCCCGCGTGGGTGGCGTTCTGCAGGCTGCTGCGGTAGCCGTAGAAGCACTGGTTGGTGGCTGCAACCCGCGCCGTCCTCGGATAAACCAGAAAAGCCAGCACCGTATCCTCATACCAGTAGCCCTCGGGCCAGAGCAGGTGCTCCAACAGCTTCCGGTGAAAAAGCTTCCCCCAGGGCGTGCCGTTCAGCTCCGCTGTCCGGACCGTATCCCCCCAGGCAACGGTTTTATACTGCCTGCCGTCGCCGGCAAAAGCGTACCAGGAGCATACGCTGATGTCCGCTCCGCTTTCCCTGGTGCAGTCCAGCAAAGCCTGTACGTAGTTGGCCGACACCACGTCGTCCGCATCCACAAACAGCAGGTACTCTCCCCGGGCTTCCCGCATTCCCCGGTTGCGCGCTGCGGCAGCTCCGCCGTTTTCCTGATGGATGCAGCGGAAAATCCCGTTCTCTCCGGCTGCCGCCTCCGCCAGCGCCCCGGTGCCATCCCGGGAGCCGTCGTCCACCAGAATCACCTCAAAGCTGCAGGCGGCCTCCTGGGCGGAAAGGCTTCGGATGCATTCCGGAAGAAACCGCTCCGCGTTATAGCAGGGTACGATGACGGACACGTCCTTCTCCGGCGGGTGGTTGAAAATGGATTCCCGGGACAGAAAATCGCAGTCATGAAAGGCCCATGTGTCCCGGAGCACGCCCTCCTCCCTTTCGTTGAAAAGCGTTGTCCTCATGGCTTTTCCCCCAGTCCTGCAATGATCTGCCAGGTGCGTTCGCAGTTGTTTTCATCCCGCACCGGGAAAAAGTCCTCCAGCCGCGCCCGGTATTCCGGCTCCATGCTGAATCCGTTCTCCCCGCAGCGGCGCAGCGCCTTCAGCAGGGCTTCCTCCTCCTTGACCACGGGGCCGAATCCATGCTTTTCGTAGGAAAAATAGCCCTCCTGGTAGTGGATTTTTCGGAATTCCTCCTGATCAAACTGGTAGTAGATCACCGGTTTTTCCATATATCCCACGTCAAAAAAGACGCTGGAATAATCCGTGATCAGCGCGCAGCACTCCATCAGCAGGGTCTGCACGTCATAGGATCGCCAGTCCGCCAGGATGATCCGGGGATCCGGGGACCGGAATCTTTCCAGCTCCTGCTGCATTTCAATATGGGGATAAAAGATCAGCTGCAGATCGTATTCCTCCAGCATCTGAAGGAGCTCCCGGCTGTCAAGCAGCGCCTGAAAATGCCGGAAGAAAGCCGTCTCGCGGAAGGCGTCGCCCCGGGGATACTGAGAGCCGCGCCACGTGGGCATCACAAGCAGCTTCCGGGTCTGCTTTCTGCCCCGCATCAGATTGTCGAAGCGGCACAGCCCGGTATATCGGACCACGCCATCCGGAAACCCGAATTCGCGGAGGAGATAATCGTATTCCATTTTTCCGCCGCTGGCGAAAAAATCCACCTTCAGCCGGGGATAGCGCATCCACTGCATCTCATCCTTGATGATGCCATGCTGGAGGAAAGCCTGCTTCCCCCGGGGACGGATACCGGCCTGGCGAAGATGATAAAAGACCATCAGATCCGGGGCAGCCGGCTGCACATGGCTGCTCACCAGCCGGTCCGCCGCCAGGTACATCAGATAGTGCCGCAGCGACCCCTGGCGCACCGTGCCGCCAAGCCGGGCCACCCGGTCATAGTCCGGGCTGCCTGGATCGATGATATAGCAGGCGTTGATTTCAGGGTGCTGTGTGCGCAGGTAGCGAAAAAACCAGTAGCCGTTGTCCCGGGCGTCCATGCCCCGCTCGGACACCAGCCACAGATGCCGGTATGTCCGGCTGGTTCTCCGCAGCAGGGCGGCCGCGGGCCGCAGCGCCGTCATCAGGAAAGCGTTTTTCAGGTAAATCATCAGTCGCTTTATTTTTCGGCGCATTTCAAAGTTCCCTCCCCATCTCAATCGCCCGGATTTCGGCGGCGGCTTCCTCTGCGGTCGGCGGCTTCCAGCTCCTCTCCGGCTTCCTTTCGGGAGCGCGGTAGCTGAAGCTCATGGGAATCAGTCTCAGCCCGACGGAACTCCAGAAGTACAGCGCGGTGTTGTCCGTCAGATAAGTCACGGTCATATACATCAGAATGGCCATATAAAGCATACCGGTCTGCCGGCCATGCCGCTTCATCCAGTAAATCGGATAAAGAATGTAATTGATCGCCGCCCACAGCGTGAATCCGGGAGCTCCCAGCTCGATAAACAGCTTCAGGATATCGTTGTGCAGGGGGTAAGGATGGTTCAGAATTCCGGAATCATACCAGATCCCGATCAGCTCGGTCACGCCTTCAAACCCCAGTCCCTTCCATAAAGGCGAAAACTCATAATAGGGATTGGGCAGGCTCCAGAGCAGGCGGCGCCCCATCAGATCAATCCCCAGGGATTCCAGGAAATCCACCAGGATGCCTGTCCGGACCAGGTAGAGATAAATGTAGAAAAAAAGGAACAGAACAATTCCGGTGCCCAGGATCCATCTGTCCGGACGCTTTGTCCTGCGAACAAAGAGCGTATAAACCGACACTGCGGCCACCGCCGGCAGGGCGCTTCGCTTCAGCCCGACCAGCATGAAAAACAGGCACAGAAATACGGAGAGCCAGCGCAGCCGGTTTTCCTTCCTGGTCTCCTTCGGGGCAAATAAAAGGTAATAGATCAGAAACTGGCCGAACAGGAAGGTGATATCGTGTATTTCCAGATCCCGCACGTACCCCTCCGCTTCGCCGAAGGTCACAACGCAGGTGATCACGGAGGAAATGCTTTCCGTCAGGCCGTACTTCGGCATTTCCAGCAGCATGATGGCCCCGTTGGTGGCGCACATGCAGAAGAAAAGCACGTTTACCGCGCTTGATTCAAATATGTAGCACATGCATACGGCATAGATGATCGTGATCAGCTGAAACAGGATCTTCTGGGCGCCCCGGCTGATCAGGGCCTTGTCCGTCAGCTCCGTAGTCCAGATATACATGCTGACCACCGCATACAGGAGAATCAGCAGCAGGAAAACCGGAAAATAGCTGACGGCCTTTCTGAAATTTGCAAAATCCGCTTCCACCAAAAAATTCAGGAATGCGCACCCGATTGCGCCCAGCGCAATCACCTTCGGCAGGCCCTTCAATGCGTCGTTCAGTACCTTCCAGTCTCCAAGACCTGCCAGCACGGTGCAGGCCACGGCAAGGAAAGCCACGATGCCCGGCGGAACCTTTCTCGTGCCCGGCAGCTCCGGGGAAGCATTGCCGGTCTGTACTCGCGTGAATGCCATCCGCTTCCTCCTTCTGCTGTTTTCCGGCCGGAGAACAGGATCGTCAGTTCGCTTCCGTGGAATTCATCCGTTGCAGGGCCAGGCGGAGAAGCTGCCGGATTTCGAACACGCCGTCTTCGTCGGAAACAGCCTTGCCCCGGGAGAAGCGGATCGCCTGCGGATGGCTGCCGTTGTACTCTGTCACCTTGCGGTCAATCGCTTCCAGGATGACGTCCGCCTTTTTGTCGGGGCAGCCGGAGAAAAAGGCGATAAAGTTTCCGCCGCCGTTATGCCCCACAAATCCGTACAGGTCGCCGAAGCTCTTGATAATCTGGGCAAAATCCTTCAGCACCGCGTCGCCCGTGGAGCGGCCGAAGGTACGGCTGATTTCACTCAGGGATTCCATCCGCAGGGCAAGGCAGGCAAACTCCTTGTCCAGCAGCCGGTCCGCTTTCTCGCTGATGAAAACGTCGCACCGGGCCCGGTTCGGCAGGTTCACCGTCTTGTCCACATACAGGAAATAGTCGATGAAATCCAGCCCCCGGCCCACCAGGATGGCCCCGGCCACGCCGAATACGGTGAACAGCACCAGCGCGATGACCAGATAAAGCTTCAGATTGACCGTGGAGGAAACGTTGATGCTGCTGACCATGGTCAGATAGTCCGCGCTGAGATAGCGGTTCAGCTCCCGGCCGGTGTTTTCAACATACTGGTAGTATTCCGTCACCATCTCTGCGCACCGGTCGATCATGCCCTGGATCTCCTCCGTGCTGCGGGTCTTCCGGTTTTCGGTCTGCAGCGCCTCGTCAAACACGGAAAGCAGATACTCCTTGTGGGCCATGTCCAACTCGTTCTGCCGGATGGTGACGTTCAGGTTCACGTATTCGCTGATCAGGCCGTCGTAGGTGGTTTCCTTATCGTTGAATTCCTGGTCGTATTCCACGTCCTTGAGGATATATTCACTGCCGTTGTCCTGGCTGTTGGCGTTGTGGTAGTGATAATCCATCATTTCCTTGTTGCGGTCGCTGTAGATATCGATCAGCGATTTCAGATGCTCCGACTGCCGGCGCCGGTTGTCAATGGACAGCCGCAGATCCTCGCAGTCCTGCGTCATCCGCTTTTTCAGCACCTCGATATCGCTGCTCTCGGCGTTCTCCAGGATCGTGGCATAAAGCCCGGGAATTTCGTAATTGTAAATAAGTTTGTAAATGTTATACAGGTCGCTGTAGGTATATCCTGTTTCAATGGACCGGAAATAAGGCCGGGTTGAACGCTGGGCGAGCAGGTAGTCCAGCATCCGGGCCACTGCGTCGTCAAGAATCTGCACGCTTTCGATAAAGTCATAGTCCCCGTCCGCCAGGGCGGATGCCGCATTGTTGTGCAGCTGCTCCTCCACGTATTTTTCGGTATAGAATTCGCAGTAGTTTTTGATGATCGCGTCCAGCACGTTCCAGGCATAGCTCTCGCTTGTTGTACTCCCGCCGACGAACACCACCCGGTAGGTATCCGGCTTGTAGGTGTTTTCCTCTCCCTTTTCCAGCAGCACCTCGCTCAGCTTCTGCTGGTTTTCCGGAATCATTTCCTCCACATAGCAGTTGGACCGGATCGATTCCACGTTGGCCTGGTATCCCAGATTCTGAAGCGCCGCGTCAATCACCGTGGAGGAAAGGATTTCCTCCACGTTCAGCGGGCTGCCGTCCGGAGTAAAGCCTTCCTTGGCTCCGGTGTTTGTGTACCGGATGACCGCCGAGGCCACATACCGCTGTTTGGACTTCCCGTATCGGTAGATTGCAACGGAGCCCACAAAGGTGATCACCAGGATCAGCAGGCTGAACTGCCTGATATACCGCAGAATACTGAATTGCTTCATAGCGTTTTTTCCCTTTTGATCAGATTATGCAGGAACACAGCCGCGAAAAGCAGGGCCATCGTCACGGAAGCGATTCCCAGGGTCCTGACCGGTTCAATGCGCTGCAGAAAACGCTGGTGGCTGTCATGAAAGCTCAGATAATTGCGCGCCTTATAGCTGGCATAGGAGCTGTCCACCACGCGGATATCTCCCGCCAGCTTTTCAAGCGTCTCTGTCATCTGCCTGATCATGGCGTCTGCCTTTTCCACCTGCGCCGTTCCCGGGTGGCTTGCCTGCATTTTCCGGATCAGATAGCTCTTGTAATCGATCTCCTTCGTTTTTTCCGTTGCTCCGAGAAGCTGGACGTCGGCATGCAGCGCCAGGCTGTCCATTCCCGTCTTCGTCCGGGACATGTAGAATTGCATATTCATGTCCTGGGTGGGAATCATGACCACGCCGCTCATGGCGGTATCATACATTCTGATGCCGTTGTTGTCCTCTTCATAGGCCGCCATCATCTTGTCGTAATCCAGGCTGTCCATCCGGATCTTGTATTCCAGCATGGCGTTCAGGCTCTTCTTGTCGCTGGCGATTCCGCTTTCGATGATATAGGAGCGCAGCCTGGCCATGTCATAGTTGAAGAAGTTCTCAATGCGCTGCTCCAGCGCAGCAAAGGAGATTCCCGTGTCCGGGTCCTGGTAGTTTTTGTTGGAGCGCCTGCACAGTTGCACGTATTTCCGCAGCTGTTCGCATTTCAGCTCCAGCAGATCCGCCGCCAGCAGGTATTCGTCATTGAATTTCAGATCGGCGATGTCGAAATTCAGGATGGAGTGATTGATGCCGTAATGCTCCACAAAGAACTCCCGATAGGCCTTGCACAGCAGCGTCAGCATTGCTTCCGCGCTTCTCTTCCGAATTTTATCGGTCCCCGTAAACTCAATCTGATAGGAGGTGCTGATATAGTTTTCGTTTCCGCTGACGTTTCTGCCGTGGGTCGCGCCGATGCGGATGCATCGGCTGAGCTCCTCCGCGCTGATCTCGCCCCGCAGCCCCGCGTAATCGATCAGTCTCTCCATGACCTCCGCGCTTTGAATCTCAAACATGTTGAAACGCGTCTGGCTCGGCGTCAGGCCTTTGGCCGCTTCCTCATATTCCATGGAGACGACCGTGCTGGCTGTGCGCAGACTCCGGGCATAGAAAAGGGTGCTCAGAGCCAGGCACAGCACCAGAAACAGCGCCAGCGCCTGCCATTTGCGCCTGGCGATGGTCTCAAAGGTCTTGCGCAGGCTGACCCATTCTCTTCCTCCGCCGCGGGAGAAACTCCCTTTCCGGGGCCACAGCCATTTTCTCTGTCTTTCCGTCCTCATTCGTCTCCTTTTTCTTCCGGTTTGTCCACGGGGTGGGTGCTCCCGTTTTCAGCTTCCGCGAAGCGCCTATGATCAGAACCAGTTGATGTCAATCACCATCAGCTCCGGCATGTTGTTGATGCGTGGAATGGAGCGGGAATCGCCCAGCCCCCTGCTGATCAGCAGAGACTGCTGCTGCCTCAGGGTGTACTTCCCGGCATAATAGGTGGGGAAAAAGCCTTCCTCGTCGCTGTACAGGCCGCCGAAATGCGGAAGGTTCACAAGGCCGCCGTGCGTATGCCCGGCAATGCCCAGATCAAATTTGTAGTCGGACAGCTGATGATCGAACAGGATGGGAATATGCGTCATTACAATGCAGTATGCGCCGGGATCGATGGGCGTATTGTCCAGCGCGGCTCTGCCGCCGTATTCCTCGAATCCGCCGCTCGTTCCCTCCACGCCGATCAGCTGTATCTTGTCTGTCCCGATAGTCATGGTCTCCGATCGGTTTCTCAGCAGGATCAGCCCCGCCTCCTCCAGGAGCCCGGGCAACCGTGTATCCCCGCTTTGATAAATCCGCTGGTTTTCGTGGTTGCCCATGACGCCGTAGCAGGGAAACTCCGCAGAAAGCGACCGGATCAGGCGCAGCGCAGGCTCGTAATCATCGCTCCAGGAATTGATCATATCCCCCGCAAACAAAACCAGATCCGGGTTCAGGGCTTTCACATCGGAAATCAGCGTCTCATTATCCTTTCCGTATTCCCGGTTGTGGATGTCCGACAGAACCACCAGGCGGAGATTCCGGCTCACCTTTTTCGAGGTTTCCTGATAGAAAGTGATTTCATAGTGCGTCCTCGTGTATCCGGCATAAAGAAAAACCAGCCCTCCGCATACCAGGGCTATGGCTGCCAGAATCAGACAGATGCGCAGAAAAGCGCGCAACGCTCTGTGCTTTTTCACAGGCCGTTGCGTTTCGTCCGTCATCGCTTCCTCTCCTTGATCCTGCTCCGGGATGGAGGAATCCTTCACGCCGGTTGAGGTTTCGGCTTTCTTTTTCATGCTCCTGTCACAGCCTTCATAAATTTTGGAAAATGGAAGCAGGCGCTTCTGAAGGGATCATCTGAAAATGTGCGGTGAAAGCCGCAGTATGCGCCGCTGCATCAATCAAAGATTCTTTTTACAATTATATGCTTTCGGACAAACACCGTCAAGGCAATCTTTAAGCGAACCGGGGCCAGTCACGCCCTGCTTTTCCCCTTCCCGCCTTTCTGATCAGTCCTTCGTTCCTTCCGCCAGGCAGGCTCTGACCATTTTCCCGGAAAAGGGCATGCAGAACTCCGCCACCGGGCCCACCAGGAAAGCGCAGATGATGGTTCCGATGCCGGCCCGTCCCCCGAGAAGGAATCCGATCAGCACGAACACCACGTCCGTCAGGATCCGCACCAGGCCGAACC
>CAZRLU010000037.1:0-14592 GCA_964600995.1 uncultured Oscillospiraceae bacterium | reverse complement strand
TGTCTGATACCCTTTTTGTCCTGGTCACTTGTAGTTTTTCGACTTTTTCTTTGTCCTATCCGGTCTTAATCGTTGCCGTATCGCCCTGTTTTTCAGGCAAAGCATTCAACCCCTTTTCGCCCATCGAAGAAGCGGATCATCAAAGCGAGGAAGTAGGACATGTTCACCGCGATGATGTCCAGGAGTACGATCCACAGGTCTTTGGCCAGGCTGTTCCAGATCTTTTTCAATTCTTTTGCCTTCTTTCCGGAACGGAGGAACGGTCGCTTCGTTCCGCCGGGAACGGGGACGGTCTTTTCGTTCCGTTTCTCTTTTATTCCTAAAAAAACGCACAGCTTCGCCGTGCGGAACGCAGGGGGCGTTTCGCTAGGGCTCCGCTGTGAACGCCGGTCCCGCCCGGAACGGCCGTGGGCGCGATTCCGGGATGGCCGGTTTGCTGGCAGGAAAGGCGCACAAAAAGAACGGGCGCGCTTTCCCATATAATAGGATAGCATATTCCTGCCAATTCGTCCATGTCGGATAGAAGAAAATGCAATCTCAGAACAGACAAAAAGAGGCTAGCTTCATAAAAAACATCCTAAACCGCATATCTCTGCAGTTCAGGCTGTTTTGCATGCCATCATTCAGTTATTCATGAACCTTCCCAACGGTGATAGTCTTTCGTCGGATAGTTCAATAAATCCAATATTTTGCAGGTAATATGATGCATCATCTCCTGGATGTTCTCCGGATGGGAATAGAAGCTGATCACTGGTGGAACGATCACTGCTCCGGCCTGGCTCAAAGTCAGAAGATTTCTCAGATGTATGGCGCTGAGCGGACATTCCCGAGGCACCACAATCAGACGCCGGCATTCTTTCAAAGTCACGTCCGCAGCCCGCAGCAGAAGATTGTCAGAATAACCGTTTGCGATGCCGGCAACTGTTTTCATGCTGGCGGGAACCACGATCATGCCGTCTGTGCGAAATGTTCCTGACGCAATTGCGCTGTCCATTGCATCCGGAGAATAAACCTGCTCGCAAAGCGGGGCAAGATCCTCTGGGGAACAGTCGCATTCATGGCGCAGCGTCATTTCTCCGCCGGGAGTGATGACCAGATGGATCCGAACTCCAGCCTGATGCAAGGACTTCAGTACATCCACTGCCAGCGGCGCGCCTGACGCACCGCTGATTCCCACGATTATTTTTCGTTCCATCTCGTCACCCTCCTTCCCTTATTATAATCAAGATCACGCCGGATTCAAACACAGGGTCAGGCTGTTTTTCTGGTTTTCTTCCAGATCTTTTTAATCAACGGCCAGGCAAAGGAAACGACAATGATCACGATCATCACAAGGCAAATCGGACGGGTAAAGAAAATCGAGAAGGAATTTCTGGAAAGCAGCATCGCACGGCAGAAATTATCTTCTGCAAGGTTTCCAAGAATCAAGCCCAGCACAAAGCAGGACAGCGGGAACTTGTGTTTCTGGAGCACAAATCCGGCTCCTCCTGCCAGGAGCATGACCACCACATCCAGGATCTGCCGCCGGGAGGCATATGCACCGATCACAGAAAGAACCAGAATAATGGGGACCAGGAGAGAATTCGGTACTTTCGTGACCTTGGCGAACCATTTTGCACCCAGAAGGCCAAAGAAAACAAAGGCAAACTGCGCAAGGATCATTCCCCAAATTATTACCTGCACAAGGATTCCGTTCTCCGTGAAGAAGGAATACCCGGTCCTGATTCCGTGAATGCTCAGCGCGGACAGGAACAATGCCGCCGAGGACGATCCGGGCACGCCCAGGGAGAATGCCGGGATCAACGCGGAGCTTGTGACCGCATTATTGGCCGCCTCCGGAGCAATCAGTCCCTTCGGATTTCCTTCCCCGAAGGTAGCTGCATCCTTCGCCCTGTTCTTTTCCACAACATAGGTAATGAAGGATGCCGCATTGATTCCAAGGCCGGGAACGATGCCGATCACCGCCCCGATGATCGCGGACCGAAGCGTCACAATCGGATGCTTCATCACATCCCGAACTCCGTCCAGTACGCCGGAAACATGGGCCGCATTCGCAGACATGGAGCCTTCCTCTTTCGCCAGAACAAAAGCCTGGGCCAGGGCAAAGGCGCCGATCACCACGGGCACAAACTGGATTCCATCCTCCAGGTAGATAGTGCCATAGGTAAACCTCCGCTCTGCGGTCACGACACTGCGGCCAACAAAGGTCAGCATCAGCCCAAGGCCACCCATGATGACACCCTTCAGAGAATTTCCCTTAGAAGCCACCGCCACAAGGCACAAGCCCGCAAAAGCCAACATAAAGTTCTCTGCCGAATGAATCTTCAGGGAAAACTCCGCCAGGATCTGACCCAGGAAAGCCAGAGAGAGCACGCCGATAATTCCGCCGACAAAAGAAGCTGAGGTAGAAATTCCAAGGGCTCTGCCCGCCTCGCCACGTTTTGATAAAGCAAAACCGTCAAAGCAGGTCGCCACATTGCCAGGCGTTCCGGGGGTGTTCAGCAGAATGGAGGAGATGGAGCCTCCGTAAACGCAGCCGGCATAAACCGCACTCATAAAGATAATCGCGGTGGCCGCTTCCATTGTATAGGTCATTGGGAGCAGAATTGCCAGTGCAAAGACAGGGCCCAAGCCTGGCGCCGCGCCGATCAGGATTCCCAGCACCGTACCGGTGCACAGATTGAAAATGTTTGTCAGAGACAATGCCTGCAGCAAGCTTTCCACAACTCACGCACCTCCTTATCGCAGAAAAGTAAGGAGACCAACCGGCAACCTGACATAAAAGACTTTTTCAAACAGGAAAAACAGGCCGACGGAAAGTATCACCGCCACGGGAATTATAATGTACCATTTCCGGTACCCCAGGGCCGCCGGCAGGCCAAGCAGCACCAACAGGGTCGAAAGAACAAACCCCAGCGGCTCCAGCAGCGCCACATAGAGCACGGCGGCAATCATGGTTCCTGCCTGCTTCAAGGCAGCTGCTTTTTCTTTTTTCTGCGGTTGGGCCGTCTCCGAAATGGATTCTTCCTTTTCCACTGACGTTTTTTCCGCTCGCGCCTTCTTCTCTTCGCGAATCACCGCCACAATCCGAAGCACCAGGGCAATAATGCAGCAGACCAAGGTCCCCATGGAGATCACCTGCGGCATCAGCTTGGACTGAGCTTTGCGGAATCCGAAAGCTGTAAAAAAGACATAGGCAGACAGAGCGCCGATCAGGAAAAGAATGATGTTTTCCACGTTCAGGAAGCGCTTTGCGCGTTTCATACAGGCACCTCCCCTTCAGGGCCCGGGGAGACGGCTTTGCAGCCGCCTCCCCGGGGAATGGTTATAGAGTCAGTCCGTCAGATTATTGTGCAAGCAGATCCTTGGCATCCTCGCCCAGAGTATAGGCACCCAGGATCACATCGTAAAGCTCCTCCGCGGTCCGGGGAACAATGTTGAAGCTGGCAGCCTGCTGCTTGAACTCTTCGCTGGTAACCGCCTTGTAGGCCGCTTCGCGCAGAACAGTCAGCACATCCTCAGGGGTATCCTTGGGAGCCAGGATGCCCATCACCACGTCATAGGCATACTGTTCGCCATACACAGAAGCGAAGGTGGGCACGCCGGGCAGGCTCTCATCTTCCTTGGGACCGAAGGTGGCCAGCACACGCACCGTGCCATCCGCAGCCGCGGTATAGATCGCCGTGCCGGAGCAAACCGCCACGTCCACTTCCTTGCCGATGACCGCATTGGCGCACTTGTTGCCGCTGTCATAGGGGATGGAGTTCACTTCGATGCCGCTCTGGCTGAGGAACATGGCCTGGGCCAGAGCGCTGTTGGAGATACCGCTGGTCACGGCCATGTTCAGGGCACCGGGATTCTCCTTGCCGTAGGCAACCAGCTCTTCCACCGTCGTAAAAGCGCTGTCCGGAGGAACGATCAGCACGTTGCCTTCATTTCCGGAGATGCCGACGATGGGCTGGAAGCCCTTCATCTCATAGGCCTTGTCCCCTTCCACCACTTCGTTCAGCACATAGGAAGGGAAGTTGCCCAGCACCAGGGTATAGCCGTCCGGATCCGCGCGCCAGGCCTTGGTCAGGCCATTGGCTCCCGATCCGCCGTCCACGTTTTCCACAACCACGTTTCCGTTCAGTTCTTTCGCCAGGAACGGCGCAAACTGACGGGCGATCACATCCGCCGATCCGCCGGAAGCACGGCAGACAATCACCGTGATCGGGGCAGAGGGGTAGCCGTCCGCGCCGGCCGCCACACAGACGCCCAGCAGCAGGCAAAGCACGAGAGACAGAGAGAGCAGTTTTTTCATGGGATTCCTTCCTTTCTTTTTCTATTTCTCGAAGCGGACCCACTTCCGCTTTGATACGTTTTTCACGCGTTCCCTCAGGACAGATAGTCTTCCAGTCTCATGTTGGCAAGCAGCTCCACAGGGACCTCGCAAACATCGGAGAAATCCTGCCCGAAGGGCTTCGTGGCATCGATGCCCATGACGGAGGAGATCCGGGTTTTTGAATCCACTGTCGGGTCCACCGTCGCACCCATGACCCCAGGCACCACAAAGGTGGAGCGGTCCGGCTGAGTGCGGGTGGCAATGGCCCAGAGCACTTCGCTGTCGGAATAGATATCCACATCCTCATCCACGGCAACGCAGTACTTGAGATGCCAGTCGCTGACGAAGGCAGCCAGGATCGCGTCCCGGGCCTCGCCGCCCACCCGCTGTTTCAGGGAAAGATAGCAGATATAGCGTCCGCAGCCGCCGGGGGTCAGATGAACCGCCCGGATACCGGGGCAGACGGCGCGCACTTTCTCATAGATTACAGCCTCCTTCGGCACGGACCCGATGAGCCAGTGTTCCGCGTGACCGATGAAGAGGCTCTGGTACATGGCGTCCTTCCTGTGGGTAATCGCCCGGAGCCGCACCAGGGGATCCTTCTGCTCGATCACATGACCGTTCCGCCGGTTTTTGTAGTGGCGGGTATGCTCCCCGATAGGGCCTTCGGACTGCTTGTCATTCCAGTCCGCCTCGCATTCCAGCACCATCTCCGCATCCGCGGGAACCAGGATCCGGTCTCCCCAGGTTTCGCTGGGCACCAGACGCACCGCCTCTCCCAGGGCGGCTCCGGCCATCTCATATTCCTCCGTACCGAAGGGGCCTTCCCAGACGCTCCCCAGATAGAACCCCGGATGATGTCCGATCACCACGGCAAAGGGGGCTTTCTCTCCCCGCTCGCCGTACTTACGGATGATCATTCCCGTATGATGATGCGGCTCCGCATGAATCACCGCGGTATGGGCGTCCTTGATATGAATCCGGATCATCGCCAGATTGAACCGACCGGAATCCGGATCTCTCGTCACGATCGTGCCCCCAAGGATATAGGGACCGCCGTCAAAGGTATGATGAACAGGAATCGGAAGCTCCAGGAAGCTGGCTTCATCTTCCTGAAGCCGGACCTCCTTCACCGGAGCGAATTCCGCGGGGATAACCTCCGGCGGAATCCGGTTGGCGAACCGATGGTTGATCTCCAGGGAGAGGGGCATCTTTGCCTCCTCCCGGGGCATGCCCACGGCTGTGCAGAGCTTCTGTCTTGTGGAGAAGGCATTGAACACCAGCGGAAAAGCGCTTGCTTCCCCCTTCAGGTTCAGGGGATTGCGGAAAACGGTCATGGGGCTGCGGTTTTCCAGCTCCAGCTTGCGCAGCACCGTTGTCGCCTCCAGGCGGCAGTCCACCGGCTTTTCGATCTCCAGCAGTTCCTCCGGGCAATTCTCCCGAAGCTGGGCCAGGTAGGTACGTAAATCTTTTGCCACGTTAACCCTCCTTGTCGAAAAAGCCTTCCGGCGCCAGATGCGGATGGGCAGATGCCAGCGCCTGGAAATGGGATTTGTCGTCCTCCCGTTCCGTCATATAGATCGCGTTCACCGGGCAAACCTGGGAGCAGAGCGTACATCCGGCGCAGTTCTGTTTGGTGATGATCGCCTTCTTCACCACCTTGATGGCATCATAGAAGCAGGAGTGCCAGCAGCGTCCGCAGCCGATGCACTTGCTGTAATCCACGCTGGCGTAAAGCGGCTTTACTTTCTCCATCAGATCCTTGTTGGAATAGATCTGCTTCCGGGCCATATGCTTGATCTCCTCCAGGGTGGCATAACCCTTCCTGTCCAGGAAATCGTTCAGGCCCCGCAGCATCTCCGGCACGCAGCGCAATCCCCGGATCATCAGTGGCGAGCAATACTGCACCGCGTCCGCGCCGGCCATCAGGAACTCCACGCAGTCGCTCCAGTCCACCGCGCCGCGGCCCGCCATGACCGCGCAGCCTTCCACGCCGGTGGCAACCTCCGCCACCCAGCGCATGCTGATGGGCTTCATGCCCGTGCCGGTGCCGGGCCCCGGACCGTAAATCTCAGGCTTTCCGGTCTCGATATTCACCCGCAGCGTCTTGTTGTTTGCAAACATGGTCACCCCAGCCACGCCGGCTTCATACAGCCTGCGCGCCACGCTGACAAAGCTGTGGCCATCCGGATTCATTTTCACGAACAGGGGGATCCGGATGATCTTCCGGAGCTCCCGGACCACTTCCTCCGCGGCTTCCGGATGCATGGTGTAATAGATGCCCACGTGATTGTCCTGATCACTCTTGCTGAGTCCTTCCGGCGGGAAGGGACAGCAGAAGTTCAGCTCCAGCGCGTCACAGCCCGCCTCTTCGTACAGGGAGGCAATATGCCGCCACTCGTCCAGGGTTTTGCAGGAAAAGCTGCCGATCAGCTTGCAGTCATGCTCCTTGCAGTAAGGCGCAGCCTCCCGGATAATCTCTGCGAAGGGAATGGGCTCATAGCAGGAGTTGTGCTCCCGGTGCATCCAAAAATAATCCTTGGGATCATCGTAGGGATGCTGGGGATCCTTCTTGTAATCCAGGATCCGGTAGTAAGGCCGCGGATAGCGCTGCAGATACCACACGGTGGAAGCAGTTTTGGTCACGATCGCTCCCAGCCCGGCATCCACACAGTTGCGAATGTGCTGAACGGTGCCCGCAGGCGGGCCGCCGCCGGCAACCAGGGGGTTCTTCAGGGTAAGCGGTCCCAGATGAGTTCTCAGATCTGCCATATTGATCCCTCCGTTTCATCTCGTAAAGCGCTCAGGCTTTTTTCAGTCAACCGTTGATCCCGTCCTCCGTTTCAGCGAGGAAGCGGGAGCCGGTCAATCCTTTTTCTTCCGCTTTTTCCGCCGCCCGGGCCAGCAGGGCGGCAGCATCCGTCTCTCCCAGATCCCGCAAGGCCAGGCCCAGGGCCGTCATGGCGGGAGCGCAGGCAAAGGCATCCCGGGCAGCCGCCTCCGGATTGGCTTTGTGGACCACCGGAAGATATACGCGGCTCTTCTCCCCGATATTGATCCCGGCGCACCGGTCGCGCACCAGGGCTGCTCCTTCATCGGAAAGAATATCTCCGAAGAGATTTGTGGTTACAATCACTCCATAGCGTTCCGGTTTCCGGATCAGGTCTCCCGCCAGATCATCCACATTGGCTTCCTCATAGGTGATTTCCGGATGCTTTGCCGCCTCCGCGCGGCAGGCTTCCAGGAAGAGCCCGTCAGTCAGCTTCAGGATGGAGGCCTTGTGGGCAGCCGTGACCAGGCCGTATCCTGCCCGGGCCGCATAATCAAAGGCATAGGCCGCGATCCGGCTGCTGGCCTCCCGGGTAATCACCCGCAGGCTCAGTGCGGAATGCTCGTCCGGCATCCATTCCCCGCAGCCGCGGAAAAGATTGCGGTCCGCCAGGAAGCCCTGGGTGATTTCCCGGACGAAAGCGATCCGGATTCCCGGCCGGTCTGCTTCAGGGCCGGAGACCGCCTCCCGCACTTCGGCGAACAGGCCCAGTTCCTTCCGGAGCCTGCCCACCGGCGTCATCCCCGGCATGCCTCCCGTCTGCAGTGCAAAGATCAGCGCCGCATCGGACGAAGTAATGCCCTGAACCGTTTCCTCCGGCAGGGGATCCCCAAGCCGGTCATAGGCGGACCAGCCGAAGGGAAGCGTCTGAATCTCCGGCTGCCAGCCGAAGCGGTTCCCCAAAGCCCGGAGCAGCCGTTCCGCTCCGGCGCACAGGGCCGGGCCGGCGCCATCTCCGAGCAGCAATGCAAATCGATAGGTTTTCATAGGCTTCCCTCCGGCATCAGGTTTGTTTTCTGCTTCAGATAGTTCCAGACGCCTCCGCTCTCCAGCAGCTGAATAAGAAAGGCCGGAGTGGGCGAGCAGGCAAAGGAAATGTTTCTGGTCAGGTTTTTCAGGGCTCCGGTGGTGAAATTCGCTTCCAGCTCGTCTCCGGGGCCGCCCAGATTTTCCAGCGGTTCGGGGCAGTCCGCGATGAACAGGGGCACCGCCTGATTGAAGCCGTTCCGATAGAAAGCCCGCGAATAGGATTTGCAGATCAGCATCTCCACCCCGGCATGCTTCAGGGCCGTCAGCCCCTGCTCCCGGGCGGATCCGCAGCCGAAATCGATTCCGCCCAGCACGGCGCTTCCGGCCGCTCTCCGGGCAAAATCCGGGTCAATGTCCTCGAAGAGATGCTTCCGCACCTCCTCCGGAGCGAAGAGGGTCAGATAGCGGGCCGGATAGATGACGTCCGTGTTCACATGATCGCCCAGCACAGCGCCGATCCGGGCCCGACGGGTAAAATCACTCATGAATCTTCCTCCTCCGCGGTGATGTATCCCGCGATGGCGGAATGCGCCACCGTGGCCGGGGATGCCAGATAGATTTCCGCGTCCACGCTGCCCATCCGGCCCCTGAAGTTCCGGTTGGAGGTGCTGACGCAGACCTCCCCCGGCGCCAGCAGGGATGAGGCGCCGATACAGGCTCCGCAGGAGGAATGGGTCACCATGGCTCCCGCCTCCAGGAAGATTTCCAGCAGTCCTTCCCGCATGGCTTCCAGATAGATCCGCTGGGATCCCGGGGTCACCACCATGCGGACCGCGGGATGCACCTTTCTGCCTTTCAGAATCTCCGCCGCCGTTCTCAGATCCTCCAGTCGGCCATTGGTGCAGGAGCCGAGGAAGGCCTGCTGAATGGCAATTTTTTCCAGGGAGGAAACCGGGCACCCGTTGGTCGGATGATGGGGACACGCGGCCATGGGAACAATTTCGGAAAGTTCGATTTTCTCCGTAAGGTCATAATCCTTCGCGCTGTCCGGTTTCAGCAGTTCATAGGGCTCCCGGGCATGGGCCTTCATGTAGGCTTCGGTCCGCCCGTCGCAGGAAACCAGGCAGCTTTTGATTCCGCCTTCGGAAAGCATGTTGCACAGGCAGAACCGCTCATCCATGGAAAGCTCCGTCACGCCTTCCCCGTAGAATTCAAGCACGGAATAATTCAGCGTTTCGAAGGGGAACCGGGTCAGCAGCAGGATGGCAAGGTCCTTCGCCGCGGCCGGCTTCCGCAGTTTTCCTGTCAGTTCAACGCCGATCAGGCGGGGTCTGCGCAGCCACATCCGGCCGGTGCTCAGCGCCACCGCCGCGTCCGTCACACCGACACCAAGCCCCAGGCAGCCTGCACCGCCATAGGTTGTCACATGTGCGTCCGTCGCGGCCACAAGGCCGCCTGCCCGGGCATGGCCGTTTTCCAGCATGACCTGGTGGCAGATGCCGCCCCGGCCGATCTCATAGAAATCCTTGACCTGCCACTCCTGCACAAATTCCCGGGTCAACTGATGGCTTCTTGCCTGGGCCGCATTGCAGGCCGGAACAAAATGATCCAGGATTGTGATCAGCCGCACTTCAGGGCAGAGCTTCCGGATTCCATGCTCCCGCAGCAGCGGAGCCACACCGGCCGTTCCCACGTCATGGGTCATGACGGCGTCCACCCGGACAAACGCTGTATCCGGGGTGGACTCCGCCGGATCCAGGCGGGCGGAGATAATCTTTTCATACATGGTCGCCATGGAATGAAACCTCCCCGGAAACTGCTCAGCGGTCGATGATCACAATGTTGAGCTTCTTGGCAAGGGCTTCCACTTCTTCCCGCGGGGCGGAAGCGTCCCTCAGTACCAGCCGGGCCCCGGCACGGTTCAGGGTATCCACAAAGGAATCCTGCTCGGTGGCATATACCGTAACCCGCTGCAGCTGGGGCACATCCGGAACCTCCACCACATCCACCTTGATTCCCCGGGCTTCCACTTCGCCCAGGATCGACTCATAGGCTTTGGCGTCATCCGTTCCGCAGCCGTCCACGGCAGCCATAAGCACCCCGGGCAGATTGATGGTGCGGCGGGCAAACATTTCGGGGCAGAATTCCACCTTCACGCCCGTAATCTTTCCCTTTGCCAGGAAATGAGCCAGGCGGGCACAGTTGGTCGGGGAGCCGACGCCTTCACTGGTGCCGCCCACCGTTGCGTCCGCAAAGGGATGCGTGATCAGATTCGCCCGGGACGCCAGATCTGATGCTTCCTTCCGGGCATCCACCATCACCTTCGCCTTCCGCTGTGCTTCCGCTTCCACCACGCCGGGACGTACGTACTGTTCCACCCGTTTATCCCGCTTGAAGAAGGATTCCATATAGCGGATCGTTACCGGCACCACGTGTTCGGCGGAAGCCAGGTGGCACTGAGCCGCCATGGCGATCATCACATCCACCGGGATCCCGCAGGGAATGGTGGTATGCATGGCCAGCTGGCTGGCCAGCTTAGCGATCAGCACGCCGCCGCCGATATGGGTGGCGCACAGGCCGGGGGCAAGAACCCGGGGCGTGCAGGGCACGGAGATGGTCGGCGAAATGGCCAGGGTCATAGCGGTTTCCATGGCGTCCGGTGTTCCGCCGGCCAGCTCCACAAAGGCAGCTGCCGTAGCGCAGGCGCCGGCGCCCAGGCCTTCCATATTGCAGCCCGTGGTGCACTTTCCGATCCGATACATGCCGCCCACCTTCAGCATCACCGCCAGGATCCGGTTCAGCAGCTCCTCCTCCCCGGGATAGAACTCCATCACGGCTTTCGCAAATCCGGTATAGGGGCAGGAATCCCCGGTGCCGGCGCAGGGCCGCAGGCCAATGGTATGATTTCCCACCTGAGCGGCGAGGGTGCAGACCACCAC
Organism: uncultured Oscillospiraceae bacterium; assembly: GCA_964600995.1. Taxonomy (GTDB): domain Bacteria; phylum Bacillota; class Clostridia; order Christensenellales; family Aristaeellaceae; genus Aristaeella. Next base: position 3,530 of record CAZRLU010000037.1, on the reverse strand, counting down.
CCGGTTCACAAAGGGATCCTCAATGATTTTAGGCGCATCGGGCCCGTCCAGCTCCCGGCCGATCTCTCCCAGCAGGCTGGAGTGCGCCGTGGTCAGGCCCATCTCGCAGGCCCGCAGGTTATGGGCAAAAGCCTCCCGCATCAGCCGGGCGGTTTCTTCCCGGGAAATGCCTTCAAAATCCGCATCCTCTTCGATGATGACATCCCCGACCCGCATCTCCAGTTCCTTCGCGGCTTCGATGCACTGACCGATGGTCATATGTCCAAAGTCATATCCATGCTTCTGCGCAAATTCCCGGACGCTCATTTTGCTTCCTCCTTCGTCTGCAGATGATGATATCCCGTCAGTCTGCGGGCTTCCTTCAGAGGCATGCCTTCCTTTACCAGGCGGATAATCTCCTGCTCCGTGGCATCGATGCCTTCCGCGATGGTCAGGATTTCCTCCGCTCTCTCTGCCGGAATCGCGATGGCTCCCGTATCGTCGCCGAGAATATAATCCCCGGGCTTCACCTGGATTCCGGAAATTCCGACCGGAACCTGAACCCGGTCCACTTCCACCCGGTCCTTTCCCGTAACCATCGTATGGCCCTTGGAGAAAACCGCGTAGCCGCTCTCCAGCAGAGCGGGCAGATCCCGGCAGACACCGTCGATCAGGGTGCCTTCGATCCCCTTCATCTTTGCCACGATGGACATGATATCGCCCCAGACCGTACAGTAAGTGCGCCCGCTGTTGTCGATCACAACCACCTGGCCCGGCTCCACATCATCCAGGAAGTCTCCTACTGTACCCTTGACCAGGCCGCAGGGAACATAATGCACCGTGAAGGCCGGACCGCAGATCCGCTTCCCCGCATGCACCGCCTGAATGCCGGCCAGCCCGCAGGGAATGCCCAGTCTGTCCATGGCATCGGAAAGGCAGGTGGTATCCAGCTTCCGTAATCTTTCCACAATCGTTTTCTGCTGCTCCGTCATGAGATTTTTCCTCCCGGTTGTTTATTTTTTAAGCATGGCATTGTATCCGAATCTTGCATCGACCGACAGGATATCGTTTCCCGCCTTGATCTCCGCGATCATGTCCTCTTCTTTCTGCCAGAGCTGCTCAGCCTTGACCAGCACCTCATCCAACCGTTCCTGCGGAATCACCACCACCCCGCTGGAATCTCCCATGACAATATCACCCGGGCGTACCTGCACGCCGCCGAAATTGATCAGCCCGTTGGTTTCCGCCTCGATCACCCTGCCCCGGGCTGTGCAGACCACAGTCCCCCGGGCGAATACCGGGTAATCCGCGTCAATGCAGTCGTCCAGGTCCCGGCAGCAGCCATCGATCAGCGTCGCGGCCACTCCCTTCGCCTTTGCAGAATTCGCCAGAATCCCGCCCCAGCAGGAGGTGTCCATTCTCCCGCCATTATCGATGACGATCACATCTCCGGGATTCGCCGCAGCAATGGCGTTCATACCCAGGTGGGTTTTGGGCGTGACCTGTCCGGCGGAAGTCATCCGCATGGTCACCGCCTGTCCCACCACCTTGCGCCAGCACTCGCGCATGGGGCGGATGCCGAAGGTGTATCCCCGGAATCCGAGAGCATCCATAGCGTCGGACAGGTTTGTGGAAGAAAGCTTTTCCAGGCGCGCACGATATTTTTCATTGAAAGTGGGATCCGACACAGCAATCACTCCTCCTCTGCTTTCTGCTCCACGCAGCCCAGCCGTTCCATCAGCGGCTGATAGTTGTAAATGTCAAAAGCGCTTTCCCCCGCCAGCAGGCGGCGGATGATGTCCTCTTCCTTCCGGACCCGGGCTTCGCTGGCAGCCAGCACCGCTTCCGCTTCCTCCGCCGGCACAACCACCACGCCGTCCGCGTCACCGAGAATCAGGTCCCCCGGGCGGACAATCTGGCCGCCGCAGGTAATCACATGATTGATTGTGCCCAGGGAGGCTTTCACCGTTCCCCGAATACACAGGCCGGCAGAAAATACCGGAAGGCCCATGCGGATGATTTCCTCGCTGTCCCGGACGCAGCAGTTGAACACCAGGCCGCCCATGCCCCGGCGTTTGCATTCTGTTGCCAGCACTTCGCCGAAGGGGCCGATATCCCGAAGTCCGCCCATGTCCAGCACGATTACATCGTCCTTGCGCGCCATGCTGATCGCCTTCACCAGCATGACGTTATCCCCCGGATGGCACTTCACGGTTAGCGCCCGGCCCACCACTTTCATGCTCCGGTCCAGCGGCTTGATTTCCGGATCCATGGCTCCGCGCCGTCCCATCGCCTCATGGACCGTTGCGGAAGCCTGCGTGCGAAAGCCTTCCAAGACCCGATCTTCACACCCCTGTGCGGAAGGATAGATATGTGTCATCATCCACCACCCCTTACCGATCTTCAGAATATTCTTTTTACGCTCTCCATATGTTGCCGATTCATTGTCGACAATCTGACAGCGCCACTATACGCTTATTAATATAATTTGTCAAGAAAATACAATGAAAAAACCATGTTTTCATATTGACAAAAGTTAGATAATCAATATATAATACATCATGTCGACACTATGTACGGATGGAGTGGAGCATATGGACCGCACAAAGAACGCTTATGAGTACCTGAAAAACGCAATACTGGACGGTGTGATTCGTCAGGGGGAACCGCTGAAGGAGGTTGAGCTTGCTCAGAACCTGCAGATGAGCCGCTCCCCCATCCGGGAGGCCCTCCGCCAGTTGGAAATCGAAGGAATCGTGACCAGCTATCCCGGTCGCGGTACCTTTGTCGCCGTGATCACTCCCTATGACGTGGAAGAGATTTATGAGCTGCGGACCATATTTGAGCTCTTCGCGCTGGAAAAATCATTTCCCCGGATCACTGACGCAGATCTGGACCGGGCGGAGCAAAGCTTCCTGGAGCGGAACGAGCCCTTCAATTGGGAGAAATATCACGATGCGGACCGGGCTTTCCATCAGATGCTGGTGGACAAGTGCGGCAACCGCCGGGCCGCCACCTTCCTCTCCATCCTGAACAATCAGGTGGAATGGGTGCGCCGCTGCAGTGCACGGAACGCAGCCCGGAGCAGCAGCGCACGCCTGGCAGAGCACCTGCATATCATCGAATGCATTCGCAAGCGGGATCTGGAGGCAAGTAAGGAAGCCCTGCGCACCCATCTGCGCAACGTCTCCAATGCAGCCATGGATACCTGCCGTCTGATGGCCACGGAGCAAAGATCGTAATTCCTGATCGTTCATATACCCGGAGCCTTCTTCCACTTTCAAAGTGGTCGGGGGCTCTTTTTTTATCTGCAGAAACAGTTCATGGCGTGGAGGCGGGACATCGCGGGGGCAGTCCCTTGCCGTCTCATTTTTACTTCTCCGGCGAAAAATTGAAAACTCAAAAAATTTTGTTGAAAGCCTTGTGGCGCAAGGGCTCCGGGGTCCAAAATGCCGCAAAATGCCGCGAAATGCCGCAAAATGCCGTTTTGGATGTCGTACGATATTTATAGGTGTTTGAGATGCAGCGGGGCGGCGGATGGGACGAAAGGG
>CAZRLU010000036.1:0-14605 GCA_964600995.1 uncultured Oscillospiraceae bacterium | reverse complement strand
TTTTCCCGCAGGAAAAGTCGAATCCCACCCGCTCCGCCACAAAAAACACCCCTTGCGGGTGTTTTTTTGTGGCGAAAAAGGATTCAAACGGGATGCAGGAGCAACAAACAAGCAAAGCAGGAAACCGGGCGGAAACGCCGAAAACAATAAGATACGGACAGAGAAGGACAACGAAGGTAGAACTAGGAGGAAACAGCGTGAAAACGGTGATCATGGAATCCCTGGGGATCTCCGCGGAGGAGCTGGCGCGGTACAAAAAACCGTTTGAAGACCAGGGCATGGTTTTTTCGGAATATGAAAGAACGTCGGATCCGGAAAGGATGATTGCCCAGGCGAAGGATGCGGACGTGATGATCGTGGCCAATATGCCTGTTCCGGAAAGGGTGATCCGGGCATGCGGGCAGCTGAAATTCATCGATGTGGCCTTCACCGGGGTGGATCATATTCCCCTCCGGGCGGCCGGGGAGATGGGAATCGCGGTGAGCAACGCCTCCGGTTATTCCACGGAGGCGGTGGCGGAGCTGGTTCTGGGCATGGCGCTGTCCATGGCCCGGAATCTGCGGGCGGTGGAGGACCGGTGCCGGGAAGGGAAGACCAAGGACGGGCTCATCGGCTGGGAAATCAAAGGGAAAACAGTGGGCATTATCGGCCTGGGCAAGATCGGCACCCGCACCGCGGAGCTGTTTCATGCCTTCGGCGCGGAGATCCTGGCCCACAGCCGCACCCTCCATGCCGACGCCCCGGCCTACATCCGCCAGACCACGCTGGAGGAGGTGCTGGAAAAGGCGGATATCGTCGCGCTGCACTGCCCCCTGAACGAGAAAACCCGAGGCATGATCAACCGGGAAAAGCTGGGGCGGATGAAAAAGACGGCGCTGCTGATCAACGCGGCCCGGGGGCCCGTGGTGGCAGAGAAGGATCTGCTGGAGGCCCTGAGAAGCGGCGATCTGGCGGGAGCCGCGCTGGACGTGTTCAATTCCGAGCCCCCGCTGGACCCGGCGCTTCCCCTGCTGCAGACGGACCATACCCTGCTGACCCCCCATGTGGCTTTTGCCACCCGGGAATCCATGCAGCTGCGGGCACAGATCGTTTTCGACAATCTGCAAAGCTGGCTGAAGGGGGAGCAGATCAACCGGGTGATCTGACCCGCCACGGGAAAGACTGCGCGCCGGACCGGGCCGGAAGCCCCGGCCCCCACAGAACTGTTCGGGAGGGAAGAAAGCATGATTCTGCAGGACCCAAGAATTCACCGTCAGGATATGATCCGATGCGTTCTTTGCGCCGAGGCGCCCTGCGACCGGGCCTGCCCCGGCCTGGCGCCGGCGGAGCTGCTGCGCTCCGTCTGGTTTGCCAATGAGCAGACGGCGGCCCTGCGGCTGCCGGAGGAAAATCCCTGCCTGCTGTGCTCCGCCCCCTGCGAGCGGGCCTGCGTCCGGGCGGGGGAGGTGCCGATCCATGACCTGATCAACCGGCTCTATTACCAGGTGAGGCCGGAATGCGAGACGGCGCTTCCGGAGGAGGAGAGCCGGCTGCAGTGCGACCTGTGCGGCATTCCCCTGGAAAACCCCTTCCTGCTTTCCTCCTCCGTGGTGGCCAGCACCTATGAGATGTGCGCCCGGGCCTTTGAGGCCGGCTGGGCCGGGGCCTGCTTCAAGACCATCTGCACCCTGGACATCCATGAGGCGTCGCCCCGCTTTTCCGCGATCTCCGGCAACGACGGGAGCATCCTGGGCTTCAAGAACATCGAGCAGCTCTCCGACCACAGCCTGACGGAGAACATGGAGATCTTCCGGAGACTGAAGGAAAAGTATCCCTCCAAATTCATCCTGGCCTCCATCATGGGGCAGAACGAGGAGGAATGGGGTGAGATGGCCCGGATGTGCGAGGAAAACGGCGCCGACGCGGTGGAGCTGAACTTCTCCTGCCCCAATATGGCGGAGGGGGGCCTGGGGTCGGACATCGGCCAGGTTCCGGAGCTGGTGGAGCGGTTTACTGCCGCCGCGAAGCGGGCCTGCCATATCCCCGTGCTGGCCAAGCTGACGCCCAACGTGATGGAAATGCGCCCGGCGGCGGAGGCTGCCCGGCGGGGCGGGGCGGACGGCCTGGCGGCCATCAACACCATTAAATCCGTGGTGGGCATCAACCTGCACACCTACGTGTCCTCCCCGGCGGTGCATGGAAAAAGCGCAGTGGGCGGATACAGCGGAAACGCCGTAAAACCCATTGCGCTTCGATTCATTGCAGAGCTGGGCCAGAACCCGGCGCTGGCGGGGATGCATCTGTCCGGGATGGGAGGCGTCGAAACCTGGATGGACGCACTGGAATTCATCCTGATGGGAGCCGGCTCCATTCAGGTCACCACGGCGGTGATGCAGTACGGCTACCGGATCATCGACGACCTGAAGGCCGGGCTGAATCTCTACCTGGCGGAGAAGGGGTTCAGAAACGTCCGGGAGGCTGTGGGGCTGGGGCTTTCCACCCTGGACCACAACACGGAGGCCCTGGAGCGGGATACCGTCGTCTTCCCCCAGTTCACCCGGGAGAGGTGCATCGGCTGCGGAAGGTGTGAAATCTCCTGCATGGACGGGGGCCATCAGGCAATCCGCCTGGATGAAAACCGCCGCCCGAAGCTGGACGGAAGCCGGTGCGTGGGGTGCCATCTGTGTGTGCTGGTCTGTCCCCAGCGGGCCATCCGGCCCGGCGCGAAACGGGTTCTGCCCCCGCGCCGGAAAGACGGGTAAAGGCCCCGGGGCTCAGGACAGCAGCTTCTTCTCCCGGAGAAGGGAGACCACCTGCAGATCCGCCGGAAGCCAGTGGACCTGATCCAGCTCCGCCGCCGCCAGCCAGCGGGCCGACTCATGCTCCAGCAGGGTCAGGCGGCCGGAAATCACGGCGCAGAGATAACAGCCCATGGACAGATGAAAGTCCGGATAATCATATTCCACCTGCAGGAGCTTTTCCCCGACGCGGATCTCCGTATCCAGCTCCTCCCGGATCTCCCGGACCAGGGCTTCCTCCGGCGTTTCCCCCGGCTCGATTTTCCCGCCGGGAAACTCCCAGAAGTCCTTCCAGGGGCCATAGCCCCGCTGGGTGGCAAAAACCCGGCCGCGATCCACCAGGACCGCCGCCACGACCTGCACGGTTTTCATGATCCGGATCTCCTTTCAGGGATTCATCTGCATTATAGAAAGCGCATGGGCCCAAGTCAAGCAGGGGGCGGGGGCTTCCCCGGGGATTGAAAGCCCCCGCGGCCTGTGGTAGAATTTTTCCCGGGCGGACGGAAAAGCGCCCGGGGAGGTGAGGACGATGGAGCACTTCGGACGATTCTACCTGGACAAGGAAAAGGACCTGACGGTGGACCTGTTTCGGGAGGGAGAGGAGATCTCCTATGTGCTGCGGACGCCGAACCACGGCACCGCCAACCTGATTTCCAACCTGGCCCGGTTGTGCCGCCTGCCCCTGGATCAGGACGAAAACGGCATGAAGGTGATCCGGGGAACGCTGCCCTGCTACATTGACGGCAAAAACCGGATGCTCTATGTGTTCCGGCTGCTGGATACGAAGATCGCCAACGTCTATCCCGACGGGACCATCGAACGGAAAGCCTCCATTCCCGCCATCGCCAAAACCCTGATGAGCCAGACCAAGGACTACCGGCTGGACTTCCGGAAGACGGTGGTGAAGACCTATATCTTCCGGGAGTGCAAGTTCCGCACGGACCTGCATACCCATATGAACGCCAACCTGGAACCGGGCCTGCTGATCGCGCTGGGGATTCATCACCAGATCCGGTATCCGCTGTATTATATCCGCAAGCTGGGGCTGAAATGCACCCCGGCTCAGGAGGAGCTGCTGGCCCGGCGGCGGGAGAAGGCGGCGGAAGCCTTCCGGGATTCGCCGCTGCGGGGAAAATACCTGGACCGGAAGATCAACGACGCCACCTTTCTGAACTTCGCCTCCCTGATCCTGGAGAATCCGGAGAACGCGGCCTGGAACCTGCCCCGGATCCGGGCGTCCCTGGCGGTGATGAAGGACGGGCAGGCGGTGTTTACGAACCTGGAGAAGGTATATCTGTACCGCTATGTCTTCTGCAAGGGGATCGCCGCGGAGGATCCGATCCCCCTGGAGGGCACGGAGCGCATTCCGGACGCGGACATCGTCCGGTGGCTGGGGCGCATGGCGGAGGACCGGAAGCACCCGGTCTACGCCCGGAACACCCTGTTCCAGGACAAGCTGCTGTGGATTGCCCGCAGCTATGCCCGGTGCGGCATCGACTACGCGGAGATTTCCGACACGACCCTGGCCAAGCCCGGGGAGGCGCCCCGGCTGCTGAAGCAGATTCACGAGGTTCTGCCCGCCGTCCGGGAGGAGACCGGCGTGACGCTGCGGTTCCTGGCGGCCATCCGGAGAACGCCCCTGACCATCCTGAAGGACCGGATCGCCGTGGACGACGCCTTCCACGAAAACCTGCGGGCGCTGCGGGCCGTGGCGGGGGACCCCTATGTGGCGGGCAGCGACATCGTGGGGGAGGAGATCAACGACATCCGGGATCTTTCGCCGCTGCTGCGGGAGATCGTGCGGCTGACGGCGGAGCATCCGGATTTCACGATCCGGATCCATGCCGGGGAAAACGACGGGCTTCCGGAGAACGTGGCCAACGCCCTCCGGTGCGTCCGGGAGGGCTTGGCCCCGGGCCAGCCCATGCCCCGGATCCGGATCGGCCACGGGCTGTATACCACGAGCCTTTCCTCCCGGAAGGGGCAGAGCCTGCTGCGGGAGCTGAAGGACGCCGGGGTGGTGCTGGAATTCCAGATCACCTCCAACGTGCGGCTGAACAACCTGGACTCGGTGACGCGGCATCCGCTGCGCCAGTATCTGGCGGCGGGGGTGGCCTGCGTCCAGGGCACCGACGGGGCCGCCCTGTACGGCACGGACTCCATCGACGAGGAGCTGGCCCTGGAAAAGATGCTGAACCTGACCCGGGAGGAGCTGCTGGCCATGCGGGCGGCGGAGGACCGGGTCCGGGAGGCGGGGCTGCGGTCCTTTGGGGAAAAGGACGCGGCCTTCCGGGAGGCGCTGGCCGCCTCCGGAGAGACGGACACGGAGCGGTTCTATGAGCTGCGCATGCAGGAGCAGGCCTGCTCCGGAGAGACGCTGCTGGAGCTGCCGGAGCTGCTGGACACCGGCGCCGCGCTGCGGGAGCAGATCCGGGAGCTTCCTTTGGACCGGGTGCCCGTGATTCTGATCGGGGGATCCTTCAACAACGACCGGCATCTGACCCGGCTGCGGAGCGAAATCTGCCGCATGCTGGACCGGCTGCTGGAGGAAGGGGATCCGGAAAAAATGTTCCTGGTGATCGGCCACAGCCTCTCCGGATACGAGCGATATATCGCCCGGAAAATCCAGGGGAAATTTGACCTTTTCGCCTTCGCACCCGCACGGGTGACCCCGGCGGAGGCGGAGCATCTGCGGAAAAGCGGGGCGGGGATCCGTCCTTCCATCGAGCCCAGCCCCATGGGCGTCTACAAGAGCTTTGCCTATGAGATTTTCAAGCGCCGGCCCTCGGTGCTGATCGCGCTGGACGGAAACTCCGCCGGGGCGAATATGATTCAGGAAGCCAAGAACGGAAAGCGGAAGTGCCACATCTTTGTGTTTGACCGGGCCCGGATGCTCCGGGAGAAGGCTATGAGCCTGCAGGGCTACGCGACGCTGTTCGATGAGCGGACGGAGCTGGCGGAGCTGGCGGGCCGGGCGGTGGAGACCAGCTATCCGGAAAAGTGGCTGAGGAAGGAATAACCGGGAGGATATTTTGGACATACAGGAACTGGAGCGGCGGAGCCGGGAAGCCTATCAGCGGGGGATCCTGAAGGAGATGGAGAAGGACATCCTTCAGCGGACCCTGAAGAAGGCGGAGGTGATCACCCGCAGCATGCGGCCCGGGGAAAAGGAAGAATACCTGGGCAGCAGGGCCTTCCAGAACGCCCTGAACCAGACCCGGAAGAAGGACCGGGTTTATCAGGCCATCTCCCAGGGGGAATGGCCGGAGGAGTATGAGGCGGAATTCCGACGGCTGAAGCCGCTGCTGGAGGCGGAGATCCGGGAGGGACAGGCGGTGAGCCTGCCCTTTCTGAAGTCCGTGCTGCGAGTTCACCGACCGCTGCGGGAGGCCCGGCAGGCGCGGAGAAACGTGCTGGACCGGCAGCCGGCCGCCTATCTGAAAAGAAACGCCGGGCATATCGCCGGGGATCTGGATCACACCCTGACGGTGTATCTGACCCGGGGGAACCTGACCCATCTGCAGAAAAGGGAAGAGATCCACGGCTCCGTGGCGGAAAGCCTGATGAAGAGCGTTTTCCGGCAGGGGGTTCCGTTGCGGATTCTGGAGGAGGCGCTGCCGGGAGGCAGCCTGGAAAGGGATCTGGAGCAGCGGGTGCGGGAGGCCTTTCCCGCGCTGCGGAGCTGCGGAGGACTGCGGATCGGGGAGAAGGAAACCGTGGAGGAGCAGGTCCGGGCCCAGGTGCGGGAAGCCCAGGGGAACATCCTGCGGGCGGTTCAGGCCCACTTTCCCCAGGGAAGGCTGCGAAAGCACCTGAAGCAGAACAGCTCCCTGCGGGCCATGCAGCGGCAGCGGGAGCAGAACCAGACGGACCGGAAGAAGCTGCGGGAGGCTTTGCTGAAGGCCATTCCCGCGGAGATGAAGGATCTGTATCCCCTGGCCCGGGCCATGCACCGGCGCTTCGTGCTGCATCTGGGGCCCACCAATTCCGGCAAGACCTGGGACAGCATCCAGCGCCTGCTGACGGCGCAGCAGGGGATTTATCTGGGGCCCCTGCGGCTGCTGGCCTTCGAGCAGTTTGAGGGTATCAACCTGGCGGACGTGCCCTGCTCCCTGGTGACGGGGGAGGAGCGGATCCTGGTGCCCAACAGCCGGGTGCAGTCCTCCACCATCGAGATGGCGGACCTGGAGGCGGAATATGACATCGCCGTGATCGACGAATGCCAGATGATCTCGGACCGGGACCGGGGCGGCGCCTGGAGCGCTGCGGTGCTGGGCCTTTGCGCGGAGGAGATCCATCTTTGCGCTTCCCCGGACGCGGAGCGGCTGCTGACCGCCATGATCCAGGACTGCGGGGACGAGATGCGGGTGGTCCGGCATGAACGGATGGCGCCGCTGGTGGTGGAGGATTCAGGCTTCCATTTTCCCTCCGGCGTGCGGAAGGGGGACGCCCTGATCGTTTTTTCCAAGGCCCGGGTGCACGCCCTGGCGGCGGAGCTGAAGCAGATCGGATACCGGGTTTCCCTGATCTACGGCGCGCTGCCGCCGGATGTCCGCCGGAACCAGGCGGAGAGCTTCCGGCGGGGAGAGACGGACGTGGTGGTTTCCACAGACGCCATCGCCATGGGCATGAACCTGCCCATCGCCCGGGTGGTGTTCATGGAGAGCGAGAAATTCGACGGGGACATCACCCGTCAGCTGACGGATTCGGAAATCCGGCAGATCGCCGGCCGGGCGGGACGTTACGGCCAGTACGACATCGGATACGTGAACGCCTACGGCTTCAAGCCCATGGTGGCCCAGGCCCTGAGCCGGCCCGCGCTGCCTCTGTCCACTGCCGTGATCCGCTTCCCGGAATCCCTGCTGGGGCTTCCCCTTTCCCTGACGGAAACCCTGAACCAGTGGATCAGCATGAAGGATACCTCCTATTATTCCAAGGCCTCCACCATGCGGATGATGTCCCTGGCCATGCGGATGGAAACCCGGAACTGCGACAAGCGGCTGCTGTATGAGTTCCTCTGCATCCCCTTCGACGAGGAGGATCCCACGCTGCTGGCGGAATGGAAGAACATGTATCACGCGGAGGCGACGGGGAGACATTATGAGGTGGCGGGCATCCTGCCGGACCTGGTGGATCCGGAGAGCTGCACCGTGGCCATGCTGGACCGGCTGGAGGGCAGCTACCGGCTGTGCGACCTGTGCTACAACTACGCCAGGCGCTTCCTGGAGGAGCCGGAGGAGCTGCTGCAGACCATTCAGCAGCGGAAGGATCTGATCTCCTCGGGAATCATCCACGTGCTGTCCACCCAGAAGCTGCCGGGAAGAAAATGCAGGCAGTGCGGCAAGCGGCTGCCCTGGAACTGGCCCTACGCCATCTGCGACCACTGCTACAAGAGCCGCAGCGGGTGGGGAGGAAATGCCTACGAATAACGAACAGGCCGCCCCGATCGGGACAGCCTGTTTTTTCTTGGAGGATTCCAGCCCTGCGCCGGGCAAAAGTCAGAAGGTATGGAAGGAGGCGGGGACGAAGAGCTCGGTGAACTTCCGGGTGGCGTAGCGGTCCGTCATGCCGGAAAGGAAATCCGCCACGCCCCGCTCCAGCCCGTCCCGGTAGGTGATCAGGATATATTCCTCGGGCATTTCGCCCGGATGATCGCAGAAATAATGGAACAGCGTCCGGAGAATGAAATCGCAGCGCTTTTCCTCGGGGTCCCGCCAGCCGTCCCGGTAGACCTTTTCAAACATGAACTCCCGAAGGCCGTTCATGGCGCTTTCCACCCGGGGGCTCATCTGCAGGTGGGGAGCTTCTTCACTGTGCTCCACGATATCCCGGATCATGGTGTCGATTCTTTTCCCGTGGGTTTCCCCCAGCACGCGCAGACAGTCCGCCGGGAGCTCAAAATCCTTCAGCACGCCGGCCCGCAGCGCATCGTCCAGGTCGTGATTCAGATAGGCGATCCGGTCCGCCTTGCGGACGCATTCCCCCTCCAGGGTGGCGGGCATCACGGCGCCGGAATGGTGCTCAATGCCGTCCCGGACCTCCCAGGTCAGATTCAGCCCCTTGCCGTCGTTCTCCAGCTGCTCCACCACCCGGCGGCTCTGTTCGTTGTGGCGGAAGCCGTCGGAGAGCAGGCTGTCCAGGGTTCTTTCCCCGATGTGCCCGTAGGGCGTGTGGCCCAGATCGTGCCCCAGGGCGATGGCCTCGGTGAGATCCTCATTCAGGCGCAGCGCCCGGGCAAGGGTCCGGGCCACCTGGGAGACCTCCAGGGTATGGGTGAGACGGGTGCGGTAATGATCCCCCTCGGGGGAGAGAAAAACCTGGGTCTTGAACTTCAGACGCCGGAAGGATTTGCAGTGAATCACCCGGTCCCGGTCCCGCTGGAAATCCGTCCGGATATCGCAGGGGGACACCGGACGCTCCCGGCCGCGGGTTTCCGAAGCATGGGCCGCAAGGGGGGAGAGAAGCTGGAATTCCTGGCGCTCCGTCCGTTCCCGAATCGTCATGCCAATCCCTTCCTTTCCGCATTCCGTCTGAGTGCATTATACCCCGCGGACGCTGACAGATCAAGGGCTTGCAGCGATTCCACGCCCGGATATGAAAAACGACAGGGATCAGTCCCTGCCGTGTTCTGTTTCCTTCCGGAAACGGAGCGGAAATCCGCCTCAGGGCTCCGAAGCAGCTGGGCGGACAAAGCGCAGGCTGACCAGCCCCAGGAGGCTGGCGGCGACGCAGATCAGGATGATGCCGTTATAGGAGCCGGTGCCGGTGAAAATGCCGTTGGCGATCACCGCACCGAGGGAGCTGACGACGAAATTGAGACCCATCATGTATCCGTAGAGGGTGGTGTAGGCCCGGGTCCCGAAGGCGTAGCGGGTGGTGACGGGATAGGAGACGTTGCTGGCGGCGGTGCCCAGGGCAGCCAGCATGATCAGCGGGATCGCCCAGCCGGCGCGGCTCAGGTACAAGCCCAGGAAGCCCAGCAGGAAACCGAGCAGGGACAGGGCCGTTCCCCGGATCGCGCCCACCCGGTCATAGACCCGGCCCAGCAGCACCTTGGACAGGGCGAGAAAGCCCAGATAGGCGGAGGTGACGCCGGCGGCGAAGAGGGTGGAGTAGCCCAGATCGATCAGATGCGGGGCGATCAGCACGGACAGCACGCTGCTGTTGAGCCCGATGATCAGGGCCGTGACCATCAGGGCGGCGAAGGAGCGGGAGCGGAGAGCCTGCTTCGCCTCCGGGCCGTAAACCGGCTCCTTCTCTCCGCTCTTCAGCCCCAGGGGGCTGAGCCCCATCTCCTCCGGAGTGACCCGGATCACCAGGAAGACCATGGCGCAGAGCACCGCCAGCATGACCCCCGCAGTGATCTGATAGGTTCGCACCCATCCGCAGCGCTCCAAAAGGACCGCCGTCAGGGAATTCATGAGCATGCCGCCCAGGCCGCTGCCCATGAAGCACAGGCCCATGGCGGTGCCCCGCTTTTCCTCAAACCAGTTTCCGATGATCGCTGTGAAGGGCACGAAGGAGATGAAGGAGACGCTGAGCCCCACCGCCACGGATACCGCATACAGGGCTGCGGGGGTGCGGCAGAGAGAATAGCAGAAATAGCTGACGGGCAGGGCCACCGCCGCCAGCCGGATGATGTTCCGGAGGCGGAACCGGCGGTAAATCGCGCCGGCGAGGAAGGAGGTGACCGCGTAGAGCCCGTTGATGATCATGCTGCAGACGCTGAAGGTATCCCGGCCGATGCCCAGCGCTTCAGACACGGGAATGATGTACAGGCTGAAGCAGTTGCTGACCACCCCGTGGCTCACGCCCAGCACCACCGCGCCGGCCAGGGCCACCACCCAGCCATAAAAGATCTTTTTTCCAGCTTTCACGCCGAATCCTCTTCTCCGGCCCGAGGGATTCCGGACTGCGCCGGATGCGGGCCGGATGGGATTATACCACGGTCCAGGCCTTTGTCCAACAGCCAATTTTCGCCCGGATCCGGGAGCCGGGGAGCGGGGAGAAGCCGGAGACCGCGGGAGGCGGGCCGGGAATGGGAGGGGGGCGGGTTGACAGACCGGAGGGAAAAGCATATATTCAACCCAGACCGAAACGAAGGAGACGGGACAATGAAGGCATCGGCGCTTCTGGATCAATGCATCGCGGCAGGAATCGATTTTTTCACCGGCGTGCCGGATTCCCAGCTGAAGGGGCTCTGCGACGAGCTCTATACCCGCTACGGCACGGAGGGAAAAACCCACATCGTGGCCCACAACGAGGGAGGCGCCATCGCCCTGTGCGCGGGGCATTTTCTGGCCACGGGCCGGCCGGCCCTGTGCTACATGCAGAACAGCGGGCTGGGGAACGCGGTGAATCCCCTGGCCTCCCTGATGGATCCGGCGGTGTACGGAATTCCCTGCCTGCTGGTCATCGGCTGGCGGGGGGAGCCGGGCGTTCATGACGAGCCTCAGCACGTGAAGCAGGGGCAGATCACCACGGGCCAGCTGGATTTGCTGGGTATTCCCTGGCGGATTCTGGAGAAGGACACGCCGGAGGAAACCTTCTCCGCGGACCTGGAAGCCCTGATGGGGGAGATGCGGCAGGGCCGGTGTGCCGCCTTCGTGGTCCGGAAGGGCGGGCTGACTTCGGAGGGAAAGGCGGACTACGGCAACGGACGGTCCCTGACCCGGGAGGCGGCAGTGGAGACGCTGCTGGGCCTCGGCGGGGAGCGGGATATCTTTGTCTGCACCACCGGCAAGCTGAGCCGGGAGGTCTTTGAGGCGCGGGAGCGCCGGGGGGAGGACCACGCCCGGGATTTCCTGACGGTGGGATCCATGGGCCACGCCTCCATGATCGCCCTGGGCATCGCCCGGGAACAGCCGGAGAGAAGGGTCTGGTGCCTGGACGGGGACGGAGCGGCCCTGATGCATCTTGGGGCGCTGGAGATCATCGGACAGCAGCAGCCGGAGAACCTGGTGCATGTGGTGATCGACAACCAGGCCCACGAATCCGTAGGAGGAATGCCGGTCTGCGCCCGGAAGCTGGATCTGCCCGCCCTGGGCAGGGCGGCGGGATACCGGCGGATCCTGGAGGCGGACAGCCGGGAGGAACTGGAGAAAGCGCTGGCCGGGCTCCAGCCCCAGGAGGGACCCGCGCTGGTGACGGTCCGGTGCGCCTGCGGCGCCCGTGCGGATCTGGGACGGCCCACCACCACGCCCCGGGAGAACCGGGAGGCCCTGATGGCTTTTCTGCGGAAAGGGGAATAAAACTGAACAAAGAGCGCCCGGGGCGTTCTTTTTCCCGAAAAATTTTAGTACAGAACCTGTACAAAACCGAAAAAGTATGCTATATTACTTTGCGAACCCTAGCACTGGTCCAATGGATACGCTTCCCTCATGGTTGTTTTCTTGACGCCATCGTATGGAAAGAGCTCCGAAAAAACACCAAAGGCGTGGGTCAACAATCATTTTTTTTAGGGAGGTTATCTTACCATGTATGAAGACAAGACGCTGACCTGCCGTGACTGCGGCAACGAGTTTGTTTTCTCCGCCAGCGAACAGGCTTTCTTCGCCGAGAAGGGCTTCCAGAATGAGCCCAGCCGGTGCCCCGCCTGCCGCGCTGCCCGTCGTGCCCAGAACGGCGGCAATGGCCCCCGTCAGATGTACGAAGTGATCTGCGACGGCTGCGGCCGCACCACCCAGGTGCCCTTCCAGCCCCGTGGAGATCGCCCCGTGTACTGCCGTGAGTGCTTCGAGGCCCAGCGTCAGAATCAGTATTGATTGCTGAGATGCAAGGAAAAAGGATGGCGAAAGCCATCCTTTTTTTGTCGGTTTCTGTCGGGAAGCGGCCAAGCTTCCCTGCCGGGGGCAGCGGGAAATCAGATCACGCCGCGCTGGGGCCCGGAAGCATAGAGCTGATTCTTCCGGAAGGGACGGATCCGGTCCACATTCCAGCTGAACCCGTCCAGGGAAAGATTCACGCCGCATTCGGCGAAAAGATTGCACACATCCTCAAAAAGGACATACAGATGACGGGCGAAGAAGCCGCCGGCGCTCCCACAGGGCTCGCACAGCAGGGCGTTCATCCCGAAGACGCGGATGGGATCATACCCGTCGTAGGCGAAGGAGGAACCGTAGGCGGATTCCCCCTGACCCCGGAGATCATTGGGCGTGGAGGGAAGCCAGGAAGAGGCGTTCCGCAGAAGCCCGTAGAAGCACTGGAGCACCCGGCCGGGGAGCGTGAAGCACAGCTCGTCCAGGAAAAGACCCCGGGCATCATAGGTGGAAAAGGAAAGGATTCCGTTCTCATAGAGCAGGATGGTGAACCCGCCGTCGGTAGGCTCGGACCCCTGCTGCGGGAAGGGACGGAACTTGTACTGAAAGATCGGCTTGTAGCCGTAGCCCGCAATCAAAACAGCCCCTCCTTCCCCGTATAAAAGTTCAGAAAATATCATATGACAAATAGTAGTGCCCGTCAATGCGCCAAACACTACATATTGTGATCAAAAAGATGAATTTTTTGTAATATTTACAAGATGTTCTTTTCCTGGCCGAAACTTGAAAAAAACTACATGAAAGAGTAAAATGAATTCCGGCAGAAGTGGATTCTGCAAATTGAAGACAGGGGGGTCAAGAAATATGAAGATTATCGCCTGGCTGCTGAGCCTGTTTTTTGCTTTC
Source organism: uncultured Oscillospiraceae bacterium (assembly GCA_964600995.1). Classification (GTDB taxonomy): domain Bacteria; phylum Bacillota; class Clostridia; order Christensenellales; family Aristaeellaceae; genus Aristaeella. Next base: position 1,164 of record CAZRLU010000036.1, on the reverse strand, counting down.
ACCCTGGGAGCCGAAACCGCTTCCCAGCCCAGGGAAACGGATGAGGAGCTCCGCAACAAGGTCCAGGAGCATCTGGACGTGATCGTGGACGAGAGCGCCGCCATCGTGGACGATGTGACGGAGGAAATCCGCAAGGACGAGCGGGTGCAGGAAGCGGAGCAGTTCATTCAGGACGTGAAGGACGTGGCCCAGGATACGGCGGAGGATCTGGGACAGGTTGTGGAGAACGCGAAGACCCGGGTGGAAGAGAAATTCGGCACCGGTGAGCCGGAAGCAGCCGGGGAGACGGATGAGGCTGTGCAGCCCGAAGCCGTCGCCGAGCCCGAAGTCCCCGTTGAGCCCGAAGCCCCGCAGGCAACCCCTGCCCCCGGCGAACCCGTGAACGGCTGAAAAGGCCGGGACAGCTCTTTGGCGCCTTGAAGGGGGCGCCAAAGCTTTTTTTACTGCTTCCGAATAAGGAGAGTCCATGCTGACAATACAGAATCTGAGAAAGGAATACCGTACCGGGACGCTGGTGCAGAAAGCGCTGGACGGGGTTTCCGTGTCCTTCCGGGAGAACGAGTTCGTGGCGATCCTGGGGCCCTCCGGCTCCGGGAAGACCACCCTGCTGAACATGATCGGCGGGCTGGACCGGTATGACAGCGGAGACCTGCTGATCGACGGCGTTTCCACCCAGAGGTACAGCGACCGGGACTGGGATACCTACCGGAATCATACGGTGGGCTTCATTTTTCAGAGCTATAACCTGATTCCGCACCAGACGCTGCTGGCCAACGTGGAGCTGGCCCTGACCCTGAACGGCGTAAGCCGGGAGGAGCGCAGGCAGCGGGCGCTGGAGGCGCTGGAGCGGGTCGGGCTGGCCGAGCAGGCGCAGAAAAAGCCGGCGCAGCTTTCCGGCGGACAGATGCAGCGGGTGGCCATCGCCCGGGCCCTGGTAAACCGGCCGGCGATCCTGCTGGCGGATGAACCCACGGGGGCGCTGGATACGGATACGGGACGCCAGGTGATGGAGCTGCTGAAGGAGGTGGCCGCGGATCACCTGGTGATCATGGTGACCCACAACGCCAAGCTGGCGAAGAAGTACGCGACGCGGATCGTCCGGCTGAAGGACGGGCAGATCACCAAGGATTCGGATCCCTTCACCGAGCCGGTCCGGGGCGGGGA
>CAZRLU010000035.1:4619-14787 GCA_964600995.1 uncultured Oscillospiraceae bacterium | reverse complement strand
CGCTGTGGATGGTGAAATTTCTCTCCGAAAGGCAGATCCGCCAGGTCTCCGTCTCAAAATACGGCCTGGCCTATCAGCAGATGATCGCGGAAAAGCGGACAGAGAACAAAATTATCCGGATTGCGTAAGCGCGTCCGGAAAATACCCGGATTGGATGAAACCATGTGCAGAAAGCTATCTCCCGGACGGGATCCCTCCGGAGGGGCGGCGGGGAAAACCCGCCGCTTTTTGACGTACCGGGAAAATTGAAGCAGAAGGATTGGAGCCGACTGTATCCCAAAGTTTTTTCCTTCTTATGATGTCTGTAATATTTTCAGGTTGATTTGCCGGCAATAATTTAGTAAAATAAAAGGTGGCATAGGATGAGAATTGAAATGGAATGGAATAAACCGATGGAAGCCATCCCTTTGCCTGACAGGAGGAACATGCGATGAAGAAGAACGGATACAGGAAGGTCCTGGCGGCGCTGCTGGCGCTGCTGCTGGCGATCCCGGGCAGCTGGACGGCGTTTGCGACGGAGACATCCTCCGTCGAAATATATGATGAAATAGCTGATCCTGTGGATGGCGGCATTGACGTGACGGATAATAACAGTGTTGCCTTGTCTGTGAATGCAGAATATGAGAACGCCGGCATTGTGGTGAACGGGGATGTGAACCTTGAAAACAGCTGGGCCTCTGTCCCGAGTGCTGTGAGTGCTCGAAGCGGGGAAAGCTTGAATACCACTGCCACAATAAACGGCAACGTGAATGCCGTGAGCACCAATACTGATCCGGACGGCCAGATCAGCGGCGTGCGCGTCAGCGGCGAAGGTGAAAACGTGGTCTACATCTACGGGGGCATGGTGGTCACCGCAGAGGAACTGATGGCTTTGGGCATCGATGTCAGTGCCCTGGATGAGCCTCAGTACTCCGTGCTGAGCCGCAACGGGGAAGGTGAAGGCCTGGAGGAGGAAAACGCCGTCGGCGCCAGCAACAGCGTGACGATGAGCGGCGACCTGATCGTGACCTCCGACAACAACAATGCGATCGGCATTGGCGATACTGATAAACAGACTCCCGGCAATCTGCAGGTCGACATCGGCGGAAATCTGGAGGTTTCCGGCACGAACGGCACGGGCATCGTAATAATCAGCCCGAACAGCGACGGCGAGCCTCTTGAGAAAGAAGTTGTCATCGGGGGCAACGTGGATGTCACCGGAACGGCGGGTGGCGCCGGTGGCATCATGCTGGAAGGGAACCAGACCGTGACGGTGGATATCGCCGGCGATCTGACCGTGACGGGAAATCCGGATCCACAGTCCACGGATAACAGCAATGATCAAGCTTTTGGCCTGGTGGCAATGGGCGGGGACAATACCGTCAGTATTGCCGGAAGCGTGACCGTGACGGGCGAAGGAGACTCCATCGGAACCATTGGAGCCGACGGGAACAATACCATGACTATCGGCGGCGACGTGGCCGCGGAGGGTGGCGTCAATGCGATCGGCGTCGGAGCGGGGACCTCGGAAGACGAGACGGCTGAGATTTCCGTGGGCGGCAGTGTGAGCGCCGTATCGACGGGAACGGAGAGCGGTTCTCAGGCGATCGGCCTTGGGGTTGACGGCAACGGTACCGCGATGGTGGATATCACCGGAGACGTGACCGCGGATGGCAGCCTGAACGCCACCGGCGTGTACGCGGAGGTGCCAGGCGGAGAGCTGACGGTGAATATCGGCGGCGCTGTGTCCGCCACGGCCGAGGGAGACGATGAGCACGGCTCGGTCGCAGGCCTGGAGCTTTTCACGATGGGCGGAAACATCACCGCCACGGTGGGAGAGGGCGTCACCGCGGAATCCGGTTCCGCCAACGCCACGGGTATCGGAATCTATGCCTACGACAGTACGGTAAACGTGACGGTGGAGAACGGCGGCGTCACCTCCAACGGCGTTGAGAACATTAACAACGCGGGTGTAGAAATCTCCAATAATGGAGCCCAGGTTCAGGTGGATGTGACGGGAGACATCGAGAGCAATAATGGTACGGGCATTGTCGTCTACGGTGATGGCTCGAGCGCGGAAAATCCGGCGACGACTTCGGTGCATGTGGATGGAAACGTCACCAGCACGGGAACTGATTCCCACGGTATCTATGCCGATGTGAGCGATGAGACCGATGGAACCGAGCGCATCGAGAACAACTCCCAGGTGGAGATCCTGGTGGAAGGCGATGTGACCGGGGAGAACACCGCTGTCTGGATTGACGCTGATACTACAGTGGGGACCGTGGATCTGACAGTTGACGGTACGGTTTCCGGCGGGGAGCACAGCATTGTGCTGAGCAACGAGGCTAACCCGGATCAGGTATCGATCACCGTGTGGGAAGTGAAGCCCAACGATGCCGGCGCTCTGGTGGAACGGGCAGAGGTGAACAGAGACACGGGCGAAACGGTCTACACCCAGGATGAAGAAGCGGAGAAGCAGATTCAGTACATTATCCATATCGCCCAGCCGGAATACATCAGCACCGAGGGCACCACGGATTCCAATGGCTACCAGGTAGCCCACGAGGGGGATACGGTTTTCGTGAAGCTGAACATCCCCGAGGGCTTTACCCTGGACAGCGTCTGGCGGGACGCGGGCCAGACCCTGAACGTAGTCCGGAACGCCAAGGGCGAGTATTACCTGGCTGTGCCCCGGGGTGGCGGCGTGGAGCTGAGCGTGACCCTGCGGGAGATCGTGACGGAACCTGCGGAGCGGCCGCTGACAATCACCATGGATCCCAACGGCGGTACGATCAACGGTAAGGAAGGAATCCTGCTGATCGCCGCTTATGACGGCCGGATCTTCACCCTGCCGGCGGCGCCGGAGAAGGAAGGTGCCGAGTTCCTGGGCTGGTTCGCCACCCCCTATGCCAAGGAGGACAGCCGCTGGGCCGAGCCCGCTGCCGACAGCAAGGAGCTGAAGCAGGCCGGACAGAAGGATAAGATCACCCACAATGTGTTCTATACCGCCATCTGGGGCGAGCCTGTGGCGGAGGAGGCCGGAGAGGCTGCTCCCGCGGAAGCCGGCGAAGCAGACGTGACGGAACCGGAAGCGGCTGAGACGGAAGCTGCCGGATCCGAAGCGACCGAGCCGGAAGCTGAAGGCGGCGCCGAGGGCTGAAAACGGAAGGCCGGCGGAAAATTCTGTCGGTGAAAACGGAAAAAACGAAAAATGGATCGCCTAAAGGGGGGCTGCCGCAGGCAGCCCCCCTTTCATCAGGGAAGAAAGAGAATCTTTCCCGGCTTTTCCGGCATGGGAAAAAGGAGACCATTCCCGATGTACCCAGCAGCCGGAGGGGCGCAGGAAAAGAACAAAAGGGAAACTTGAGCATCGGGCATGGATCCCCTATAATGAGATCAAAGAACACCTGGGAGGAAAGCATATGAAAATCGGATGCGTGAAGGAAATCAAAAACAACGAGTTCCGGGTCGGCCTGACGCCGGACAACGTGAAGGCCTATGTGGCTGCGGGTCACCATGTGTATATGGAAAAGGGGGCCGGCGTCGGATCCGGCTTCACGGACAATGAATATGTGGACGCCGGGGCGAGCCTGATCGACAACGCGGCGGATGTATGGCACCTGGTGGACATGATGGTGAAGGTGAAGGAGCCCCTGGAGGAGGAATATCCCCTTTTCCATGAGGGCCTGATCCTCTATACCTACCTGCACCTGGCGGCAGACAAGCAGCAGATGGATGCGCTGCTGGCAGGAAAGGTGAAGGCGGTGGCCTATGAGACCATCCAGGAGAAGGACGGCTCCCTGCCCTGCTTGGCGCCCATGAGCCAGATTGCCGGGCGGCTTTCCATCCAGGAGGGCGCCAAGTATCTGGAGAAGAAGTTCGGCGGGGAGGGGATTCTGCTGGCGGGCGTGCCCGGAACCCCCAAGGCCAACGTGGTGATCCTGGGCGGCGGCACCGTGGGCATGAACGCCTGCAAGATCGCCGTGGGCATGGGCGCCAACGTGACGATCCTGGATGTGAACCTGAAGCGGCTGGAGGAGCTGGACAACATGTTCGGCGCCCATATCCAGACCCTGTATTCCTCCGACAGCAATATCGAGAAGGCGGTCATCGGGGCGGATCTGGTGATCGGGTCGGTGCTGATCCCCGGTGGATCGACGCCGAAGCTGTTCCGGCGGAAGTACCTGCCGGAGATGAAGAACGGCGCCGTCTTCGTGGACGTGGCCATCGACCAGGGCGGCTGCGGGGAATCCAGCCGGGTAACCACCCATGATGATCCGGTGTTCATCGAGGAGGGCGTGGTGCACTACTGCGTGGGTAACATGCCCGGCTCCGTGCCGCGGACCAGCACCATCGCCCTGACCAACGCCACGCTGCGCTATGGCCTGGCGATTGCCGGCAAGGGGCTGGAGAAGGCCTGCGAGGACCCGGCGGTGGCCTCCGGGGTCAACTGCTATCTGGGGAAGCTGACCAACAAAAACGTGGCGGCGGCCCATGGGTATGAATGCGCGGATCTGAAGGAACTCTTCTGAGAAAGCGAAATATCACGGGAAATCATCAGGACAGGGGGGGCTGCCGCAGGGCAGCCCCCCTTTTTTAAACGGATACACAGCCGAGCCGCCCGGTCCGGAGCGGGAGGAGGGTAGGGGAAAGATCCCTTCTGCGCCGTATTCTGGGAAAAGAAAAAGCAGGGGTGGATGGAACTTTCCCCCTTGCTGTATGGAAAGCGGAAAAATGTCATTGCTTCAGCTGAGCTGCCAGAGAAGCTCCTGCTCGGCGTTGATGGAATGGCGGATGTAGGCTTCCCGGATCAGGGGCAGATTCCCTGAATCCAGGGCGGAGATGATGCTGCAGTGCTCGGCGTAGATCTCCTGCACCCGGCGGACGGAATGGCGCCGGCCGGTTTCCGTCATGATGGTGATGTAGTCATGATACTGCTTGCGGAGCTGGACAGCCCGGGCGTTGGTGCAGAATTGCTCCAGGGGATCGTGAAAGGCCCGGTTGAGGTCGTTGAACCGCTCTGCCACGTCCTCCGGGGTTTGGATCATCTTGATCTGCTCGTTCACTGCGGTCACCGATTCCCGGAGCTCCGGCGTCCAGTGACCCAGGATGCTTTCCACGATCAGCACCTCCATGGCCCGGAGAACCCCGTACATATCCTGCACGGTTTTCCGGTTGACCTCCCGGACGATGACCCCCTTGTAGGGCACGATATCCAGCAGGTTCTCCCCGCAGAGGATGCTGAAGGCCTCCCGGGCGGGGATGGCGCTGGTCTGATAGGCGCTGGTGATGCGCTGGACGGTGATATGCTCTCCGGCGCGGTATCGGCCCTGGAGAATATCCCTGCGGAGCCGCTCCGTCAGCAGGGTTGTCATGGTTTTTTTCTCGATGGCTTCCGACTGATTCATGGCAGAAGCTCCTTCCCGGTTGCAGCTTTTCTTCGGATTTTAACATATTTTCTGAAAAACATCAACTGAAAAAGCGCCGCATGGGATAAAATTGGAAAGAATGGTCAAAATTCAGACCGCCTCCACATTTTTGACGAATATATTATATATAATATATTGACAGAAGGGGGCCTGATCTGCTATGATGCCGTCAGAAGCACAGGGATGTGCTGTCAAAAGAGCCGGAATGGCGAATCAGAACCAAATCAGGATGAAAAAAGGAGGTCACCCCATGAAGAAGTTCCTGTCCGTTCTTCTTACCCTGGCGCTGCTGCTGAGCTGCGCTGCCCTGCCCGCCCTGGCGGAAGGCGACGTGGTCGAGGTGAAGTATCTGTCCTCGACGATTCTGGAGAAGCCGGAAGGCGTCTTTGAACAGCAGATGGTCGACAAGTTCAACGAGACCCATCCCGGCATCCACGTGACGGTGGAAGGCTGCGCCGCCAACGACCTGGACTCCAAGCTGGTGGCCCTGGCGGCCGCCAACGAGCTGCCCGCCTTCGTGATGGGCGCCGAGACCGTGATGGCCTCCCTGGTGGACACGGAGCGGGTGGTCCCGGCCGCGGATCTGCTGGATCAGGAATACATCGACGGCTTCGTGGAAGCCAACCGGGCCAGCTACACCATCGACGGGAAGATGATCGGCATCCCCTACTTCGGAGGCGCCCAGGGTATCATCTACCGCAAGGACGTCTTTGATGAGCTGGGCCTGAAGGAGCCCACCAACTGGGACGAGTTCGTGCAGGTCTGCCAGGCCCTGACCCGGGACACCGACGGCGACGGCGCCATCGACACCTGGGGCATCACCCTGGTGGGCACCAAGAACGCCTCCGGCGCCGGCCGGTTCCAGCCCATCATCCACAACTTCGGCTGCGATGAGTTCACCAAGGGCGAGGACGGCAAGTGGACCACCGACATCGGCAGCGAGAACTTCACCAAGGCCCTGGAAGCCTTCACGGATCTGAACAACAAGTACGGCGTGGTGCCCGCGGGCGTCATTGAGACCGGATATCCCGAGGCGGTGGCCCTGTTCACCAGCGGCCAGGCCAGCATGATCATCACCGGCTCCAACGCCATCGGCGCCATCGTGGCCCAGGCTCCCGAACTGGACGGGAAGCTGGCCTCCATGCCCAACATCCCCGTGGAGCGCTGCGTGAGCTCCGCCGGCGGATTCGCCTTCTTCATCACCTCTCAGGAGGAAGCTGTGCAGAAGGCCGCCCTGGAATATATCAAGTTCTTCCTGGAAGTGGACAACGAGCTGGACTTCGCAGAGCTGACGGGCCGCGTCCCGGTTCGGATCGAAGCGCTGCAGAATGAGCGCGTGGCCAACATCCCCTCCCTGGCCGGCTTCCTGAAGGCCCTGGAGAATGTGTGGCTGGCGCCCTCCATCCCCGGATACAGCGAGATCAATGATATCCTGGGAGAGGCCTATCAGGCGGTGTTCACCGGCACCATGACCGCGGCGGAAGCTTCCGCCCATGCCGGCGAGCGGGCCCAGGCGATCGTCGACGCGGCGAACGAAGGCTGGTAATCAACGGACCCGGCGGGGAGCGCCACTGCGCGTGTAAAGGCAAGGCGGCGCTCCCCTTTTTCAATGTCTCAGGGAAGGAGAGAAAAGCATGAGCACCCTGACGCAGACGGGGAGGGGGAGGCGCTTCCGGAAGGAGCTGGCCCCCGCGGGGATGTTTATCCTCCCCAGCGTGATCACGCTGGGAGCCCTGCTGCTGTATCCCTTCGGATACGGCATCTACATCGCCTTTTTCAAGACCAACCTGGTGAACCGCTGGAAGTTCGTGGGGCTGGACAACTTTCTCCGGGCCTTCCAGGATCCCACCATGTACGCCTCCCTGTGGACCACGGTCCGCTTCACCTTCTTTGTGGTGCTGCTGCATTTCGTGATCGGGATTTCCCTGGCGCTGCTGCTGAACCGGGAGATCCGGGGCAGAACCTTTTTCCGGGCGCTGCTGGTGATGCCCTGGCTTTTCCCCGAGGTGGTCATCGCCAACCTGTGGAAGTGGATCTTTAATGCCTCCTCGGGCCTGCTGAACAGCTTTCTGCAGCAGGTCGGCCTGATTTCGGGGCCCATGAGCTGGCTGGGATCCATGGACTGGGCTATGCCCTGCGTGATCATGGTGTGCGTATGGAAGGGATATCCCCTGGTGATGATCCAGATGCTGGCGGGGCTGCAGTCCATCTCCCGGGATCTGTATGAGGCGGCCACCATCGACGGCGCCGGAAAGTGGCAGTCCTTCCGGTACGTGACGCTGCCGGGGCTGCGGCCCACCATGGTGGTAACGCTGATCCTGGATACGGTGTGGTGGTTCAAGCATCTGACCATGATCTGGATTTTGACCAACGGCGGTCCCGTAACCGCCACCAACACCATCTCGGTGGAGATCTACAAGCAGGCCTTTGAATACAAGAACGCCTACGGCTATTCGGCGGCGCTGGCGGTCATTGTTTTCCTGATCTGCGTGCTGATCGGCGTTGTGCAAAGGAAGGTGTTACCGGACAATGAGCAGTAAAGCCTTCAGGGGCGGGATTCCCCGGAAAAAAAACACAGGCACCTACATCGCCCTGAGCCTGGTGTCCCTCTTTGTGCTGCTTCCGCTGATCTACATGGTGTCCACCTCCTTCAAGTCCATTGAGGAGATCATGACAGCGAAGCGGGCCACCCTGTTTCCGGTGGTCTGGAGCGGCCAGGGCTACGAGGACGTGATGAGCCGGTATCCCTTTCTGACCTATATCAAAAACAGCGTGATCGTGGTGGCGGCCTCCACGGCGGTGGCGGTACTGTTTTCCACCCTGGCGGGCTACGGCTTCAGCCGCTTTCAGTTCGGCGGGCGGGGCGCGCTGCTGATGTTCATCCTGGTGACCCAGATGTTCCCCTCGGTGATGCTGTATGTGCCCTATTACAAGATGATGTCGGGAATGGGGCTGAGCAATACCCGTACCGGGCTGATCCTGGTCTACATCGGGTCGGTGATTCCCTTCTGCACCTGGATGATGTACGGCTTCTTCAACGGGATCTCCCGGGAGCTGGACGAGGCGGCCATGATCGACGGGGCGGGAAGGCTGCGGACCTTCGCCCGGATCGTGATGCCCCTGACGCTGCCGGGGCTGGTTTCCACGACCATTTATGCCTTCATCCAGGGCTGGAACGAGTATATGTTCGCCATGGTTTTCACCACCAGCGACAGCATCCGGACGCTGCCGGTGGCCATCGGGCAGATGAGCGGGTCCTACAGCATCTACTGGAATGATCTGATGGCGGCGTCCTGCATTGCCAGCCTGCCGCTGATCGTGCTGTTCCTGTTCCTGCAGAAATATTTCATCAGCAATATGACCGGCGGGGCCGTGAAGGGATAAGCGGCCGTCGGAGGACGGAAAGTCCGGTCGGGAGCCTCAACACAGAAGGAGGAAGAAAGATGAAAATCCGGGATATCGAGCTGTTCAAGGTTCCGCCGCGGTGGCTTTTCCTGAAGATGACCACGGATGAGGGCGTCACGGGCTGGGGAGAGCCCATCGTGGAGGGCAAGGCGGACTCCGTGGCGGCCTGCGTGCGGGAGCTGAAGGGCCAGCTGATCGGGAAGGATCCCCGGCGGGTAGAGGAGCTTTGGCAGACCATGTACCGGTGCAATTTCTACCGGGGCGGTCCGGTGCTGACCAGCGCCATGTCCGGCATCGAGCAGGCGCTGTGGGACATCAAGGGCAAGGCCCTGGGCGTGCCGGTGTACGAGTTGCTGGGCGGCGCCGTGCGGGACCGGCTGCATATGTATGCCTGGATCATGGCCGAGGGGGAATCCGACTATCTGGAGGACACCCAAAGAAGGCTGGATCAGGGCTATGACACCATCAAGATGTGCGTTACCGACGAGCTGGGCTGGGTGGACAACATGCGGAAGGTGACCCGGGCGGCGGAGAAGGTGGCCCGGATCCGGGAGAAATTTGGATACGACCTGGATATCGCCGTGGACTTCCACGGCCGGGTGCATATGCCCATGGCCAGGGCGCTGATCCGGGAGCTGGAGCCTTATAAGCTGCTCTACATTGAGGAGCCGCTGCAGCCGGAGCAGACGGAGGGCTTCGCGGAGCTGCGCAGGCACACTGCCACCCCCATCGCCACTGGGGAGCGGATGTATACCCGGTGGGGTTTCAAGACGTTGATCTCCTCCGGAACCATCGACATCGTGCAGCCGGATCTGAGCCACGCCGGCGGCATCTGGGAAAGCCGGAAGATCGCCGCCATGGCGGAGACCTATGACATGGGGGTCGCGCCCCACTGCCCCCTGGGGCCCATCGCCCTGGCCAGCTGCGTGCAGCTGGACTTCTGCACGCCCAACGCCTTCATCCAGGAGCAGAGCCTGAACATCCACTACAACGGGCGGGGAGATTTTGAATATCTGACGGAGGGCGGCGGCTTCGAATTCGAAAAGGGCTGGCTGAAGCGGCCGGAGAAGCCCGGATTGGGCATCATCGTGGATGAGGAGAAGGTCCGGAAGGCGGCGGAGGAAGGCCATGACTGGAAGAACGCGGTCTGGCATCTGCAGGATGGCACCCCGATCGACTGGTAAGGGGAGAAAGGTATCAGGAGATGAAAGGTGCCGCCGCATGGAGCACGGGTCTGATGAAAAGCTGAGTTGTTGCTGAGAGCGACAAAAACGAGGAAGCAAGAAGGGCTTCCTCGTTTTTCATGCCGCCGGGGTTGACATCCGGAGCCCTGACTGTTAGGATAGAGAGGC
>CAZRLU010000035.1:0-4519 GCA_964600995.1 uncultured Oscillospiraceae bacterium | reverse complement strand
TTTTTCATGCCGCCGGGGTTGACATCCGGAGCCCTGACTGTTAGGATAGAGAGGCGCGGAGGGCCCGCGAGAAAGGGAAAACGCGCAAAATTGTTGCTGAGAGCAACAAGATGAAGGAAACATAGAAACTGCCGGGAGCAAAGCGCCGGCGGAATACCGGCGGAAGATACAGAAATGGTACATTAGGGACTGTCCCTAATGTACCAAAAAGGAGCGGGGACATGCGGCATGTGGACAACAAGGCCTTGGGGGAAACGGCGGTCCGGAGAAGGAAGGCGTTGAAGCTCTCCCAGGCGGCGGTGGCGGAGAAAACCGGGATCAACCGGAGCATCCTGAGCCGGCTGGAGAGCGGGGAATACAGCCCCTCGGCGGATCAGCTGCTGGCCCTCTCGGAGGCGCTGGGGTTTGAGCTGCGGGAGGTGATCGCGGAGGACGCGCCGGAGCGGAAGCCCCTGCCCCGGATGCGGATCGCCGTGGCCGGGACGGGCTATGTGGGCCTGAGCCTGGCGGCGCTGCTGAGCCAGCGGCATCAGGTGACCGCGGTGGACATCAACGAGGAACGGGTGGAGCGGATCAACCGCTGGGAGAGCCCGATCCAGGACGCGTATCTGGAGAAATACCTGGCGGAGCACGGGGAGCGGGGGCTGGACCTGCGGGCGACGACGGACACCGCCGCCTACGGGGAGGCGGACTTCGTGCTGATCGCCGTGCCCACGAATTACGATCCGAAGACCAACTTCTTCGACTGCTCCGCGGTGGAAAGCGTGCTGGCGGCGGTGCGGGCCGCATCGGAAAAGAGCGGCAGCCGGCCGAATATTGTGATCCGCAGCACGGTGCCGGTGGGATACACCCGGCAGATCCGGGAGAAGACGGGGATGGACAACATCCTCTTCAGCCCGGAATTCCTGCGGGAATCCAAGGCGCTGTATGACAACCTCTATCCCAGCCGGATCATCGTCGGGGCGGAGGAGAACTACCGGGAGGCGGCGGAGACCTTCGCGGAGCTGATGCGGGAGGCGGCGCTGAAGAAGGAGGTGGAGGTGCTGCAGATGAGCAGCACCGAGGCGGAGGCCACGAAGCTCTTCGTGAACACCTATCTGGCCCTGCGGGTGAGCTATTTCAACGAGCTGGACACCTATGCCGAGGTGAAGGGCCTGCGGACCGCGCCCATCATTCGCGGGGTGTGCCTGGATCCCCGGGTGGGGGATTATTATAACAACCCCAGCTTCGGCTACGGGGGCTACTGCCTGCCAAAGGATACGAAGCAGCTGCTGGCCAACTACCGGGATGTGCCGGAGAACCTGATCCAGGCCATCGTGGAATCCAACCGGACCCGGAAGGATTTCATCGCCGACCGGGTAATGGAGATCGCCGGGACCTATGGCAGCAGCGAGGCCTTCTCCGCCGCCCGGGAGAGCCGGCAGAAGGAGACGGTGGTGGGTGTGTTCCGGCTGACCATGAAGGCCGGGAGCGACAACTTCCGCCAGAGCTCCATCCAGGGCGTGATGAAGCGGATCAAGGCCAAGGGCGCCACGGTGGTGATCTATGAGCCGACGCTGGAGGACGGCAGCACCTTCTTCGGGTCCCGGGTGGTGAACGACCTAAGGAAGTTCAAGCGGATGTGCGGGTGCATCCTGGCCAACCGCTATGACAGCGCCCTGGATGACGTGAAGGAAAAGGTCTACACCCGGGATCTGTTCCGCCGGGACTGAGAAAGAAGGAGGACGCGGAGATGCGCTGTGAGGAGAAATTCCGGGAGATCTACGGCCGGGAGCCGGACGGGATCGCCTTCTGCCCCTACCGGGTAAGCCCCCTGGGGGCCCATATCGACCATCAGAACGGAAAGATCAACGGTCTGGCCCTGGACCACGGGATCCATATCGCCTATGCGGCGAAGCGGAACGGGGTGGTGGAGCTGAAGAGCCTGAACTTTCCGAAACGGGCCCAGTTCCACATCCAGGCGGTGCCGGAGGAGAAAACCGGGGATTGGGCGGACCACATGCGAGGCGCCACGAAGATGCTGGGGGAGAAATATCCCCTGCGGACAGGGCTGAGCGCGGTGATCGAGGGCAGCCTGCCGGTGGGCGGGCTCAGCAGCAGCGCGGCGGTGATCATCGCCTTCCTCAGCGCACTGGCGAAGGTGAACGGCATCGCCCTGAAGGACTGGGAGATGATCACCCTGGCCAAGGCGGCGGAGAACCGGTACGTGGGGGTGAACTGCGGGAAACTGGATCAAAGCTGCGAGGTGCTGTGCAAAAAGGACAGGCTCTTGTATCTGGACTGCCTGGACGACAGCTTTGAGCTGATCGACAAGCCGGCGGGGATGAAGCCCTTCCGGATCGCCGTGCTCTTCAGCGGGCTGGAGCGGTCCCTGGCCACCAGCGCCTACAACCTGCGCCAGGACGAATGCAAGGCAGCAGCCTACAGCCTGATGGCCTGGAGCGGCCTGGGATACGGCAAATTCAGCGAGGCGCGGCTGCGGCAGGTGGCCCCCGCCACCTTCGAGGAATACGGGGACCGGCTGCCGGAGAACTTCCGGAAGCGGGCGGCTCATTACTTCGGGGAGATCCGTCGGGCCGAGGAGGGCGCCGAGGCCTGGAGAAGGGGAGACCTGGAAGCCTACGGCCGGCTGGTGTTCGAGAGCGGGCGCAGCAGCATTGAGAACTATGAATGCGGATGCCCGGAGCTGATCACCCTGTACCGGATCATGACGGAAACCGACGGCATCTACGGCGGGCGCTTCAGCGGCGCCGGATTCAAGGGCTGCTGCATGGCTCTGGTGGATCCGGAGAAGGCGGAGGACATTGAGCGGAAGGTGACGGAGCGGTACCTGGCGGCCTATCCGGGACTGGAGGGAAAATACAGCTTCCACCTGTGCGACAGCGCTGACGGCGTGGGCAGATAAGAGGACCCCCGGAACAAAGAAGGAGAGAATCGAGAGATGAAATGTATCCTGCTGGCGGCGGGCTACGCCACGCGGCTGTATCCCCTGACCGAGAACTTCCCCAAACCCCTGCTGGAGGTGGGGGGGAAGCCCATCCTGGACTGGCTGATCGGGGACGCAGAGAGCAGCGGCCTGATCGATGAATATATCGTGATTTCCAATCACCGGTTCGCGGAGCAGTTCCGGATCTGGGCGGAGGGAAAGCCCGAGCGGATCAGCATTCTGGACGACGGGACGGAGAGCAACGAAACCCGGCTGGGGGCCGTGCGGGACCTGCAGATGGCGGCGGAGAGGATGGATCCCCGGGAGGACGCCCTGGTGCTGGCGGGGGACAACGTGCTGGAATTCAGCCTGACGCCCTTCATCCGCTTTGGCCGGGAAAGCGGCTGCGGCTGCGTCATGTGCTATGAGGAGCCGGAGCTGGAGCGGCAGCGGCGGACGGCCATCATTCAGACCGCGGCGGACGGAACCATCCTGGACTATGAGGAGAAGCCGAGGGAGCCGAAGACGAATCTGGCGGTGCCTCCCTTCTACTATTACCGGGGAGAGGATCTGCGGCGGATTCCTGAGGCCCTGGCGGCGGGCTGCGGAGCGGACGCTCCGGGCAGCTTTGCGGCCTGGCTGAGCCGGCAGACCCGGATGCGGGCCTGGCGGATGCCGGGAAAGCGGTATGATATCGGAAACCTGGAGAGCTACGAGGCCATCCGGCAGAGCTACCAGGGGCCGGTGATTTAAAAGAAAGCAGAGGCATGGAAGATATGCAGAAGATTGATCTGAATGGGAAAAATATCCTGGTGACGGGATCCCCGGGCTTCATCGGAGCGAACCTGGTGATGCGGCTGCTGCGGGAGATGAACGGAGGCCGGATCGTCAGCCTGGACAACATGAACGACTACTATGAGGTGAGCCTGAAGGAATGGCGCCTGGAGCGGATCCGGCAGGCGGCGGAAGGCGCGAAGGCGGAGCATATCTTCGTGCGGGGCTCCATCGCCGACCGGCAGCTGGTGGAGAAGCTGTTTGAGGAATATCAGTTTGACCTGGTGGTGAATCTGGCAGCCCAGGCGGGGGTGCGCTACAGCATCGACCATCCGGACGTGTATATCGAGAGCAACCTGATCGGCTTCTACAACCTGCTGGAGGCCTGCCGGAACCATCCGGTGGAGCACCTGGTGTACGCCAGCAGCAGCAGCGTCTACGGCGGAAACAAAAAGGTGCCCTTCTCCACGGAGGACCGGGTGGACAACCCCGTCTCCCTGTATGCTGCCACCAAGAAGAGCAACGAGCTGCTGGCCCATGCCTACAGCAAGCTGTACAACATTCCCAGCACCGGGCTGCGGTTCTTCACGGTGTACGGTCCCGCGGGCCGGCCGGACATGCTCTACTTCAGCGCTACGAAGAAGCTGACGGCGGGAGAGAAGATCCGGATCTTCAATTACGGGTATATGAAGCGGGACTTTACCTACCTCGACGCTATCGTGGAGGGCGTATATCGGGTGATGCAGGGAGCGCCGGACCGGAAGGCCGGCCCCGACGGGCTGCCGGGATCCATGGGTCCCCCGGGCACCCCATCAGTCG
>CAZRLU010000034.1:9680-14835 GCA_964600995.1 uncultured Oscillospiraceae bacterium | reverse complement strand
GCAAAGCCCGGTTCAGAAATCAGGCCCGGTGATATCATCTCCATTCGTTTCGGAACACATGTTGGAGAATATGAAATTTTGTCCGTCTCTGAAACTGTGCGGAAGGAAGATGCGGACAAAATGTACCGTGTAATCAGTGAAGATGCAGCAGCGGCCATGGAGCGAAACGAATGAGTGATAAAGTATATGGAATTCTGCTTGCTGGCGGATCCGGGCAACGCATGGGCGCTCCGATGAACAAAATACTTCTGAAGGTTGGCGGGATTCCCTGTATCGCGCGAAGTGCAGATGCACTTGCGCCTTTTGTGGATGAGCTGATCCTGGTCGGACGGAAGGAGGACGAATCCGAACTTCGTCTGGCTATGCGCTCGGCATCCGGAATACGGGGATATCATTTTGTGAAGGGCGGAGCCACCAGGCAGGATTCCGTTCAGGCCGGGCTTTGCTTCATTCCGGAAGCTGAGTCCGACAGCTGCGTCGTAATCATCCACGATGGCGCAAGGTGTTTGCTGAGCGCGGAAGTAACGGAACGCGTACTTGCATCTGTTCAGGAGAATGGTTCCGGAGTTGCTGCCATTCCCGTAACGAATACCCTTCGGCAGGCGGATGCTTCAGGACTCGCCGGGAAAACCGTTCCGCGGGATGGACTGTTTCAGATGCAGACGCCCCAGGGGTTCAGGCTGGGTGAACTGAGAGCCGCTTTCCGGAAAGCATATGACGAATGCTTCCAGGGAACTGATGATGCGGAAGTGATGGCATATGCCGGGTTTCCCGTGTATTTATCAAAAGGTGCCGCATCAAACATAAAGCTGACTACGAAGGAGGATTTATCTTTGGCAGAGTCTATGCTGTCGCATTCATCCATTGCTCTTCTGCGCGTTGGTCATGGATATGATGTTCACCGGCTGGCGGAGGATCGCAAGCTTATTCTCTGCGGGGTTGAAGTTCCCCATACTTGGGGATTGCTGGGGCACAGCGATGCGGATGTTGCCGTCCACGCCTTGATGGACGCGCTTCTTGGCGCGGCCGGACTTGGAGATATCGGACGCCATTTCCCGGATACGGATCCCAAATATAAAGGAATCAGTTCCATGCTGCTGCTTGCTGAAGTGATGCGGCTGCTGAATAACGCGGGCTTCAGGCCGGTCAATGCCGATATCACCATCATTGCCCAAAAACCAAAGCTGGCGCCATTCATTCCCCGTATGGAGGAAAACCTGGCGTCAGCACTTGGATTGCCTTTGTCCTGTGTGAATGTGAAAGCAACGACAACAGAGTCCCTTGGGTTTGAAGGACGGCAGGAGGGAATCTCGTCTCATGCCGTCTGTCTGATTCAGTCAGCCACGCCTTCCGCTTCAGCGGGCTGATCCGTATCACTTGTCTCTTCTGCCTGATTCAGGTCAGAATCATTCTGAGCCGTCTTTTCCGTTTCTTCCGGAACGGTATCCGGCTCTTCTTTTGTTTCCGCAGACGGTGTCTGAATCAGTTTTTCCCCGGATGTCGCGAGAAACTCTGCAAACTTAAGTTCCATCTCAGCAGCGTTCAAT
The DNA here is from genome assembly GCA_964600995.1 of uncultured Oscillospiraceae bacterium. Lineage (GTDB taxonomy): Bacteria > Bacillota > Clostridia > Christensenellales > Aristaeellaceae > Aristaeella. The sequence continues at coordinate 13,288 of CAZRLU010000034.1, read as the reverse complement.
CCGAAGAAATCCTTTGCATTCTCGATGGAGAAGGGACTGAAAACCCATGGGGATGCGGTCTTGAACTGCCCCTGCGCAGACAGCTTCATGTTCTCCTTCGAGAAAACGGCGCTGATTTCCAAGGTTGTCGGACTGGACTGGGAATACCGGCTGAAATAATGCAGCATAAGATCCAGGGAGACAGGAGGTTCATCCGGATAGTTCTCCCGACTCTCTCCGGAGGGCAGCCGCGTTGTATCCCCCTGAAGCGTAAAAATCCAGTGATTTCTTTCATGATCCCTGGATTCTTCATCCGTTGAGCTTTCACTCTCGAACTGAACATCCAGTCTGTAGGCATGATAAAGATTTGTATCCGGATTTTCTGCTGCCGGATTTGGCCGGGTGCAGATCCATGCGCTGAACCCGTTGATCTGGTTCCAGTCAATCGAATCCGCAACCAGCAAAGTGATAAGGCGATCTTCCGAACGCAGGGTATAGGAGTTCAGCCCGTCGCTCGTTTCAACCAAAAGGGACTGAAAACCGGAAACCTGGCCGGCGAGAGGAAGCTCCAACGAACTGGAAATCGTCTCCCCGAATACGGTGATCGTCCTGGAATAGATCAGATCATAATCATTGTCCAGCGCCTGCAGTGCTTCTTCATAATAATAATCCAGGTTCTCATTCGCAAAGATTTGCTTCTGGCTGCTGTTCAGCAGCGCATCCAGCAGCTTCTTTCCCTCTTCACTCCGGATCACAGCTTCCAGTAATGAGATTATTTCCTTCCTGACCTCGGACATGGGGATGACAAAGCTGGAATCAATCACAGATATCCCATTCTCAAGCGTTCTCACAGAGGAGATTTCCGCAAATCCGGCGAGCCAGATTTCAAGCAGATTGGACAGGTTTGAAACGACCGGGCTGAGAAGCGATTCTTTCTCTTCCTTGCTCAGTCTCGCCCACCGGACCAGCGCAGATGCCAGGGATGGATTTCCTCCCTGGGGTTTGGAGAGGAGATCCGCAAGCTCTTCCGTGCCGGGAAAACGGAAAACATCATTGGGCAGCATATCGGACCTGAAATAGTAGCTCTTTCCATCATTATACAGTTCCGTCAGTCCTGTCTGCTCTTCGTTTTCCCCGTCCTGATAGATATAATAATGGCTCTTTTCTCCGGAGCGAAGCCCTCTGAACTGCATTTCCGCATCCTGAAAAGGAAGCAGTACAGAAAGAAACGGGTCGTTCCCCTCTCCGTGAATTGTAAAGTTCCCCTTCAGCCCGCTTCCGAAATCCAGCTGTTTTGTCATCTTCTCGGGAAGCGTATAATCCAGGGCAGCATAGCTTCCGATCTGGATCGTCAGCATAAACAGCATCAGAATAAAACAGACAATTCTTTTCATACCTTGACCTCCCGATTTTCCTTTGCTTCAATTTCTTCCTGCAAACGGGAAAGAATATCATTCACCTGTTGCGGTTTCTCGGCCCGGTTGATTTCTGCCCTGGCCTGTCCGGCTCCCCATAATCCCCGGAGATACCAGCCGATATGCTTTCTCATCTCCCGGACAGCAATGTGTTCCGGCTTCCATGAAAGCATTCTTTCGTAATGCTTCCGGATCATGCCAAAGCGTTCGGAAACGCTGACCGGTTCAGGGGTTCTGCCTGCGTTCATGTCAGCCACATCCCGGAAAATCCAGGGGTTTCCCATGGCGCCGCGTCCGATCACAGCTCCCGCCACAGGAAAAGCTTCCGTCTTCTCCCTGGCCTGAAATGCTGTAAAAATATCACCGTTTCCCCAGACCGGAATCCCGACGCTTTCCGCTGTCCTCCGGATCATATCCCAGTCTGCGCTTCCGCTGTATTGCTGTTCCCTGGTTCTCCCGTGTACCGTGATTTCGCAGATTCCGGAATCTTCTGCCCGCTTTGCCATCTCCAGCACATTGAGATGATGATGATCCCAGCCGAGCCGCATTTTTACGCTGACCGGTACCGAGACGGCGCGAACCGTCTTTTTCATCATCTGTTCCGCCTTCTCAGGTGTCAGCATCAGACCACAGCCTTCTCCCGAGGATGCAATTTTATGCGCCGGACATCCCATGTTCAGATCAATGCCATCAAATCTTCCAAGGGATTCCATCCTTCGTGCAGCTTCCGCAACGGTATCCGGATCCTTTCCGAAAAGCTGAACAAAAAGCTTTTTTTCTCTCTTTCCCCGAACCAGCAGGTCCTGAACTGCCCGCTGCCCGGGAGCGCAAAGATACCCCATCGCGCTGACCATCTCAGTATATCCGAGGTCGCATCCCATCTCAGCGCAGATTTCTCTGAAAACATAATCCGTTACACCGCATAGCGGCGCAAGTCTGACTCTCACCATTAGATCCAATACTTCCCGCTCGTCCTGACATTTACAGCTTTTTCATTATAAATCAAAACATTCACGCATGCAAGAAAAAGAAAAAGCCGGCATAAAGCCGGCAGAATAAAGGCTGATTATTTGGTTCCGAACAGTCTGTCCCCCGCATCTCCCAGGCCGGGAACAATATATCCGTGATCATTCAGACGTTCATCCAGAGCTGCAACATAAATATCAACATCCGGATGATCCTTCTGGATCCGCTCAATTCCTTCCGGCGCGGCAATCAGATTCACAAGCCTGATATGATTGCAGCCACGCTTTTTGATAAAGTTGATCGCAGCGCTGGCGCTTCCGCCGGTGGCCAGCATCGGGTCCAGCACAAGAAGCTCCCGGTTCTCACTGTCCGCGGGCAGCTTGCAGTAATATTCAACGGGCTCCAGAGTCTGCGGATCCCGATAAAGACCGATGTGACCAACTTTAGCGGAAGGAATCAGGTTCGTCACACCCTCAACCATGCCCAGCCCTGCCCGAAGAATCGGGATGATTCCAAGCTTTTTTCCGCTCAGCCGCCGGCACTTAGCCGTGCAGATCGGCGTTTCAATTTCCACATCTTCCGTTTCCAGATCTCTGGTCACCTCAAAAACCATCAGCATGGAAATTTCAGACAGAAGTTCTCTGAACTCTTTGGTCCCCGTGTTTTTGTCGCGCATGATACTGAGCTTGTGCTGAATCAGAGGGTGATCAAATACAACTACTTTGCTCATAAAACAACCCTTCCCTTCCGGTAATTTCGTCACTGCTCACCTTATTTATTTTATCATGTCCGCAGGTTTATTGCAATTCTTTTTCCTCCGATATTTTCTGTCCGTTTCCGGATTCCGGTACCTCCGGCAGGAATGGGACTTGCCTGTTTCCATCCGTGAGGGGGTTGTTTGACAATAACTGCAGGGATCTTCTATAATAAATGGGATTATACATAGGCAGGTGAATTCAGCTTGTCGCATCCCTCTTCCAGACTTTTGTTCGGACTGATTCCGTGGTATGGCTTTCTGATCGTTCTCGGTATAGTGCTTGCGGTTTTTATCTCCGGCCGGGAAGCAAAGCGGCTCAATCTGCCGGAGGATACGATTCTTGATCTCGCGCTTCTCGTTCTTCCCATCGGAATCCTTGGCGCCCGGATCTACTATGTTCTGTTTTCCCTGCCTTTTTTTCTGGAAAACCCCATCAGAATCTTTTATATCTGGGAAGGCGGGCTGGCCATTTACGGCGGTCTCATTTTCGG
>CAZRLU010000034.1:0-9580 GCA_964600995.1 uncultured Oscillospiraceae bacterium | reverse complement strand
TCGTTGAACACTGCAGGACGGATTCTCTTTATCTGGGATCCAGCATCCGCATCAGTCAGTTTTTCAGCGTTCTGCTGACCCTTGCTGTCTTTGCTATATTTGCTTTCCGTGTCTTTTCCAGGCCCCGGCAGAATCTTTTTCTGCCCCTGCTTGTTTCCTGCTGTACGCTGGTCATGGGAATCTTTGTAATCGGTTTCTGCTTCAACACCGGTTTCATCGGAGAATTATCCCTCAAGCAGCAGCTTCTTTTTCTTTCATCCTACTCCTTCCTGATCATCCTCAGTTCCCTGCTCCTTTATCATTGTTTCTCAGAGGAGGATGTTGTCTATGCCAACCACCCGGCTGACTAACCTGATTTACAGGGTTCGTATCTCCATTCCATGGAACATCCCCCAGCTGCAAAACAATCCGCCTCTTTCCGTACGTGGGACTCCCCTGCATTCTCCCCAATCCTATATTCGTCTGCTCAGAAGACATCACGTGCTCGGGTCTGCCGCACTTCTCTCCGACGGATCTCATCGTACTGTGATTCTGTCTTCTTCAGATCGTCCTTCTCATATTGTAACGGAGGAATCTTATTTCCGTATCGCTTCCATTACGAAGATGGCGACAGCCCTTGCTGCTTTAACTGCCGTGGAAAACGGGATGCTTTCCCTGGATGCCCCTGTCTCCACTTATCTGAAGCCGCTTTCTTCCTGCGACGGGTTGAATCAGATCACCCTTTTTCATCTGCTTACCCATACATCCGGATTGTCGGACCCGGTCAATATGGAGAAAGCTCTGCTGCAGGAGGTTCCTGTTTACAGCCTCCTTCCCGGAGCGGTCAGCAGTGCTCCCGGTTCCTGCTTCAGATATTCAAATCTCGGCTTTGGCCTGATCGGATGCCTCCTTGAATCCGTATACCAGCTTTCTGTGGAGGATATTTTTCAGAAACTGGTTTTCGGACCGTTGGAAATGAACGCCACGCTATCAGCCTCTTCCCTGAGCAGAGAAAAGATCGTTCCCATTACCCGCATCTACCCCTGGCGAAAGGATGCGGATCTTTATGTTACGCCGTTGGGGATGAAACCTATGACTGGCCCTGATCCGTCTCTCCATTACGGATACACAGCCGGAGCCATGTATGTTGATCTGCCTTCTCTCGAAAAAATGGTTCATTGCCTGATGCGAAACGGGGAGCCCCTGATCCAGTCGGATCTTGGTTCCATGATGAAGCAGCGGCATGCCGTCTATGGGCCTGTTTCCCCATCCTTGTCCTACGGGCTGGGACTGCTGCTGATTGAGGACCCCGGGATTTCCTCCTCCCGCATTCTCGGGCATCAGGGATTTGCATATGGCTGCGCGGATGGCGCCTTCTGGGAAGAAGATACCGGAAGGGTCGTTCTGTTCCTGAATGGCGGTGCCAGTGAAGCCCGCCACGGACGCCTCGGGCTGTGCAACGAACAGATCCTTCGCTGGGCGCTCAGAAAGGAGATGCCGAAATGGCCCGGGTAACTGAGGTTTCTTCTCCCCGGGCTCGCCGTATTCGGGTCCGGCTGGATGACGGCTCGGAATATGTCCTTTCCGAATCTCTTTTTCGTCGCAAACCCTTGATGGTCGGTGAAGATATTGATGCCTCAGAATACTCCCGGTGGATTCTTCTTCATCAATATCAGCCGGCGCTGAACAAAGCGGTTTCCCTTCTGGCTTGCAGGCCCTGCAGCAAGGCTGAAATATCCAGAAAGCTGGCATATGCAGGTTATTCCTCCGAAACCGTTGATCTGGTTCTGTACAAGCTGGAAAAGAACAACCTTCTGGATGACAGGGACTTTGCGCAGCAATGGATTCGCTACCGCTCCGACAGCCGTTTCGGTCCCCGTCGGATCATTCAGGAATTGAAGCTGAAGGGAGTGTCGGAAGAAGATATTTCCTCTTCCATGCAGGACCTGGATGAAGATGAGATGATGAACCAGGCTGTAACGCTGGCTGAAAAAAAGCTGCGGCATGAGTCCATGGAAGAGCCCGTCCGGAAACTGCGCATGAAGATTGTAAACAGCATTGTCCGGCGCGGTTTTGACTGGGATGTTGCCAGAAAAGCAACGGATACTGTCCTGCGCGAAGCCGGACTGGATGCGGACTGATTCCGTGATGGGTTTGGAACCTGTTTTTGTTATTCAGGCTTTCTTATTTAAAAAGGCGCCCTGCTTTCTTTACGAAAGCAGGGCGCCTGCAGTTCAGTGGATTTTACTTCTTGTCCGCAATCGCAGCCTGGGCAGCCGCCAGCCTCGCGATCGGAACACGGAAGGGAGAGCAGCTTACATAATCCAGACCGATCTTGTGGCAGAATTCCACGGAGCTCGGATCACCGCCGTGCTCGCCGCAGATTCCCACATGCAGCTTCGGATTAACGGGACGGCCGAGCTGAATGGCCATCTTCATCAGCTTGCCAACACCGTTCTGATCCAGTTTCGCAAAGGGATCATTCTCGAAAATCTTGGCGTCGTAATAGGCATTCAGGAACTTTCCTGCGTCATCACGGCTGAATCCGAAGGTCATCTGGGTCAGGTCATTGGTGCCGAAGCAGAAGAAATCGGCCTCAGAGGCAATTTCGTCAGCAGTCAGCGCAGCGCGCGGAATCTCGATCATGGTTCCGACTTCATACTCCAGCTTGACACCGGCGTTTGCAATTTCCGCGTCAGCGGTTTCGACAACCGTCTTCTTGACAAACTTGAGTTCCTTGATCTCGCAGACCAGCGGAATCATGATTTCCGGCTTCACTTCCCAATCCGGATGAGCTTTCTGAACATTGATCGCAGCGCGGATCACAGCCTTCGTCTGCATGCGCGCGATTTCGGGATAGGTCACGGCAAGGCGGCATCCGCGATGGCCCATCATCGGGTTGAACTCATGCAGGCCCGCGATGATGTTCTTGATGGTTTCGACGGACTTGTTCTGCGTCTTGGCCAGCGCCGCAATCTCTTCCTCAGTGGTCGGAACAAACTCATGCAGCGGCGGATCCAGGAAGCGGATGCAGACAGGGCATCCTTCCAGCGCTTCGTAGAGCTTTTCGAAGTCACTCTGCTGATAAGGAAGAATCTTGTTCAGCGCAACTTCCCGTTCTTCAGGAGTATCCGAGCAGATCATCTCACGGAATGCCGCAATGCGCTCAGGCTCAAAGAACATATGCTCGGTTCTGCAAAGGCCGATGCCTTCAGCGCCAAGCTCGCGGGCTTTCTTGGCATCCGCAGGGGTATCCGCATTGGTGCGGACCCGCAGACGGCGATATTTGTCAGCCCAGGCCATAATCCTGCCGAATTCACCGGCAATGGAGGCGTCCACGGTGGGGATGATGCCGTCATAGATCTTTCCGGTGGAACCGTCGATCGAGATGAAATCTCCTTCGTGATAGGTCTTCCCGGCCAGATCGAACTTTTTATTCTCTTCATCCATGGCAATCTCGCCGCAGCCGGACACGCAGCACTTACCCATACCACGGGCGACAACGGCAGCGTGAGAAGTCATTCCGCCGCGGACAGTCAGGATACCCTGAGCGCTCTTCATACCGGTGATGTCTTCAGGAGAGGTTTCCAGCCGGACCAGAACCACTTTCTCTCCGCGAGCAGCCCAGGCTTCCGCATCTTCCGCTGTGAAGACAATTTTGCCGCAGGCCGCTCCGGGGCTTGCACCAAGGCCCTTTCCGATCGGCTCCGCCTTCTTCAGCGCGGCCGCGTCAAACTGCGGATGCAGCAGCGTGTCGAGGTTCCGGGGGTCAATCATGGCCACGGCTTCCTCTTCCGTCCGCATTCCCTCGTCAACCAGATCACAGGCAATCTTCAGCGCAGCCTGAGCCGTTCTCTTGCCGTTGCGGCACTGCAGCATATAGAGCTTGCCGTTTTCAACCGTAAACTCCATGTCCTGCATGTCATGGTAGTGCTTTTCGAGCAGATCGCAGACCCGGATGAAATCTGCATAGGCCTGGGGGAATTTTTCCTCCATCTGGGAGATCGGCATGGGAGTCCGCACGCCGGCAACCACGTCTTCACCCTGCGCGTTGGTCAGGAACTCGCCCATCAGCTTTTTCTCACCGGTCGCAGGATCACGGGTGAATGCCACGCCCGTACCGGAATTGTCATTCAGGTTTCCGAAAACCATGGGCATAACGTTGACCGCGGTGCCCCAGCTGTAAGGAATGTCGTTGTCCCGGCGGTATACATTTGCCCGGGGATTGTCCCAGGAACGGAACACAGCCTTGATGGCGCCCATCAGCTGTTCTTTCGGATCAGAGGGGAAATCGCTGCCGATCTTGCTCTTGTATTCCGCCTTGAAGGCCATCGCCAGCTCTTTCAGGTCCGCCGCGGTCAGCTCCACATCGAAGGTAACGCCGCGCTTTTCCTTCATCTCGTCGATCAGCTGTTCGAAATATTTCTTTCCGACTTCCATGACAACATCGGAATACATCTGGATGAAGCGACGATAGCTGTCATAGACAAAACGCTCGAATTTCGGATCGGGGTTTCCGGCGATCATGGCGTTCACAACATCATCGTTCAGACCAAGATTGAGGATCGTATCCATCATGCCAGGCATGGAAGCTCTCGCACCGGAACGGACAGAAACCAGGAGAGGATTCTTCATATCTCCGAATTTCTTGCCGTTGATCTCTTCCATTTTCGCAATATATTCCATAATCTGCGCCTGGATTTCATCATTGATCTGGCGGCCGTCTTCATAGTATTGCGTGCAGGCTTCCGTGGAAATGGTAAAGCCCTGGGGAACGGGCAGCCCGATATTGGTCATTTCTGCCAGGTTTGCTCCCTTGCCGCCGAGCAATTCACGCATCTGCGCATTGCCTTCGCTGAAGAGGTAAAGGTACTTTTTAGACATAGAATCTCCTCCTCGATAATTATCCGCATCTCAGAAATATAGTTCCGGTGCAATATAAAATTATACCTATATATGTTCTGAATTGCAAGCCGTATTTTCCATGTTTTCCATGGTTTCTTTCTTCTGTTTTTTCATCCGGAATGCGCCCGGGCCGCTCCGGCCTGCTCAGAAAGAACAAAGTAAAAATGCCTTTATCGTCTCTTCAGCCTGTCCGAAGCGTCCAGCATGGCGGCTGCGTACTTCAGGGCTTCCTGATTGCTCCCCTCGGCGCCGCTGATCATGCGTCCCACCTCCCGGATGCGCCCTTCCCGGTCTATTTCCTTCACGGATGTGAATGTCCGTCCCTCCGAAGTGCTTTTGGCCACAAGGAAGTGATGGTCCGCCGCCGCTGCGATCTGGGGAAGATGCGTTACGCAGATGACCTGGCAGGTTCTGGAGATGGTGATCATCTTTTCGGAAACAGCCTGGGCGATCGCGCCGCTGATTCCGGTATCAATCTCATCGAAAATCATGCAGGGAATCCGGTTCCCTCTGGCTTCCATCGTTTTAAGGGCCAGCATAAACCTGCTCAGCTCACCGCCGGAGGCTATCTTTGCCAACGGTTTCAGCGGTTCACCCGGGTTCGGGCTCGTCATGAATTCCACGTGATCATCCCCGGAAGGTCTGGGCATCGGCTTTTTTTCCTGGGCAGGCTCCTGAAAGCTCACCTGAAAGACCGTCTTTTCCATGCCCAGATCCTTCAGCTGCTCCTGCATGCCTGTCTCAAACCAGATTGCAAGCTTCTTCCGCTGTTCAGTCAGCTCCTGGGCTTTTTTCCTGTATGCGCTCAGCAGCTGCCTGTGAAGCCGGGCGGTTTCCTCCAGCGTATCCTCCAGATCGCACAGCTCTTGATATTCCTGCTCCATCCGGTTCTGCTCCGCCAGCACCGACCTCAGATCCGGCCCGTATTTTTTTTCCATACGGCGGATCAGATCAAGCCGGTCTTCCACTTTTTCGAGATGTTCCGGATTGTAATCAAAGCCTTCTATCAGCCGGTTCAGCTCGTAAACAATCTCCTCAAGCTCATAATAAAGGCCTTCGCTTCTTCCTGCGAGCCCCTTGGCTTCCTCTGCGAAGGAATCGATTTCGGAGAGGACGGAGGATGCAGCCTTGAGGCTTTCAAGGCAGCTGCCGCCGGTCTCCGACAAGGACAGCAGGTCCCTGGCCCGGCTCAGCGCATCCACGATTTTTCCCGCATTGGAAATCCGCAGATGCTCCTTCTTCAGGTTTTCTTCCTCATCCGGTTTGAATCCGGCATCATGCAGTTCATGCAGGGCTTTCTCGAGCATATCCAGCCTGATGCATCTCTGCTCATTCTCTCGCCGGAGCCTGGCGAATTTCCGGTGGATCTGAAGGAAGTCGGCGCAGGCCTTTGCTGTTTCGTTCAGCGTTGCCTGATACGTTTCCCCGCCCAGACGGTCCAGAAAAGCCAGGTGCATATCCGGATCCATTAAAAAAGTAAGTTCATGCTGCCCGTAGATATCAATCAGCCTGCTCCCGAATTCCCTCAGGAAAGAGATCTGCACGGGAACCCCGCAAATGCGGCAGCTGTTCCGTCCTTCCATCGAGATTTCCCGCCAGACAGAAACCGACTCCGCATCAAATTCGATATCCTCCCGGTTCAACAGTTCCATCGCTTCCGGAACCCGGGAAATATCAAAGATGGCTTCAACGCTCGCTTTCCCGGAACCGAAGCGAATCAGACTCCGGTCTGCTCTTTTTCCAAGCACAAGGTTTACCGCATCAACCACAATGCTTTTCCCGGCTCCTGTTTCCCCCGTCAGCACCTGCATGCCCTCATGAAAGCTGATGCTCAGATTTTCAATCAGAACAAGATTGTGAATCGTTAATGATCGAAGCATTATCAGTCCCTCTGTCAACATGACGCGGCCGGACCTTTCAGCCCAGCAGCTGCTGAATCATTTCAGCGGCGGTCAGGGCGCTGCCGCTGTCAACTGCAGCAAGAAAAATCGTATTGTCTCCGGCAATGGAACCGATGACTCCCGGCAGTTCGAGGGAATCCAGCGCTTCCGCTGCGGTTCCTGCAGCTCCGCTCATGGTTTTTACCACAATGATCTGTCCTGCCGCAGCCACGCTCGCCACACAGTCCTTCAGAAGCCGTATCATTCTGCCGCTCTTTCCTGTAAAAGACTCTGCAGGCTCTTCATATCGATATCCGCCTTCCTGACCCGGGGCTTTGATCAGATGCATCTCCTTCATATCCCTGGATACGGTGGCCTGCGTAACGGAAAAGCCTTTCATCCGGAGGGCTGAAGCCAGATCCTCCTGAGTCTGGATTGTCTGTTCCCTGAGCAGTTTCTGAATCATCGCCTGTCTTTTTGCCTTAATGCCCATGCTCTCCCTCCTCTTCTTGCAGTTTTTATCCGGGTTTTCAGCTTCTGACCGCCGGCTCGTCCGAGCTTCCCCATTCATTCAGTTTTGTACGAAGCAGCAAGAAAAAACGATATTTCTTGAGTCGGACCAGCTGAATGGTTTCTTCCGTGTTGGTCACAATGACTGTGTCTCCGCTGCGGAGCGTAATCAGACTTCTTCCGTCAATCTGAAGCTGCGCCTGCTGCTCCCGGTCTGATTTCAGATGAAAGGTAATCTCGGAGTCTGCCGGGACAATACAGGGGCAATGCTGCATGCTGTGAGCGCATACGGGGGTAACGACCACGCAGGATACGCCAGGGGCGATGACAGGCCCTCCCGCAGAAAGGGAATAGCCCGTGGACCCCGTCGGGGTTGCCGCAATGACGCCATCCGCCGTAAAGGTTCCCCATAGCTCATGGTCCACCCTTGTCTCGACCTGAATCAGGCGTGCATATCCTCCCCTTGTGATCACGGCGTCGTTCAGGGCAAGATATTTCCCGGGCTGTCCATGAACCTGAATCTGAAGCAGTTCCCTTTTTTCCAGCTGGTACTGTCCCTGGAGAATCGCCTGAATGATTTCTTCCCGCTCCTCCGGATCTCCTTCCGTCAGAAAGCCCACTGTTCCAAGGTTGATTCCGAGCAGCGGGCAGTGATACTTCATCGCGAGGGATGCGCCTTCCAGCAGCGTTCCGTCTCCGCCGAAGGTGATCACCATCCCGCACTCCCTGTACTGCTCTCCTCTTTGCGGGTAAAAAACATGGATTCCCTGGTCGGAAAGTCTGTTTTCCATAAAACCGGCTTCCGCTTCGGCCTCCCTTCGACGGGTGTGCAGGATAAATGCGATGGCTTCCGGCATTTTCATGTCTCCTCCGCCTGTCTGGAATGATGCATTCTGTTATGGGCATCGGTTACAACGCTGCGGACTGTTTCAGGGCTGATCATTTCCGGGACGCTTTCATTTCTCTTCACGATTTCCGCGATAAACTCAATATTTCCTTCCGGACCTGTAATGGGAGAAAAATCCAGTTGTTTCATTCTCCAGCCGATACTCTCGGCAAACGCGATGATCTGCAGAATGACCTCTTCATGGACGGAAGGGTCCCGGACCACCCCTTTTTTTCCGACTTTTCCTCTCCCTGCTTCAAACTGTGGCTTGATCAGCGTATAGAAGGTTCCTTCGGGTCCCATGATTTCAGCTGCGACGGGAAGAATCAGCCTGATGGAGATAAAACTGACATCCATCACCGTGATCCGGGGAAGTTCAGGAAAATCATCGGCCTTCAGATATCTTGCGTTAGTTCTTTCCATCACAATCACCCGGGGATCATTGCGCAGCTTCCAGTCCAGCTGCCCATATCCCACATCCACAGAGTAGACTTTTTTCGCTCCGCTGCGGAGAGACACGTCTGTAAAGCCGCCCGTGCTGGCGCCGATATCCAGCACGACCTGATCCCTGAAATCCGCCTGAAATACACGGATTGCTTTTTCAAGTTTCAGCGCCCCGCGGCTAACATAATCATTCTCCGGTTTCTTGACAGCAAGCGGTTCGTCAGGTTGGATTTCTTCCGATGGCTTCAGGATCTTTCTTTCCCCTCTGTAAACCTGCCCCGCCATGATTGCGGCCTGTGCTTTCTCCCTGCTCTGAAACAGGCCGCGCTCCACCAGCAGTATATCCACCCGTTTCCGTTCGTTCAAGACAATCTCCTTTCAATGCGTTCCGCCATACATTCCGGTGTCAGTTCCGCGTCTCTCATCAGCAGCCCATGGCTTCCGTGCGGCAGGAACTGATCCTTGACTCCGAAGCATATTTCAGGCTCACGCATCCCAAGCTCGGCGCATTTTTCTCTCAGGTAGCTGCCGAAACCGCCGGAGAGCATGTGTTCCTCCATGGTAAAGAAGGGAGTCCTCTGGATATGCCTCATCGCTTCTTCATCAATCGGTTTCAGGGACGAACAGTTGTAGACCGCCGCGCGAATGCCCTTCTGCTGCAGAATGGAAGCCGTTTCCAGTCCATGGCGGAGCATCGTGCCGACGCATAGCAGCGAAAGATCATTCCCATCCCTCAGCCTGTGCCATTTTCCGGGAACAAATTCGGCGTCCAGGCTTTCCGGCACGTCATCTCCTGCCCGGGCGTATCGGATAACCGTAGGACCGTTCTGCCCCAGTGTCCAGTACAGCATCTGCTTCAGCTCTCTTGTGTCGCAGGGCGCTAGTACGGTGATCCCGGGTACAGGCAGTGCCTCCGCCAGGTCAAACAGACCATGATGGGTTTTTCCGTCCTCGCCTCCGATTCCGCTTCTGTCCA
>CAZRLU010000033.1:2475-14929 GCA_964600995.1 uncultured Oscillospiraceae bacterium | reverse complement strand
TCATCTGCGACGCCATGGGCTTCTCCTACAAGAAGAAGAACGTGAACATCGTGGAGATCATGGGCCGCAACGCCGGCTGGCTGACCGGCTCCGCCGCCCTTTCCCGCAGCGAGGACTGCGAAGGCCCCGATCTGATCTATCTACCGGAGGTCGCCTTCGACATTCAGGGCTTCGTGGCCAAGGTGAAGGAGCTGCTGGAGAAGAAGGACGTTGTGGTGGCCGTGGTTTCCGAAGGAATCAAGACCGCGGAAGGCAAGTATGTCTGCGAATACGCCACCGACTCCACCACCACCGATGCCTTCGGTCATATTCAGATGACCGGTACCGCCGCCTACCTGGCCAACGTCATCAAGAACGAGCTGGGCTGCAAGACCCGCGCCGTGGAGCTTTCCACCCTGCAGCGCGCCGCCGCCCACCTGGCCAGCAAGATCGATGTGGATGAAGCCTTCAATGTGGGCGGTGCCACCGTGAAGGCCGCTGATGAAGGTTCCTCCGGCGTCATGGTCGTCATCGACCGCGTCTCCGATGATCCTTACCAGAGCGCCACCGGCGTTTATGACGTGCATCGGATTGCCAACGGCGAGAAGGTTGTCCCGCGGAAGTGGATCAACAAGGAAGGCAACTATGTGACCGAGGAATTCCTCGATTATGTCCGTCCCCTGATCCAGGGCCAGTATTCCCCCATGATGGTCGAGGGCATCCCGCGCCATCTGAACATGAATCTGAAGAATTACGACTGGAGAGGCCAGAAGCGCTGATCTCCGGAAATTGCAAGGGCCGCGGCGGAAAGACAATCCGCCGCGGCCCTTTCTCTTCTGTCCCGTTACTCTGCCTGCTCCGGTTCCTCCCCGTCCCTGTATTTCGCCAGGTATTCCTCCAGGCAAAGCTCCTCGTCCCGCATGATCAGGCTGTGCTCCGTCCCCACATAGCGGATGTGCCAGGCCTCCGGCGCAAAGCCGGTGATCGCGGTTTTCCCTTCCTGATACCGGATGATGAAACCGTATTCCCAGCAGTGCTCATGAAGCCATTTGCACTGTTTGGTGGAGGCAAAGGAGCTGGTCCCCGGAACGTTCACGTCAAAGCTCAGCCCCAGATGATGCTCGCTTGCTCCGGGCTCCGCCACGGTCTGCAGCGCGGCCCTTCTGGCCCTGCTTCTGCTCCAGCCCTCATGCCGCTTCAGGTGGGAGGCGATGGAGTTGTTCAGCATCCTTTCCTGATCCTGATAGCTTCGGTAGGCGGCGCTGACCTGCCATTTTTTCACTCCGTCCGCTCCGGCGGCCTCCAGCATCGTCACCAGGGCCTCCACCGCGGTTCGCACTCCCTGGGTGGCCGGATACTTGATCTTCACCAGCTTCGGGTCGCACAGCTCCGTCATCAGGATCAGATCCGCCGGAAGAAATGCCTCTCCCACCGGATGCTCCGTGTTGGTCAGCATGGGCCATTCTCCTGCCAGAACGTCCGTGGGTTCGGGAGGCGGCGGCGCCGGGACGGCTTCCGCCGAATACAGACGGGTCTGGGTCTGCTTTCCCGCCATCCCGTCCACGCTGAGGCTGTTTCTTTTCTGGAAGGCTTTGACGGCTTCCCTGGTTCCTTTGCCGAAAACGCCGTCCGCTTCGCTGTCCTTCGTCAGATAGCCCAGCTCCAGCAGCCGCAGCTGCAGCGTCTTCACTTCCTCTCCCTCGGATCCCGACTTGAGAAGAATGATTTTCTCAGGCGCTGCGATCGTTTCCGGCACCGGGGCGGCTTTTTCCGCTTCCGTTTCCTGCGTTCCTTCCTCCTGCGCGGCGGAAGCAAAGCTTATCCCTGTTCCGCCGCCCGAAAAAAAGGCGTTTCCCGCCAGCAGCGAAAGCAGCAGAAGCAGCGGCAGGATTTTTCTGCTGCTCATTTCTTCTCCCTCGCTTCCAGGCCTTTTTCCACAATCCGCTTCAGAATCGTATTGTCCGTCAGCCGGCCCAGCGCCTCCGACGCCATGAGAAGCAGCTCCCGCTCCGTTGCCGTCCCGTCCTGCCGGCCTTCTTCAATGGCGCTTTTCAGCTTCCGGGCTTCAGTGATGTTTTCCTGATAGGTCTGATAGGCCTTCTCCATGCTGAACGGGCCGAAAGGCTCCTCCTGCTGTTCCGTCATGCTTTCTCCCCCTGATGCAAAGGCAGCCCGGGGACCGTGTCCGTTGGGCTGCCTGGCTTTCTGTTCAGTTCCCGGGGTAGATGATCAGGCTTTCCACATCATACTTTTTCAGGCGCTCGCGGCCCTTCAGCCCTGCGAGCTCCATCACGAAAAGCATCCGGACCACCTGGCCTCCCAGATCCTCCACCAGGCTGGCCGCCGCCTCGGCGGATCCGCCCGTCGCCATCAGATCGTCCACAATCAGAACCTTCTGGCCGGGCTTGATTGCGTCCTTGTGAATTTCGATCTCCGCCTGGCCGTACTCCAGGTCGTACTTCCGGCTGATGGTTTCCCGGGGGAGCTTTCCCTTCTTCCGGACCGGGACAAATCCCTTGCCCAGCAGATAAGCCACCGGCACGCCGAAGATGAAGCCCCGGCTTTCCGGTCCGACGATCAGATCACAGTCCACCTCTTTCGCTTTCTCTGCCAGCAGATCCACGGAAAGCTTCAGTCCGTCCGGATCCTGAATAACGGAGGTAATATCACGAAACATGATTCCCGGTTCCGGAAAGTCGGGGATGGTCACAACATATTCTTCCAGCTTTTTCACGGTCTCATTCCTCCAGTTCCTGAACTTTGATATCCATCTTATTTTATCACATGGCCGCGGCTTTCCGCAATCCTTCCGCCCCCTCTTCCGCTCCTCCGGAGGCCCTGAATATTTGACTTTTTTGCTTCGATTTCATGACGCCAATTTTACATTTCAGAATATTTGTGATATGATTTTGGAACATTCCTGTGATACATTCCTTTGGGAATTCATGGGGAAATCTGTTCAGGAGGTGTCCCGGCATGAAAGAATCCCATGGAAACAGCCGGCTGCTGTCAGCCCTTGCCGCGGCATGTCTGGCTTTCTCCGTGCCCGTTCCTTCCCTTGCCTATCAGCCCGGAACGCTCCGCTCCGGAATGCGGAGCGAGGAGGTGCGGGAAATGCAGTCCGCCCTGATCCGTCTCGGATATCTCGGGGGAACCGCGGACGGAATCTTCGGCACCAACACGGAAAACGCGGTGAAGAAATTTCAGCGGGCCAGCCGGCTGAAGGCGGATGGTCTGGCCGGAGCCAAAACCCTGGAGCTGCTCTACGGAAAAGCCGGAAATGCCGGAAATGCCTCCTCCCAGGGACAGCAGTCCTCCGGCGCTTCTTCCTCTTCGTCTTCCTCCTCCGCCCCGGCTTCCTCCTCCGCCTCCTCCGCTTCTTCCGGCCTCTTCGGCGGGAATTATGCCACCCTGCGGAAAGGCAGTTCCGGCGCCCGGGTCACCGTGCTGCAGAAGCAGCTGATCAGCCTGGGATACCTGCGGGGATCGGCGGACGGAAAATACGGAGCGCAGACGCAGGCCGCCGTGGTCGCCTTCCAGAAATCCAATCAGCTGACGGCGGACGGCCTCGCCGGAAAGAAAACGCTGCAGGCCCTGGAAAAAGGCGGGAAAAGCGCATCCTCCTCTTCCGGTTCCGGATCCTCTTCCGGTTCTTCCGGATCCTCTTCCGGTTCTTCCGGATCCTCCTCCGCCTCCTCCGGGTCCTCCTCAAGTTCCTCCGGCGACCCCTCCTCCGGGAAAACCGCCTCCGCCCCCTCCGGCGGGCAGGTGCGCCTACTTCACTGGTACAACGACATCAAGCCGGGGCTGAGATCAGGGCAGACCCTGCAGATCGTGGATCCTGGCAGCGGCCTGAGCTGGGATCTCCGGATCTACTCCTGCGGCCGGCACTGTGACGCGGAGCCCCGCACCGCCGGGGATACAGCCAGCATGCTGAAGGCCTTCGGCGGCGTGAACACCTGGAGCCAGAAAGCGGTCTATGTAAAGCTGCCCAACGGCACATGGACCATCGGCGCCACCCATGACATGCCGCACATGTCCGGCGCCGTGAAGGACAATCAGTTTGACGGACATCTGTGCGTTCATTTCCTGCGGACCATGGAGGAAGCGCAGAAGAATGATCCGAGTTACGGCGTCGCCAATCAGAAAACCATCCGCTCCTTCTGGAAATCCTTGACGGGCGAGGAGATCAAAGACTGAAAAGAAGGATATATATGGAAAAGAATTCCGCTGTAAAGGGATTTCCCTTGACAGCGGAATTTCTTTTGAGTATAATACCCCAGTCGTCACGGTTTTCCTGAGTAAGGAGGCGGGTCCGTTGATGCAGGACGATCTGAACAGAAAGGTGGATCTGGCCTTTCTGGCAGCCTTCTACGGCGGGCTGCTGACGGAGAATCAGCGCCGGATTCTCTCCCTTCACTGCGAAGAGGATCTGTCCCTGGGGGAGATTGCGGAGGAAGTCGGCATCTCCCGTCAGGCGGTGCATGAGAGCCTGTCCCGTGCCGCGTCCCGGCTGAGCAGCCTTGAAGAGGCGCTCGGGGTGGCGGAGCGTTTCCGCCGCATGGAATCCGGGCTGGAAAGCGCGCTGGGCGCGCTGCGCAATCACGATTACATCCTGGCGGAGAGGGTCCTGGAGGATCTGCTTCGTCTGGACCAGGAGGAGAAAAATGGCCTTTGAGGGCTTGAGCGGGAAGCTGCAGAACGCGCTTCGCAAGATGACGGGAAAGGGCCGGCTTACGGAGCAGGCCGTGAAGGAGGGCATGCGGGAAGTCCGGATGGCCCTGCTGGAAGCGGACGTGAACTATGCCGTCGCCAAGGATTTTATCAAAAAGGTGACGGAGCGCTGCGTCGGCCAGGACGTTCTTTCCTCCATGACCCCCACCCAGCAGGTTCTCCGGATCGTGCAGGAGGAAATCACCGAGCTGATGGGTTCCACCAATTCCCGGCTGGTTTGGTCCTCCTCCGTTCCATCGGTCATCATGCTCTGCGGTCTTCAGGGCGCCGGAAAGACCACCATGTGCGCCAAGCTCGCCGGCTATCTCGTCAAGCAGGGAAAGAAGCCCATGCTGGCCGCCTGCGACATCTACCGCCCCGCCGCCATCAAGCAGCTGCAGGTTGTGGGTCAGCAGGTGAACGTCCCCGTTTTTGAGAAAGGGACGCAGGATCCGGTGAAAACCGCGAAGGAAGCGGTGGAGAACGCCCGCTATTACGGGCGGGATGTGCTGATTATCGACACGGCCGGGCGTCTGCACATCGATGAGAACCTGATGGACGAGCTGCTGCGCATCCGGGAAGCGGTTCATCCCGCGGAGATCCTGCTGACCGTCGACGCCATGACCGGTCAGGACGCGGTGAACGTCGCCAAGGCCTTCGACGAAAAGCTGAACGTGACCGGCGTGATTCTGACCAAGCTGGACGGCGATACCCGCGGCGGCGCCGCGCTGAGCATCAAGGCCGTTACCGGAAAGCCGATCAAGTTCAGCGGCATCGGGGAAAAGCTGGGGGATATCGAGCCCTTCCATCCGGACAGAATGGCCAGCCGGATCCTTGGCATGGGCGACGTGATGACCCTGATGGACAAGGCGGCGGAAGCCTTTGATGAGCAGGACGCCGAAAAGTTTGCCCGCCGGGGAATGACCAGCCGTCTGACGCTGGAGGATTTCCTGGAGCAGATGCAGAGCATGAAGAAGATGGGCGGTCTCAAAAGCATGATCAGCATGCTGCCCGGGATGAGCGGCAAGGATGTGGATGTGGATGAGAACGCCATGAAGAAGCCCGAGGCCATCATCCGCTCCATGACTCCCGCCGAAAGGCGGAATCCCTCCATTCTGAACGCCTCCCGCCGCAAACGGATCGCCGCCGGTTCCGGGACAACCGTGCAGGACGTGAATCAGCTGATCCGCCAGTTTGAACAGGCCCAGCAGATGATGAAGCAGATGATGGGCGCCAAGGGGCGGCTGAAGGGCCGGCTCGGCCGGATGAAGCTGCCGGGAATGTAAAGCCCCGTCCGATAACCTGATTGGTCTCATATACTTCGTATATGATTTCCATAAATTATTATTTTTCTTTACCAGGAGGAGGAAAACCAATGTCCGTTAAGATTCGTCTGAAGAGAATGGGAATGAAGAAAAAGCCTTTCTATCGCGTCGTCGTGGCCGATATCCGCAGCCCCCGTGACGGCCGTTTCATCGAGGAAATCGGCTATTACAATCCCATGACCAAGCCCGCTGAAATCAAGGTCGACAATGATCGTGCCAAGTACTGGCTCGGCGTCGGTGCGCAGCCCACGGATACCGTTCGCATTCTGCTGAAGAAGACAGGCGCTATCGAAGAGAAGTGAGCGGGCCTCACTTCCCGGATAGCCGTCTGACGGAAAGGATGTCTCCATGCAAGAATTGCTTACTTTTGTGGCGCAATCTCTCGTCGAGCACCCGGACCAGGTGACCGTCACCGAGACAGAAGGCCCGGAGGCGATTATCCTCGAGCTTCATGTTGCGGAAGACGACATGGGAAAGGTCATCGGCAAGCAGGGCCGTATCGCCAGAGCGATTCGCACTGTGATCAAAGCGGCCACAGCGAAAAACGCCAAACCCGTTTTTGTCGAAATCCAATAAGTCTTCAAAAGCGGAATCCGTGGTTCCATGCGGATTCCGCTTTTTTCCATACGAGGTGTTTATGACAGATTATCTGATGGTTGGCGAGGTTCTCAAGCCCCAGGGGCTGAAAGGAGAATGCAAAATCCGTTCCTGCGCTTCGGATATCTCCCTCTTCGGAACCTGGGATGTCCTTTACCGGCAGGACCGGGAGGGTTGGATTCCCCTTCCCTTCTCCCTGAACCGGATTCAGGATGATTTTGTTTACGGTACTCTTGCCGGCTGTGCCTCTCCGGAGGACGTGGAGCGGTTCCGGGGCTGCAAGCTGTACATCGACCGGGCTCATGCGGCCCCCCTGGAGGACGGCGCGGTCTACATCGCGGATCTGCTGGGCTGCCGGGCCGTGGATGAAAACGGGCAGGAGCTTGGGGTCCTGACGGATGTCCTGCAGCACGGCACGGTGGATACCTGGGTTTTCTCCGGAAAAAGGCCCTTTATGGCGCCGGCCCTGATCAGCGTCTTTCCCGAAGTGGATCCGGATCAGAAGCTGATCCGGGTCGTCACGGACAGGCTGGAAGAGGTGGCGGTTTTTGAAGATTAAAATCCTCTCCATCTTTCCGGAAATGTTCGAAAGCGTCCTTTCCGCCAGCATTCTGGGCCGGGCCCGTGCCCAGGGCCTTCTGGATGTCTCCGTGCTGGATATCCGTCCTTTCTCCGACCGGAAGCATCAGAACACGGATGATTATCCCTTCGGGGGCGGAGCCGGGATGGTGATGCTGGCCCAGCCCATTCATGCGGCAATGGCCGCCGCCATGGGCCCGGATTTTCATGGCCGGCGGATCTATCTCGGTCCCCGGGGCGCGCAGCTGACCACGGAAAAAGCCAGGGAGCTTTCCCGGGAGGAGGAACTGATCCTTCTCTGCGGCCATTATGAAGGGGTGGATCAGCGGGCGCTGGATACCTGCGTGGACGAGGAGATCAGCATCGGCGACTATATTCTCACCGGAGGCGAGCTGGCGGCCATGGTGCTGACGGACTGCGTCGCCCGGTTCATCCCCGGCGTTCTCGGAAGTGCGGAAAGCCCCGAGGAGGAATCCTTCTCCGACGGGCTGCTGGAATATCCCCAATATACCCGTCCCCGGGTCTGGCAGGGGCTCCCCGTGCCGGAGGTGCTGCTGAACGGAGATCATGCGAAGATCCGGG
Organism: uncultured Oscillospiraceae bacterium; assembly: GCA_964600995.1. Lineage (GTDB taxonomy): Bacteria > Bacillota > Clostridia > Christensenellales > Aristaeellaceae > Aristaeella. The sequence goes on along the minus strand of CAZRLU010000033.1, from coordinate 7,154 downwards.
CGTGGAGAAGAAAGGAAAGCCTCCGGGCCACGCTGCGCTTCCGTCCGGACCTGCTGGAAAAAGCCGTGCTCTCGGAGCAGGACCGAAAAATACTGAAGGAGCTGGAAGAATCATGTTCCTGCGAAAGCTGACTGTCATTGCCCTCCCGCTGGGAATGCTGCTGCTGATCTGCCTGCTGATGCCGCTGTTCAGCATGCTCGGCGCTTTCTTCGGAAGCCTGATCCTGGGGGCCGCCCTCGGCGTTGCCCTCAGCCTTCTGCTGCCGCTTGCCGGAGCGACCCGGATGCGCGAGCCCTTTGCGCATCTGTTATGGATCCCCGCGGCGCTGCTTCTGTGCATCCTGATCTATCAGTACCTCGCTTCCCTCGGAACCGACATTCCCCTTCTTCGCCTGCTGTCCACCCTGGATTCCCGGATCATCACCGTGGAAAGCGCCTTCATGTCCTATATGATTACCTTTTCCCTGCGTACCGGGAAAGGGATCTGACCGTTTTGATCGGAAGGAGTGATACCATGCAAACAATCTGTCTTTTCGGATCGGACTACGCCTCTTCCCGTGACCTGCATCTGGCGCTGAAGCGCCTGCTTTCCCTGCCGGATTATTATGGCCTGAATGCGGACGCGCTGAATGACTGCCTTTCGGATTTCGGCCGTTGTCCCGCCCTGTGGTTCCGGGCCGAAGGTCCCGACGAGGTCGTATCTGCCCTGCGGCTGATTGCCCGGGTTTTTGGTGACAACGGATCGGATGTAAAGGAGTTTTGATCATGCGCCTTCATCTTCTGGGTGTGAACGGGCCTTTTCCCGCCTCCGGCGGAGCCACCTCCGGCTATCTTTTGGAAGCCGGGGAGAAGCGGCTGCAGTTTGATCTCGGTTCCGGCGTGCTTTCACGGCTGACCGCGCTCTTTCCTCCGGAGGAGCTGGACGGGCTTTTCCTGTCCCACTGGCATTTTGATCATGTCTGTGACCTGCTTCCCCTGATCTACCGTCTGGAAGCGGTCGGAGCCGTGCTGCCCGTATGGGCGCCGGAGGATGACGCCTCCGCCCTCCGCTCCATCGCGGCCAAAGCCGCATGCCTCGACCTGCATCCCGTTCATCCGGACGAGGAGGTGCTGCTGGGGAATGTGCGGATCCGCGTCTGCCCGGCCAGGCACCCCGTTCCCGGCGTCGGCTACCGGGTGGAAGCAGAAGGAAAGGCCTTGGGGTATACCGGGGATACGAATACCGTTCCAGGGCTGCAGAAATGGTATCAGGGCTGCGGTCTGCTTCTGGCAGACGCCCTCTTCCCGGTTTCGGACTGGACGGAATCCAGGCCCCATCTCTCCGCCCGCCTGGCCGCGGAGCTTGCCCGGGATGCCGGCGCAGGCTCTCTGGTCCTGACCCATCTGAACCCGGTCTATTCCCCTGCCCTGCTTCTTTCGGAAGCCCGGGAGGTATTCCCGGATGTCCTGACGGCTCAGGCCGGAAAGGCTCTGGAGCTGTGAACGCGCGTCTGCGGGGCTGGCTTCTTCCGCCCCTGGCGCTTTTTCTGTCGGCAGGGATCCTCCTTGGCCGCGCCGCCGGCTCCTGGCTCTATGGCGCCACGGGCTGCCTGCTGGCCCTGATCGTCCTGCCGCTCTCGAAGGGGCGTCTCCGGTTTGCCGCCTGGCTCGTTTTTGCGCTGGCTCTCGGCTGCCTGCGGGGATACTGGGGATATCATCCTTCCCTTCCGCCGGAGGGGGATTATATGGTCTCCGGGATTGTGTCCGAATCGGTGGAGTACCGGAATGATTCCCAGGTCCGGACTGCGCTCACCCGCGTAACCCTGGATGGGATGCCTGTCCGCGGGGACGCCTACTGGACCTTTTATGCGGAGGAGGTCTCTCCCTTTCTGCAGCCCGGACAGCAGGTCGCCTTCCAGGCCGCTCTTTATCATCCCTCCGGTGCCTCCAACCCCGGAGGTTATGATTTTCGGGAGGAGCTGCTGCGCAGAGGAATCCGGATCGGTCTTTACGGGTCCCGGGATCTCTCCGTTTCCCCTCCCCGTTCCTTCTCTCTCAAGGGCACGGCCGCCGCGCTCCGGAAGCAGCTTACCGACGCGCTGCTGTCCTCGCCCCTGGGGGAGGAAGCCGGCTCCTATGCCGCTGCCATGCTCTTCGGAAACCGGTCCTTTCTTCCCTGGGAGGACCGGGAAGCCTTCTCCCGCCTGGGGATCGCGCATATTCTCTCCGTGAGCGGCTTTCACACCGGCATTCTGATCGGCTTCCTGGCCGTTCTTTTCCGCCTGCTGCGCTTCCCACAGAAGCTGCGATGGATCCTTTACGCACTTCTTCTTTTTGCCTATGCGCTTCTTTGCGGCGGTTCGCAGCCGGTTCTGCGGGCTTCCGTGCTTTTGCTTCTGACCCAGTGGGGCCGGATCCGGAACCGTCCCCGTTCCGTCTTTCATCTGCTCTGCGCGGTCCTTTTGCTGATGCTCCTCTGGTCCCCCGTCCAGCTGACGGGGCTTTCGCTGCAGCTGTCCTTCGGCGCTGCCTTCGGTTTGTCGGTGTTTTTCCCTTTTTTCTCCGCGCTTCTGTCCCCGCGTTTCCCGGTGCTGAAGCGCCTGTGGCTTTCCGTCAGCGCCGGTCTTGGTGCCGAGCTTGGCATCCTTCTTCCCGTGCTGAGCGCCTTTCAGGAGCTTCCGCTGCTTTCCCTGATGCTCAATATTCCCGTGATGGGGCTTTCCTCCCTGCTGATCTGTCTTTACTGGATCTCGCTGGCGCTGCTGCCGCTGCCCTGGCTGGCCGGGCCGGTCTGTGCCGCGGCCCGGATCCTCACATCCTGGATGCTCGGCGCCGTTCGCTGGCTCGGGTCCTTTCCATGGATTGCGATCTGGACCCGGGAAGCCGGCCTTCTGTCCGTGCTGGCGGTTCTGCTGATGGGGTGCGGCCTGTGCGCCTTCCTTCGCCTGCGAAAGCGCGCCCGTCTGCTCCTGTCCTCCTGCGGGGTCCTGCTGCTCCTGATCTCCCTGCTCCCGCTTCCCCACGAGTCCACGGAATACATGCAGTTCAGCGTGGGCAATGCGGATGCGGCGCTTCTCTGGGACCGGGACGCGGTGCTAGTCATTGATACGGGGAATGAGGACGGCGTTCTCAGCGGTTTTCTGCGCAGGCACCGGCTGACTCCGGACGCGATCATTCTGACGCATCTCCATTCGGATCATGCCGGCGGACTCCTTTCCCTCCTGAAGGACCGGATCCCGATTCCCCTGATCTATCTCCCGGACGGGGCGGAAAAGGCCGATGTCCATCCGGACGTTCTCCTGCTGCTGGAGCGGCTGAGGGCGGAAGGAACCGAAATCCGCTCCCTTTCTGCGGGGGACCGGCTGCTGGTTCCTTCGGGTGAGCTGCGCGTTCTTTGGCCGGAGTTCGGAAATACGCGGGCTGGGCAGGACGCCAATGAATCCTCCCTGGTTCTGCACATGGTGCTGAAGGGAACCTCCCTGCTGCATACCGGGGACCTGGACGGCCGTTATGAGATGTATTCGGCGGTTCCCTCAGATCTTCTGAAAGTCGCGCACCACGGCTCTCCGACTTCCTCTTCTTCCGGTTTTCTCGCCGCGGTCGCCCCGGAGGCGGCGATTCTCTCCTGCGGGGATCCGGAACGGCAGCAGCTGCTGCGCAACCGTCTGCCGGAGAACACTCCCGTTTTTTCCACGGCCTCCCAGGGCATGCTGACCGTCCGGTTCGAGCCCGGTTTCTTCAGGCTGGAAACCTTCCTGCCGGCCCCTGCGGGTCTGCTGCCGTCAAATCCTTAGGCTTCAGGATCTCATGGATTGCCGATGCCGATTTCATGGAGGATGGGTAAATGGATCATACTGAATTCTCCCGCCGTCTGGCCGCCGGAGATTTGCCTTCCGTGCTTTTCTTTGAGGGTCCCGAGGAGCATCTGAAGCAGGAGGCGCTGCGGGATCTCCGGAAAAAGCTGCTTCCGGAAGGGCTGGAGGAGCTGAATGAAACCCGGATCGTTTCTGCGGATACGGATGAAATCGTCGCGGCTGCGGAAACGCTCCCCTTTATGGCGGATCGGAGGCTGGTCCTGCTTCGGGATCATCCCGCCGTCGTCGGCAGGGCGGAGCCGGATGACCGGCTTCTCGCCTACCTCTCCTCCGTTCCCGCCACGGCGGTTCTTCTCTTTTACTGCGTGCTGCCTGTGAAGCAGAAGAAGCTCAAAACCGCCGTGCAGAAGCTGGGGGGCCTGGTGGAATTCAAACCCCTGGACGGTCCGGCGCTGACCACCTTCGTCACCCGGGCTTTTCATGATCTCGGGCATTCCTGCGATGCCCGTACCGCCGATTTTCTGATCTTCACCTGCGGAAAGGATACGGGGCTCCTGCTGACGGAAATTGCGAAGATTTCCTCTTTCCATCCCGAAAAGGAAGCCGTGGACGCCGAGGACATCAAAGCCCTGGCCACGCCTGCCACCGAGGCCAAAATCTTCGGAATGCTGGACGCGCTGACTGCGGGCCAGAGCAGCCGTGTTTTTACGCAGCTTCGGAACCTTCTTCTGAACGGAGAGCCCCGCACGGTCATTCTTTATATGATCCAGCGCCAGTTCCGGCTCATGCAGCAGGTCAAGATCATGCAGTACGAGAAAAAAACTCCCCGGCAGATCGGGGAGCTTCTGGGGCTTGGTTCCTATACGCTTCAGCAGTACCTTCGCCA
>CAZRLU010000033.1:0-2375 GCA_964600995.1 uncultured Oscillospiraceae bacterium | reverse complement strand
CTCGGGATCATTCCCTTCGCCCTGAAGAAGAAAGGCGCTCACTTTATCTGGCATTTCTTCGTGCTTTTCGGCGCTGTCGTTCACTGGCTCGGAATCTACAATTTCCTCTATTAACCGTTTCCTGTCCGTCCCGGTGTCTCTTCCGGAATCATGAAGTTTTTGTTGCAGATGTTACAAGTGAATGATATAATATAAGTTGATTTCAACTGGGAGGTCGTTTTCTCATGAAGCGTGTTCTTTCTTTTGTGCTGATCCTCTCGCTCCTGCTGTCCTGCTGTGTCGGGGCCCTGGCTGCAGGGATCACCATTACCCAGCAGCCGCAGACGCAGACCGTCAAGGCCGGCGGAAACGTCACCTTCAAGGTCAAAGCCAAAAATGCGGGCGGAGCTGCCATCACCTGGTATTTCTCCAATCCGGCCACCGGCGAGTCGACCACCGGGCGCAAGCTTGCCGAAGTGGTTCCCGGAGTCAAGGTCTCCAATCCCAACACGCTTTCCATCAAGCTGAGAAAGGTTCCGGAAGAGCTGCACGGCTGGACGCTGTACTGCCACATCGGTCCCAAGGGCGGCGGTGTGGATTCCGATACGGTCATGATTCTGATCGCCGGCAAGGAGCCTCCCGTGATGCCCACTCCCGCCCCCAAAGAAGAAGAGGCGCCTGCGGCTTCCTCCGCATCCCGGGATGCTGCCCCCGCAGCGGTCTCCGCGCCCGCTGCCACCAAGGAGCCGGCGGTGATCCGGGGCTCCAAGGTGGAGCTTTACAAGCTGGACCAGAAGGGCAATATCGTCGGCGAGGCCCAGAAGGAGCTCACCTTTGAAGAGGAAGATGCCGATTTCTACGTGAAGCTTCCCGAAGGAACGGAGGGGACGATCCAGTACATCCTTCTCAACAGCCTCCGGCTTACCCCGGAAGGAGAAGTCACCGGGATGAGCGTCCGCGGCTGGAGCGGCAGCGCTTCCGTCCGTGTGAAGGTAAAGAAGCCCGGGGATGAAGAAAATGCCCGCCGGGCTCAGGCGACGGAGGAACCCGTGGATGAATCCCAGCTGGTGACCATCACCTGCACGAACTGCCGCTTCACAGGCTGGCACAATTCCTTTGCTGAATCCGGAAAGGTTCCGGTCGGCTCCACCATCAAGGTCATTGCCAGCGGCGGCTTCCTGAAGAAAGGCTACTCCGTCAACGGCGGTGCCTCTGAGCACAAGAATCAGGCCTCCTTCTCCCTGGTGGTGGAGGGCGATACCACCATCACCATGGAAGATCTTCCCTGAAGCAGAAGGCTTTATAAAAGGATCGCGGCGCCATGCCGCGATCCTCTCTTTTTCTTTCTGCCTGCTTCCTGCGCCTCCTTCGGGAGGCTTTTCTTTTGCTCCGCCGGTCAGTCTTCCTGTTTCTTTCTGCTTCCGGGCCCCGGGAGAGATTTCACTCCGCCTGCCCGCCCGTCGCAGGATCCTGTTCCCCGGCCCTTTCTGCCGGATCATATCCCTCCACCAGCGCGGAGGTCCCGATGGCAAGAAATTCCGGTTCCTTCCGGGCATAGCCCTTGCTGTTGTTTGCGCTGCCCACCTTGCAGATCTGCTTTCCCATGAACAGAATGCAGGAGGTCTCTCCCCCGTCCATATTGAAGGCCTCCACGCATCCCCGGGCCAGCAGCAGCTCTGGCAGGCGCGTCAGCTCGCATCCCTTGCTCTGCTTATGCCTTCCCTCCACCATCAGCACGATGTAGTGTCCCGGCTCAATCATGCCCAGGGCGGTTCTCGGATTCCGGGTGTTGGTCGAGAAGCGGGACAGGTTGGACCGGACCTCGCCGTTCCGGATCAGCCAGGGACCGAAGGCCAGCACATCCGTGGCGCCCCGCTCCAGATATTCCTCCGCGGTCAGCTCCCGGCTGTCGTGGACCTCCAGGTTTCCGTCCGGATAGATCGCCAGGGTATCCAGGTTCGGAAAGGAAGTGTTTCCGGATTTTTTGGTTTCATCATTTTTGATTTCGCCGTCCCGGATCAGGATTCCGGCCTTGTATTTTTCCTTCGGATAATGGGTATTGTTCCACCGGTTGCTGGCATAGTCCGCATTGAAGGCCAGCACGGCGCCGTTTTTCGTTGCGACGTTGGTGGGCCAGTCCGCTTTGCTGAAATGCTTTCCGGGCTCGTTGGTGATGAAGCCGAAAACCTCCTTCCGGCTCCAGACCTCCGCTTCATACCAGATCAGCTTGACCGGCTTCGTCTCCGATTTGCGCAGGATTTCCACCTTCAGCGTTTCGCTGCAGTATCTCCAGATTCCGGTTTCCGGATTCTCATAGACAAACTCCCCGCTGTCCAGGTAGCCCGCTTCGTTCAGCTCCGGCCAGGCTCCCTCCGTCTCGTCCAGCGTAATCCATT
>CAZRLU010000032.1:7080-15121 GCA_964600995.1 uncultured Oscillospiraceae bacterium | reverse complement strand
TCTCTGCAGGAAGTGAATCCGGACCTTGCGCCCGGACCGGAAGGCGGACGCCCCCCGGGATTCAGGGTATGTGTATCATAAAATGGAATGACCGTCAAGGATGCGGCGCTCTTTTTTCAGGCGGCTGCCGGTGGTATAATGGATCCGCTTTCCCGGACGGGGAAGAAATCCCGCGGAGGAACAGGATGGGGGATGTCAGGCTCATGAAGATCATGGTCAGCGCATGTCTGCTGGGGGAGAACTGCAAGTACAACGGCGGCAGCAACCGGAGCGAGGCGCTGCTGGAAAGGCTTGCGGGGCACGAAATCATTCCCGTGTGCCCGGAGGTTGCGGGCGGGCTGCCCGTGCCCCGGATTCCTGCCGAAATTGTAAAGGGAAGAGTGCTGAACCGGGAAGGGCAGGATGTGGACGCCGCCTTCCGGGCGGGAGCCCGGGCGGCGCTGGAGCTGGCCCGGCGGGAGCAGCCCGATCTGATCATCCTGCAGTCCCGCAGCCCGAGCTGCGGGGTCCGGGAAATCTATGACGGCACTTTCAGCGGAAAGCGGATCCCGGGACAGGGCGTCTTTGCCGCGCTGGCCATCGGGGCGGGATTCCCGGTCCGGGACGCGGAGGAGTTCCTGCGGGAGGATGCACCATGAAAAGCGATGATATCCGGAGACTTTCAGAAATCATCCAACGGTCCCGGAGAATTGTGTTCTTCGGCGGCGCCGGGGTTTCAACCGCCAGCGGGATCCCGGATTTCAGATCCGCCGCGGGGATCTATGCGGATCAGAAAGAGGAGCTGCCGCCGGAAATGATGCTGAGCAGAAGCTTCCTCCATCTTCAGCCGGAGAAATTCTTCGCCTTCTACCGGAAGCATCTGCTGTATCCCCAGGCCAGACCCAACGCGGCGCATCGGTATCTGTATGAGCTGGAGAAAAGAGACAAGCTGCGGGGAATCGTGACCCAGAACATCGACGGGCTGCACAGGGCCGCCGGCAATATCCGGGTTTATGAGCTGCACGGGAACGTGCAGGAAAACTACTGCATGGAATGCAACGCCTCCTGGCCGATGGAGAAAATCCTTCATTCCGAAGGCATTCCCCGGTGCGACTGCGGGGGCGTGATCAGGCCGAATATTGTGCTCTACGGAGAGCCGCTGGAAAAGTATGTCTGCATCGGGGCCAGACGGGAGATTGCCAACGCGGATACGCTGATTGTGGCGGGGACCTCCCTGGCGGTTGAGCCGGCGGCCTCCTTCCTCGATGATTTCCGGGGAAGACATCTGATTGTGATCAACCGGGAACCGACCCCGGCGGACGAAAGCGCGGAGATGCTGCTCCGCGAGGATGTGGCGGAAGTGTTTCAGCGGCTGATGGAGAAGGCCTGAATTCAGGAAAGATTCAGACCGGGGCAATGAGAAGCAGCACAACGGCGACGACCGCCGGAACCGTGACCGTATCATATTCGCTGGGGGTGAACAGCTCCGTCAGGGTCCCCAATAGGGCCGCGATCGCGGCAGCCCACAGGGCATGGGGCCAGGCCAGATGCTGCCCCCACAGCAGCACGGAGAAACCGCACAGAAAGGAAACCGCCAGCATGGCAGCGCTGCCTTCCCAGGATTTCTTTCCGTCGGCCAGAGAAAGCTTCACCTTATGCTTCCCGAAGGGAATGCCGAACAGCGCGGCCGCAGCATCTCCGACGCCCCACATGAGGAGGGCCGCGGCGGCCAGCTGCTGCTGGCCGAACAGCCCCCAGAGCACGCTGACGAGGGCGATCAGGACCACAAAAATCATGATCATGCTGCGCTTGATTTCCCCCGGGCTCTTCTGAACAAGCAGCTTTGCATACCATTTTTTCTTTTCCAGCGCATGCAGCAGCGGATAAATCAACACGGCGGCAATCAGCGCGGCCAGCGCCGCGGCCTGCCAGCTTTGGGAGGTCAGAATCATCAGGGCGGAAAAAACCAGGGCCACGATATGAAGCATTTTGCGGAAAACAAAGGAAGGCACCTTTGTCAGAAACCGGATGGGAATCAGAACTGCCAGGGAGGGAATCACATAAGCCAGGAAGACGCCGATGCAGGAAAGGGTCTGCCGGAGAAGCACAGACCGGGACAAAAGATCCCAATAGTTCAGCAGGAGCATGGCGCCGCCCAGAAGGGTCAGCACCGCGCCGGTGACCAGACCGACCGTGCGGGCGTTCACCCGGTTCGCGAAGCGGGCGGAGATCAGGCTGGCCGCCGTGGCGACGGTAATGCAGAGCAGCATCACATCACATTTTTCCAGGATGATGGCAGGATGGATCAGGATATGGCTGACGGCGGCGATCAGGGCCGTGAAGGTCATGATGAAGGTGCTGGTTCCCACCGCGGTTTTCAGCTCCATTCCGAGGAAAACCGTGAACACGATCAGCATCATCATGCCGCCGCCCGTCCCCACGAAGCCCGTGCCGAAGCCGATGGTCAGGCCGAAGAAGAGAGAGACGGCGACGCCTTTCCAGCCGAGTCTGTCTCCCTTTCCGGCCTGGTCCCTGCGGCTGGTATCCGGGCTGACCAGAAACCGGATGCCGATGAAAAAGGTCAGGAACAGGGTAAAGCTGCCCAGGACCACATTCCCCACAAGAAAAGCGACATAGCTTCCCACGGTGCACATCGACAGAATGCAGACCAGCATGATCCGGCTGCGCTTCAGGTCGATGTTTTTGTTTTTCGCGTAGGTGAAGGCGGTGACCGCCGAGCCGAGAATATCGGAGGCCAGGGCAATGGCCGTTGCCTGATAGGCCCCCGTGGGCCCCTGAAAGGAAGGGCAGAGCACGATCAGAACGGGAACCATGACGGTGGCGGCGGAGAGCCCGGCCAGCCCGGTGCCGACGCCGGCCCCCAGGGCCGCAAGAATATACCACACAAATTCCACGGTATCACCTCCCTGTAAAAGGATTTTGCGGTTTGGCCTCCGGACCGCGCCACCATGCGGGTCAGCGTGAATCATGAACGGAGGGAAACTGCGTTCCGCTGGAAGGGGAAGAACAGGCATAAGAAAAGGGAAAAACGAAGGGAAAAACGAAGGGAAAGGGGACCAGACCCGTTGCCTCAGGCGAGGATCTCCACCCGGGAGCCCTTCAGGGTCTTGGAGACGACGATCTGCTTCTCGATCCGCTCCTCCAGGTCGTGCACGTGGGAGATGATGCCGATGAGGCGCTTTCCGTCCGCCAGCTCGGAGAGCACCCGGAGGGAATTGCGCAGGGCGTTTTCATCCAGGGTGCCGAAGCCCTCGTCGATGAACATGGCGTCCATCCGGATGGCGCCGCTCTGGGCCTGGACCACGTCGGACAGGCCCAGGGCCAGGGCCAGGCTGGCCAGGAAGGACTCGCCGCCGGAGAGGGTGCTCACATCCCGCCACTGGCCGGTGCCCCGGTCCAGCACCTCCAGGTCCAGACCGCTCTGGTGCACCCGGTCCCGGGCCTCCTCCCGGCAGCGCAGGATGAAGAGCCCGTCCGTCAGCACCGTCAGCCGCTTGTTGGCGGCGGCCACCACCTGCTTGAAGTAATACTGCTGCACATAGGCCTCGAAGGTGAGCTTGCCCCGGAACATGCCGCCGGAGATTCCGGCGCAGCAGTTGTACAGATCCCGGACCACCGCCCAGTATTCCTCCCGGCGCTTCCCGAGCCGGAGGGCCTCCCGGATTTCCTTCAGGGCATCCTCGTGAATGGTACGCTTTTTCGTCAGCGCCGCCTCCGACTTTTCGGCGGCGTTTTTTTTGCTGCGCTGGTCCTCCGCCCGGCCGGCCAGCTGGGCCAGGTCCGTTTTCTCCCGGCCGGCCAGCTTCTCCCGGAGCGCGGCGATCCGGTCGTCCAGGGATTTCTTCTGCTCGCCGAAAACCCGCAGCTTTCCCTCCGCCTCCTGCATGGCGGCTTCGGACATCTTGGCCAGCTGATATTCCTGCGCGTCCCGGAAGCCGGCCTCGGAAAGCCGTCCCGAGAAGACCGCCTGCAGCTCGCCGGAGGCCCGGCGCAGCTCCACCAGCCGCTTCTGCCCGTGCTCCGCCGCTGCGCGGCTTTCCGCAATGGTGATCTGCAGGGCGTTCAGGGCTTTTTCAGCAGCGGCGATGGCCTCCCGGTACTGCTTCGCCCGCTCCTGCTTTTCCCGGACCTGCCTCTCCAGGCCTTCCCGGGTCTCCTCCGCCCGGAGACCCAGCTCGGAGAGCCGCCGGATCCCGCCATCCACCTTCACCTGAAGGGCCTGCAGGGCCGTATCCGCCGCGTGCAGCGCGTCGGCGGCCCGGCGGTGGCGCAGGTCCGCGGCTTCCATGTCCTCCCGGGTCACGGCCTCCGCCGTCAGCTGTGCCGGACGGGGATGGGAAGGGGAGCCACACACGGGGCAGGGCGCTCCCTCCGCCAGCTCCCGGGCCAGCAGCCCTGCCTGGCTGCGGTAGTAGCCTTCCTTGGCCGCCCGGTAGGCGTCGTCAGCCCGGGTGCTGGCCTCCAGCAGGGAACTCATGGCCTTTTTCTGCGCATCCAGCTCCTTCCGGCGGGCTTCCAGGTCCGAAAGCACGGGAAGGCAGTCCGCCAGCTGGCTGGCGGAGGCCAGCAGGGCATCCGCCTCCGCCGCATGGGCGTCGGCGGATTCCTTCTTCTCCAGGGCGGAGGGCATCGCCGCCTCCGCTGCCCGCAGGGCGCTTTCCGCCTTTTCGGCCGCCTTCTCCTGCGCCTGCAGATCCCGCCGGTTCCCGGCCAGCAGCGCCTCGTCCGCCGCCAGGCGCTGGGCCTTCCGGGCCTTCTCCAGCCGGACGGACAGATCATCCGCGGCAGCCTGGCGGCCGGACAGAGCCTGCCGGGCCGCTTCCGCCTTCTCCAGGGCGGCGAAATCCTCGTTGACAGCCCGGGCCTGCTCGAGGAGGGCGATGAGCCGCTTTTCCTCCCGGTCCGCGGCATCCTTCTCCCGGCGGGCAGCGCCTCCGGTTTCCTTTTCCGCGGCCACCAGCCTTTCCAGAACTTCCGCCAGCAAGCCGGCATATTTCGGGTCCGTGCTGTACAGAAGGAGGCTTTCCCGCTCCGGGAAATCGGGCTCGGGATCCACCTTGCCCGCGGCGATGGAAACGCGCCGGTTCAGATCCTCCCGTTCCCGGCCGCAGGCGCTGTTCATCTCCTGCAGCTTCTTCTGCAAGCCCGCGTAGAGGGAGGTGTTGAAGAGCTTCTGGAAGAGGGCCTTCCGCTCGTCGGAGGAGGCGTTGAGAATCTTCAGGAAATCCCCCTGGGCGATCATCACCGTCCGGGTAAACTGATCCTGGGTCAGGCCCAGGAGCTCCAGAATCTTCTCACTGACTTCCCGCAGCCCCTCGATCACCTCGCCGGTATCCAGATTTGTCAGGGAGGCTCCCGCGGCCTGGGTCGTGGTGGAGTCCGCCCGGTTTTTCATCCGGCGGAGATATTCCGGATTGCGCCGGACACGCCAGGTTTCCTCCCGGTGGCGGAAGGTCAGCTCCGCATAGGTTTCCGTCCCCAGATCGGCATAGTCCGACCGGAAGGACTTGCTTCCGCGCCGCTCACGGCCGCCGGAGGCCTCGCCGTAGAGGGCGAAGCTGATGGCGTCGAAGAGGGTGGTCTTGCCGGCGCCGGTGTCCCCGGCGATGAGGAAGAGGCCGTCCTCCCCGAAGCGGGTGAAATCGATCTCGGTGCGTTCCGCATAAGGTCCGAAGGCGGACAGGGTCAGCGTCAGCGGTTTCATGCTCTTTCCTCCAATTCCTTCAGCACCTTTTCCATCACCTTCCGGTGGGCGTCGCTGAGATCCTGATCATTGTTCTGCAGGCGGTAGAAATCGGAAAACAGCTCCGTCACGGTCTTGTTTTCCATGCTTTGGGTGGCCAGCACATCCATGTCCGTCTTGGTCCGGGAGTTGACGACGGAGAACTTCATCATGTTGGGATAGTTGGTGGACAGGGTCACCCGGGCGTCCGGCGGCACCAGCTCGTCGCGGACGGTGATCCACAGATAGTCCTCGGAATAGGGCGCGGCCATGAGCTCCGCCATCGTTCCCTCCCGGAGACCCACGTCATGCAGGGGCCAGAGGGGCACGGTGCGCACGATCACCTCGCCCTTTTCCTCCAGCTCCGCGATGACCACGCTCTTTTTATGGGAGACCTCGGAGAAGGAATACTTGAGGGGGGAACCGGCGTAGCGCAGGGTATCCCGCAGCACCCGCTGGGGCTTGTGAATATGCCCCAGGGCCACATAATCAAAGGCGTCGAAGAGGGAGGCGTCGATATTGTCCAGGCCGCCCACCGCCCGCTCCTCGGAATCGGAGGTTTCGCAGCCGGTGATGAACTGGTGGCACAGGAGGATGTTCCGCTTCCGGGGATCCAGGGGGGTCTGGTGCAGCACCGCCGCCACCGCGTCCTGATAGGAGACGATCTTTTCCTCCGGCAGGAAGCGCCGGACCTGGGAGGGCCGCAGGAAGGGCAGCATCCAGATCAGGATTTCCCCTTCCCGGTCCCGCAGGGAGACGCTCTGCAGCTTCCCGTCGAAGGCCTCCGTCACATACACGCCGGAGGACTTCAGCAGGGAGGAAAAATAGGAGATCCGCTGGGCGGAATCGTGGTTGCCGCTGATGATGAACACCTTCCGGCCCGCCTCCACCAGGCGGGAGACGAAGCGGTCGAAGAGGGCCATGGCCTCGGCCTGGGGGGAGGACCGCTGGTATACATCCCCGGCGATCAGGACCGCGTCCACCCGCTCGCTTTCGGCGATGGAGGCGATCTGCTGCAGGATGTATTCCTGATCCTCCAGCAGGGAAAGGTCGTTCATCTGCTTGCCCAGATGCAGATCGGCAATATGAAGAAAGCGCATCTTGTTCTCCTTTCAGTATCCCTCAGTCCGGCTCCAGGGCGGAGGACGGAATGAAGCCCCGGGCGGTTTTCCCGCCGAGTTTGGTTTCCACGTAGATCATGCCCTGATATTCCGCCAGGCAGAGGACGGAGGTCCCTTTTTTCAGCTTTCCCATGGCGGTTTTCCGCCGCAGGGGGTCGTCGGTGATTTCGGTTTTCTCCTTCAGAGTCCTTCTTTCTCCGGAAAAGAGCAGCGGTTCGCCGGCGGTGTATTCCCCGCGGATGGTTTCCGGGTTGATATAGCCTACCCGGGTGACGCCGCTGTCCAGCTCGTAGAGGATCAGAATCCAGCCGCCGTCCGTTCCCGCCACCAGGATCTCGCTGCCGGAGGTGATGGCGGCTTTTCCCTTGGCGCCCCGCCAGGATTTGGCGGAGGGGGCGGAATAGACGGCGAATTTCTGGCCGGGCGTGAAGGTTCCCCGGGAGAAGGACAGGGCGGGCAGGGAATCCCCGGAGGAAGCGGGGAGCCGGGACGGGGAAGCCCCGGAAGCCGGCAGGTCCCCGGAGGAAAGGGCCGAAAGCGCCTCCTCCAGGGTCCAGGCCAGGCCGCTTCCGCCTTCCTCCACCTGCAGGCTGCCGATGAGGGTTCCTTCATCGGCGCGGACCTGTTCCTTCAGGGACTGAAACTGCTTCGCGGAGATTTTCTTTCCGTTCCGGAAATATTCATCCGGCCCCTCCCCGGAAAAATCCTCCTGGGCCATGAGGATGGTTTCCGCCGCGTACACCCCGCTTCCGTTCGGCCGGAGCCGCAGGATCCAGCTTCGCTCCGTATCCGAAAGATGGACGGTCAGGAGGCCGCCTTCGGCAAGATAAAGGCTGGAATAGAGCAGATCATCGATCTCGGGTTGGAGGGTGAGGACGCAGCGGACGCCCGCCGGGCCGGGGGAATAGATCCAGAGGCGGCCCACGTCGAAGCCGTATTCCGTTTCGTGAAACAGATCCAGGAACAAAAGCTCCGGGAGGCCGTCGCCGGTCAGATCCTGAAGCCCCACGGGACGGCAGACGGGAATGGAGGTGATCCCGGTCACATATTCCTGATAGGCCCGGATCGACCCGGCCCGGCCCTCCAGGATCCCGGTGTAGGCCTCCGCCCAGCCGCCGGGATACAGGGACGCATCCTGAGGATCCACGGCGGGATCGGCCAGGGCGCAGACCGGACCCGCAAGCAGGAACAGCATCAG
>CAZRLU010000032.1:0-6980 GCA_964600995.1 uncultured Oscillospiraceae bacterium | reverse complement strand
CCACGGCGGGATCGGCCAGGGCGCAGACCGGACCCGCAAGCAGGAACAGCATCAGCAGCAGACAGCAGATTCTTCCGGTCATGTTTCAGCCCGCCTTTCTTTTTTCACGCGCTTTGAAGCGATACCTCATTTTAGCCCGAGCAGCGGCAAAACACAAGCTTTGCCTGCTGACGGAGCGAAAGCGGCCGGGCCCTTTTTTCCTGACGACCGGGGTGGTATAATAGGTCCCGGGCTGAAAACCCGAAGAAGGAATATTTCTGCGGGAACCGCCCGGCAACGGGGATCCGGGGATCCCGGAAAGGAATCAAAGATGGAGAAAATCAATCTGGACCGGTATACGGACTATCTGGTGGAAAAGACGGGGACACTGCTGAACATCGATTCCCCGACGGGGTACACGGACAACGCGGCCGCCTGGGCGCGGCAGGAGTTTGAGAGCCTGGGCTTCCCGGTGAAAATGACCAACAAGGGCGGGGTGCTCGTTTCCCTGGGCGGGGAGGACCGGGAGAACGGCCTGCTGCTGGAGGCCCATCTCGACACCCTGGGAGGCATGGTGGCGGAGATCAAGGGGAACGGACGGCTCCGGCTGACGAACCTGGGAGGCATGAACCCCAACAACGCGGAAACGGAGAACGTCCGGGTGGTTACGAAGTTCAACGGCGTCTATGAGGGGACCTTCCAGCTCTGCAACGCCTCCATCCATGTGAACGGGGAGTACAGCAACATCAAGCGGGATTGGGATACCTGTGAGGTGGTGCTGGACGAGGACGTCCGGAAAAAGGAGGATACGGAGAAGCTGGGCATCGCCGTGGGGGATATCGTGTGCTTCGAGCCGAACGTCCGGGTCACGAAGAGCGGCTATATCAAATCCCGCTTCCTGGACGACAAGCTGAGCGTCGGCATCCTGCTTGGGCTGGCGAAATATATGCATGATGAAAAAATCGTGCCGAAGCGGGCGTTGCATATCCATATCACGGTGTTCGAGGAGGTGGGCCACGGCGGCGCGGGCAATGTGCCGGCGGGCTGCACCGAGGCGCTCTCCGTGGATATGGGCTGCGTCGGAGAGGGACTGCAGTGCACGGAAAAGCAGGTCTCCATCTGCGCCAAGGACAGCGGCGGCCCCTACAGCTACGCGGTGGTGAAGGGACTGATCGAGGCCGCAAAAGCCGCGGGGGCGGACTTTGCGGTGGATATCTATCCCCATTACGGCAGCGATGTGGAGGCTACCCTGGGGGCGGGAAACGATCTGCGCCACGGGCTGATCGGAGCCGGGGTCTACGCTTCCCATGGCTATGAAAGAAGCCACCGGGAGGGCGCGGAAAACGTGCTCCGGCTGCTGATCGCCTACGCGCTGTAAAGCCGCCACGCCGGCGCCGGTTTGGCAAATCCATCCGGATGTGATAGAATGAGCGCCGCGGAGAAAGCCTGCCGGACGCTGAGAAACCGGCGGGAGGGAGTCTCCGCATCATACCTGATGGAGATAAGCATGCAAAAGAAACTGGTTTTTCCATATATCGGACAGCGCATCGTGAAAACCTCGCTGGCGGTTTTCCTGTGCCTGGTTTTCTACTACTTCCGCGGATACCGGGGAGAAACGATGTCGGCGGAGGCTGCCATCACTGCCATCATCTGTATGCAGCCCTTCGCCCATGATACCCGGGAGTTCGCCTTCAACCGCATTGCGGGGACCCTGATCGGGGCGGCCTGGGGCTTCCTGTTCCTGCTGATCGCGCCCCATTTCCCCTCGGTCACCGGCATCCCGCTCTACGCCCTGATGGGACTGGGCACCCTGATCTCCCTCTACAGCGCGGTGGCGCTCCGCATGCCGGACACCTCGAGCCTGGCGGCCATCGTGTTCGTCTGTGTGGTGATCGTTTATCCGGACGTGGAGCATCCCCTGGATCAGGCCTTCCACCGGGTGCTGGACGTGCTGGTGGGAACGGGCATCGCCATCGGGATCAACGTGATGCGACTGCCCCGGGTCAAGCGCCGGAACCAGCTGTTCTTTGTCCGAACCCGGGATCTGGCGCCGGACCAGCTGTCCCAGATTCCTCCGGTGGCGCTCTTCCGGCTCAACTATCTGTATAACGACGGGGCGAAGATCTGCCTGATTTCCGAGCACGCGCCGGCCTTTTTCATCAGCCAGATGAGCAGCCTGCGGCTGAGCGTTCCCATGATCGTGATGGACGGGGCGGGAATCTATGACGCCACGGAGAACACCTATGCCGCCACCTTCAACATGTCCCAGGAATCCTCCCGATGGCTGATGAACCGGCTGCGCAACCTGGGGCTTTCCTACTTCGTCTACACCGTGACCGGGAACCGGAACTACATCTATCATCACGGGACCATGTCGGCGGAGGAGCAGATTTCCTATCAGCTGATGAAGCGTTCGCCCTACCGGCAGTATCTGGAGGAGGACAGCTTTGACCCCGGGGATATCGTGTATCTGAAGATCGTCGCCCGGGAGGAGCGGACGGAGCGGATCCTGAGGAGCCTCAGGGACGAGCTGGCGGAGAACGGCCTGCGGGCCGTGCGGCGGCCCCAGGCGGGGGTGAAGGGGGCCTGCAGCCTGTATTTCTACGCAGCGGACGCCAACGAAAAGCGGGCCGAGGAATATCTGACCCGGATGATGCTGGAAAAGGATCCCCGGCTGAAGGTCCGGGAGGTGTTCTCCGCACACGGCTACCGGTCGGAGCACGACGCGGTTCACCTGATGCGCAGGGTGAGCAGCCACTACGAGCCCAGCGTGTTTTCCGTCTGGTTCCGGCGCCTGACCGGCCGGAAAGAGGAATAAGCCGCGGCCTCCGGAAACGCCCCGGGCCCGGCGCGGGGCTTGACACCGGTGGTAAAATAATTTGCGTGTTCACCGCCTTCCCGGCCAGGAACCGGGAAGACGGTTTTTTTACGGATCAATCCGAACAGGGGAAAGGACAGAAACCCATGAATCAAAGAGATCTGGCAGAAATCAAGCGGCGGCTGAACCCGGAGAAGCGCAATCCCACCCGGATCTGCGGATGCTACGCGGACCATCTGGGCCGGCCGATCACCACCTTTGAGCTCTCTGTGGCCACGATGTATGAGCAGGAAAATGAAAAATACATGGCCATTTTCAAAAAGACCCTTTCCGGGCAGATCGGGCAGACGCTGATGCCCATCGATTATCCGGTGGCGGAGGGGGATCTGCTGCTGCGGGTCCGGGACTCCGGCCTGGGGGACCAGGAGGCTCTGGAGGAGCTGTTCACCAGGCTGATGGCGGGAATCCGGGCGGAGCATCCGGACACGCAGTCGGTGGAGGAGGCCCAGAATGCGGACAACTGGCTGATCCTGCTGCTGCACGACGATATGGATGTGCGGAAAAGGGACGGGAACGGGGAAATCGACGCGGAGAATTCCGACCGGGCTTTCAGCTACGTGCTGTGCGCCATCTGCCCCGTGAAGCAGGAAAAACCTGCCCTGAGATACGATCCGGAATCCAGCATCTTCCGGGACCGGATCCCCGAATGGACAGCGGCGGCGCCGGCGATGGGCTTCCTGTTTCCGGTGTACGAAGGGGGCGCCGCGGATGTGAACACCCTGCTGTTCTACAGCAAGGACAGCAACGACGCCCACGGGGATTTCCTGAAGGCGGCCTTTAACCTGGAGGCCATTATGCCCGCCGCCGAGCAGACGGAGAATTTCCAGAGCCTGCTGGCCCAGAGCCTGGGCGCGGAGTGCTCCCTGGATGTGGTGCAGGAGATGCACGAGGCGGTCTCGGAGCTGATCGCCGGGCAGGGGAAGGACGATGAGCCCCTGATGCTGTCCAAGCAGGACATGGCCCGGGTGCTGACGGAGGGAGGCGTCTCCGAGGAGCGGGTGGAAGCCTTCGAAAAGGGCTTCGACGCCACCTTCGGCGAGGGCGCCGTGCTTCCGGCGGTGAACGTGGTGACGCCCAAGCAGTTCAAGGTGGAGCTGCCCAGCGTTTCCATCCGGGTGGATCCCGGACAGGCGGACCTGCTGGAGACCCGGGTGATCGACGGGCGCAGCTATCTGCTGATCCCCATCGAGGGGGATATCTCGGTCAACGGGCAGCCCGTGTTCACAAAGCTGTAAGGCGGGCAGGGAAGAAAAGCAAACAGGCGAATGAGACGCGGCTCCCGGCGGGGAGCCGTCTTTTTTTCATCCGGGCTTCGGGGCCCGGCCGGGATTTCGCGGGAGGGGAAAAAGAAAAGGGAAGAAAGGGCTTCAGCCCTTCCAAAAAACTGTGGCAAGGACGCCGAATCCATGATATGATGCGGGGGAACGACATCCCGCAGAAAGAAAAAAGGCAGGAGGAGGCCGCCGGCATGAGAGCGAGCAGAATTACAACCTATCTGACCCAGGAGATTTCGGACCGGGAGAGGGAAGGGCGCGCTGTTTCCAGGAGGGCTGCCGCGGAAGGCGCAGTCCTGCTGGAAAACGACGGCATGCTTCCCCTGCGGGAGGG
The DNA here is from genome assembly GCA_964600995.1 of uncultured Oscillospiraceae bacterium. GTDB lineage: Bacteria > Bacillota > Clostridia > Christensenellales > Aristaeellaceae > Aristaeella. The sequence goes on along the minus strand of CAZRLU010000032.1, from coordinate 2,515 downwards.
CGCCCGGATTGCCCTCTTCGGCATGGGCGCCGGCCGCACCGTGAAGGGCGGCACCGGCAGCGGCGACGTGAACTCCCGGGACACGGTGAACGTGCGCCGGGGGCTGGAGAACGCCGGCTATCTTCTCGTGAACAGCAACTGGCTGGACCGGTATGAAGAGGCCTGCGCGGCGGCGGAGGCCCGGTGGCTCGAATCCATCTTTGCCGCGGCCGGCCCGGAGCGGGACGCCTGGAAGCTGTATATGGCCCACTCCTCCACCCGGCCAGAGGTGCCGGATCCCGGGATCGCGGAAGCGGACTGGGCGGGGGCGGAGGCCATTGTCTATGTGATTGCCCGGAATTCCGGCGAAGGGGCGGACCGGAAGGACGTGCCGGGGGATTATGAGCTTTCGGAGATCGAGAAGAAGGAGCTGCGGATCCTTTCCGGCTCCGGCAGGCCCCTGGCGGTGCTGCTGAACGTGGGCGGCGTCATGGACCTGTCCTTCCTGGAGGAAATCCGGGTTTCCGCCCTGCTGCTGATCTCCCAGGGCGGCAGCGAGTGCGGGAATGCCGCGGCGGACCTGATCAGCGGCAAGGTGAATCCCTCCGGCCGGCTGACGGACACCTGGGCCATGCATTATCTGGACTATCCCTCCAGCGAGCATTTCTCCCACCGGGACGGCAACCTGATTGAGGAATACTATACCGACGGTATTTATGTGGGATACCGGTATTTCGACGCCTTCGGCGTGAAGCCCCGGTACCCCTTCGGATACGGCCTGAGCTATACCGCCTTCCGGACCGCCGCCTGCGGCGCGAAGCTGGAGGGATCGCGGGTCCGGCTGGCGGTCCGGGTGCAGAACACCGGCAGCGTGCCGGGCCGGCAGGTGGTCCAGGTGTACGGGATCTGCCCGGACGGGATGCTGAAGACGGAGCGCAAGCGGCTGGTGGCTTTCGGAAAGACGGGGCTGCTGGCTCCCGGGGCGGAGGAAACCCTGGAGCTGTCCTTCTCCCTCAACGCGCTGAGCAGCTATCATGAGCGCCGGGCCGCCTGGATGTTGCAGCGGGGCCTGTACGGCATCTGCCTGGGGGAGAACGCGGCGGAGATCTCTCCCGCGGTCTGTCTGAAGCTGACGGAGGATATTCTCCTGGACCAGTGCTCCAATATCTGCGAGCTGAAGGAGATGCTGAAGGAGATCCGGCCGGCGGAGGAAAAGCAGCCCCTGGATGAAACAGGCTGGCCCCTGGGGGTTCTGGAGCTGGACGGGACGGCGAAGCGGACCGCGGAGGAGAACCGGCTCGCCCGGGAGCGGCGTATAGAGAGCCCGCTGCTGGCGGAGGCCGGGGAGATCGTGAAGCGCATGACGCTGCGGGAGAAGGCCGCCATGGCGGTGGGCCGCCGGAGCTGGAACTCCCGGGTCACCATCGGATCCGCGGCTCAGACGGTGCCCGGCGCCGCGGGCGAGACCCTCAGCTATCCGGAGTACGGCATTCCCAAAACCATCCTGGCGGACGGCCCGGCGGGCCTCCGCCTGCAGGACCAGTTTGACGTGGATCCCGAAACCGGGGAAATCTATCAGGCGAGGGATTTCTTCGAATCCCTGGAAACCCGTTTCGCGGGAAAGAAAATCACCCATCCGGGCGGCCGGACCCATTATCAGTACGCGGTGGCCATTCCCATCGGCACCCTGATCGCCCAAAGCTTCGATACCGCCCTGGCCCGGGAGCTGGGAGAGCTGATCGCCCGGGAGATGCTGGCCTTCGGCGTGGATGTGTGGCTGGCGCCGGGGATGAATATTCACCGCAATCCCCTGTGCGGGCGGAACTTCGAGTATTATTCGGAGGATCCCCTGATGACGGGGGCCATGGCGGCGGCGATCACCCAGGGGGTGCAGAGCACGCCGGGGCTGAAAGTCTCCATCAAGCATTTCGCCTGCAACAATCAGGAGGACAACCGGAACCACGTTTCCGCGGTCCTGACCGAGAGAACCCTTCGGGAAATCTACCTCAAGGGGTTCGAAATCGCGGTGAAAACCGCCCAGCCCGGAACCATCATGACCTCCTACAACCGGATCAACGCGGTGCATTCCGCCAACAATTATGATCTGTGCACCACGGCGGCCAGGAAGGAGTGGGGCTTCCGGGGGTATATCATGACCGACTGGTCCACCACCAACGGGGGCGGCTCCAACGCCGCCAAGTGCGTGCTGGCCGGCAACGATCTGACGATGCCCGGCAACGATTCGGACATCGCTGAAATCCTGGACGCGGTGGAGGGCCGGCGGCTGCCGGCGCTGACAGAGGCGCAGCTGGACGCATGCGTCACCCGCCTGGTGGCCGCAGCCCTGGAAACCCTGTAAAAAAGCGCCCGGAGGGCGCTTGATTCACCGCGAACCCATCGAAGACGCGCGGAACCGCCTGGGGCAAAGCATGCTGCCAGGACTGAAAAGGCCTGCAATCCGGCTGGAGGGAGCCGGACTGCAGGCCTTTTGCATGAAGCTTTACTTTATCCCCGGCGCTGTCTCAAAGAAGAAGGC
>CAZRLU010000031.1:2365-15230 GCA_964600995.1 uncultured Oscillospiraceae bacterium | reverse complement strand
ATCGCCCGGGAGGTGCAGCGGATTCTGCAGCGGTACAACGAGCTGATGGATATCATCGCCATCAGGGGCATGGACGAGCTTTCCGACGAGGATAAGCTGCTGGTGTCCCGGGCCCGGAAGATCCAGCGGTTCCTGAGCCAGCCCTTCTTCGTATCGGAGAAGTTCACGGGCATTCCCGGCACCTACGTCCCCCTGAGCGAGACCCTGCGGGGATTCCGGGAGATCATCGAGGGGAAGCACGACAGCCTGCCGGAGAGCGCCTTCCTCTTTGTGGGAACCATTGACGAGGCGGTGGAGAAGGCCAGGAAAGGCGGCAAGGCATGAAAACCTTCCCTCTGATCATTTCCTCCCCGGACGGGGACCTGTACCGCGGGGAAACGGAGCGGCTGATCCTGCGGGGAACCGAGGGCGACCTGGCCGTGATGGCGGGGCATGTGCCCTTTGTGACGGCGGTCCGGAAGGGCCGCTGCGTGGTGGAGGACGCGGCGGGCACCCGGCGGACTGGGCTGATCGAAGCCGGGCTGCTGACGGTGGATCCGGAGAAGACCACGCTGCTGACCACCGGCCTTCACTGGAAGGAAGAGGCATAAACCAGGAGCGGGAAGCCGGGGCTTCCCGCTCCTTTTATCGGGGAGAGGAGCATATGGCTTCTCCCCCGGGGATTTCTGATGTATACTTGCAGACGAAAAACAGAGAGGGGAGCAGGAAAAATGGATCATCTGGAAGCGTTTCTGAACTTTGTGGAGCAGTCCCCGACGGCCTTTCACGCCGTCGCCAACCTGGCGGAGGACCTGCGGCGGGCAGGGTTCAGGGAACTGAAGGAAAAGGACCCCTGGCTGGTGGACGCGGGAGGAAGGTATTTTGTTGTCCGCAACGATTCTGCGGTGATCGCCCTGGCGATTCCCCGCAGCGGCTTTGGCCCCTTCCGGATCGCCGCGGCCCACAGCGACTCTCCCTCCTTCAAGCTGAAGCCCCGGTTTGAGGACCCGGCGGAGGGAGCGTATGTGCGGCTGAACGTGGAGCCATACGGCGGTGGGATCCTGTCCTCCTGGCTGGACCGGCCGCTTTCCGTGGCGGGAAGGCTCGTCCTGCGGCAGGGGGAGGGGGTGGAGACCCGGCTGGTGAACCTGGACCGGGACGCGGTGCTGATTCCGAACATGCCGATCCACTTCAACCGGAGCGTGAACGAGGGCTACGCCTGGAATCCCCAGGTGGACCTGCTGCCCCTGTACGGCCAGGAAAAGACCGAAGGCGGCCTGATGCGGGAGCTGGCGGAGGCGGCGGGGGCCACGCCGGAGGCGGTGCTGGCCCATGACCTGTTCCTCTACAGCCGCCAGCCGGGCAGCATCTGGGGGGCGGAGGACGCCTTCTTCTCCTGCGGAAGAATCGACGACCTGGAGTGCGCCTGGGGCTGCATGCAGCCTCTGATGACCTGCGAGGCCCGGGACGCGATCTGCGTCTGCGCCGTTTTCAACAACGAGGAGGTGGGCTCCCTGTCCCGGCAGGGGGCGGATTCCTCCTTCCTGTACGACACCCTGACCCGGGTGGGCTTTGCGCTGGGCGCCTCCGACGGGGAAATCCGGGCCGCCATGGCGGACGGATTCATGGTGTCGGCGGACAACGCCCACGCCCTGCATCCGAACCATCCGGAAAAATATGACCGGGAGAACCGGGTGTATATGAACAAAGGCGTTGTGATCAAGCACAACGCCAACCAGAAATATACGACGGACGCGGTGTCCGGCGCGATGTTCACCCTGATGTGCGAGAAGGCGGGGGTTCCGGTGCAGCATTTCTCCAACCGGTCGGACATCCCGGGAGGCTCCACCCTGGGCAACATCAGCAACAGCCATGTGTCCATGAACACGGTGGACATCGGCCTGGCCCAGCTGGCCATGCATTCCGCCTATGAAACCGCCGGCACGAAGGATCTGGATTACCTGATCCGGGCCCTGGAGGCCTTCTGGGGCTGAGGGGGATCCGCGGCCGGCGCGGCCCGGGAGGCGGAGGATCCGGCCGGATCCCGCCTCCCGGAGAAATTCACCCCAGGACCTCTTCGGCGATGTCCGCGCTACGCTTGGCGTCCTTCGCATAATAATCGGCCCCGATGGTCCGGGCGTACTCCGGGGTGAGGACGGCGCCCCCCACCATGACGCGGCAGCCCGGGCAGGATTCCCGCAGGGCCCGGATGGCGGCCTCCATGGAGGGAAGGGTGGTGGTCATGAGGGCGGAGAGCCCCACCAGCCGGATGTCCTCCGCGCGCACCGCTTCCACGATCCTTTCGGCGGGCACGTCCCGGCCCAGATCCAGGACGGTGTAGCCGTAGTTTTCCAGCACCGCCTTCACAATGTTCTTTCCGATATCATGAATATCCCCCTGCACCGTGGCCAGCAGGATCTTTCCCCGGCTCAGGGGCGCCGACCGGCGAAGGGCCAGCCGGTCCTTCAGCAGGGCAAAGCCCTGGCTGACGGCCTGGGAGGCGCGCAGCAGCTGGGGCAGGAAGATCCGCTGCCGCTCGTAATCCTCGCCGATCCGGTTCAGGGCCGGGATCAGCGCCTGATCGATGATCTCCAGCTCGCTCTTTTCCCGGAGCAGCTCCTCCGTCAGGCGGACCACCTCGCTGCCCTGGCCCCGGAGCAGAGCGGCCTCCAGGGCGGAGGGCGCCGGGGCGGCGGAAGGGGGATTCCCGGGAGCTGCAGGGGCTGCGGGGGCGGAGGCCTCCGGAATCTCGGCGCAGAGGCGGATATAGGCTTCCCCGCCCTCATCGGCGCCGCTGAGCACCTTCCAGGCAGCGACGCACTTGCGGATGTCGGGCAGATTCGGATTGAGAATGGGGCAGTCCAACCCCGCCATCAGCGCCAGGGTCAGGAAGCTGCGGTTGATGTTTCCCCGCTCCGGCATGCCGAAGGAGATGTTGCTGACGCCCAGGACGGTCTGCACGCCCAGCCGCTTCACCGCCGAGAGGGCCAGGAGGGTTTCCCGGGCCTGGGACTGCTGGGCGGAGACCGTGAGGGTCAGGCAGTCGATATAGATATCCCGGCGGGGGATGCCGGCGGCCTCTGCCGCGGCGATGATCCTTTCCGCCACGGCCACCCGGCCCTGCCAGGTTTCAGGAATGCCGTTCTCATCCAGGCAGAGGCCTACCACCGCGGCGCCGTATTTCCGGCAGAGGGGAAGCACGGAGGAAAGCACCTCCTTCTTTCCGCTGACGGAATTGACCAGGGCCTTGCCGCAGTAGATCCGCAGGGCGGCCCCGATCACCTCCGGATCGGAGGAATCGATCTGCAGGGGCAGATCCAGGCCCGCCTGGAGGGCCCGGACGACCCGGACCATCATGTCCTTCTCGTCCACGCCGGGGAGCCCCACGTTCACATCCAGAATGTCCGCGCCGGCCTCCTGCTGCTGCAGGCCCATGGAGACGATGTAATCCAGATCCTTCTCCCGCAGGGCCTGCTGCATGCGTTTCTTGCCGGTGGGATTGATCCGCTCCCCGATGAGCCGGAGCTGTCCGTCCTCCGCGACCCGGCGGGAGGAGCAGAGCCCGCTGCGGGAGGAAACCAGCTCCAGGCCGCCCCGGAAGGAGCCGAGGGCTTCCCCGAGGCAGCGGAGATGAGCCGGGCCGGTGCCGCAGCAGCCGCCGACGAAACGGACCCCATAGGGCAGGGCCTCCAGGACCTCCCGGGCAAATTCCTCCGGGGTCAGGTGATAGGCCCCGGTGGCCGGATCGGGCAGGCCGGCGTTGGGCTTGAGAATCAGGGGAAGGTCCGTCCAGGCCCGAAGCTCCCGCACCAGGGGCAGCAGCTCCCGGGGGCCGAGGCTGCAGTTGAAGCCCAGGGCTTCGATCCCCAGGCCGGACAGGGTCAGGGCCATGGCGGGCACGCTGACGCCCAGGAAGGTGCAGCCGGAAGCCTCGAAGGTCATGGTGACCCAGACGGGGAGGCGGGTATTCTCCCGGGCGGCCAGCACGGCGGCCCGGGCTTCCTGCAGGTCGCTGAGAGTTTCGAAAACCACCAGATCCGCGCCGGCGGCCTCCCCGGCCACCACCATCTCCCGGAAGACATCATAGGCTTCCTCAAAGGACAGGGGGCCCAGGGGTTCCAGAAGCTGGCCCAGAGGGCCGATATCCAGGGCGACCCGGCAGCCGGGGCCGGCCGCTTCCCGGGCGCAGCGGATGCCGGCGGCGATCAGCTCCGCCGGGGCAAAGCCCCGGGGCGAGACCTTGCAGCGGTTGGCGCCGAAGGTATTGGCGTAAAGAATCCGGCTGCCCGCCGCCGCATACTGACGGTGGATGGCGGTGACCCGGTCGGGATGGGTCAGGTTCCAGGATTCGGGCAGCTCTCCCAGGGGAAGGCCCGCGGCCTGCAGCATGGTGCCCATGGCGCCGTCCAGCAGGGTGATTTCAGCAGCTTCCACAGGAAACCTCCTTTTTCAAAAAACGGGTTGAAGGGAAGGGCGCTTCCTCAGGGCTCCGGGGGCTCCCGGACGCCGAGGAGCGCGGTGACGGATTTCCGGGGGATCATCAGATCGCCGGAGGTCAGGGAGACGCCCAGCAGCCGGCCCACGTTCAGGACCTCGCAGAGGGTGCGCTGCTGGGAGAGGGGGAAATCCCCGTAGCCGGGGCTGAAGCGGGGCGTCAGGCGGGCCGGAGCCATCCGGCGGGCCAGATCCTCACAGAGCAGGTCGCAGAGGCGCTCCACAGCGGCGCTGGCCAGGGCGTCCAGCAGCAGGGCGTCGGAGATGCTCCGGCCCTGGGCGCGGCGAAGCAGGGTTTCCGCTTCCATTCCCAGGGTGGCCGCCAGGACGATGACCTGACCGCAGCCGGCCAGGTGCCGGCGGATGGACTGCCCTTCGGGCCGGAAGGCGGTTCCGGTCAGAAGTCCGTCCTCCCCCAGGGGGAAAAGCCGCCAGCAGGTCCGGGGACGGATTTCCTCCAGCAGCAGGGCGGCGCAGCGGGCCAGATCCCGCCGCAGGATCTCATCGGGAGCGCCCCGGACGCCCAGATAGCGCAGGGCTTCCTCCTGGGGTATTTCCGTGAGACGGATCTCCATGGCGCACCTCCCCGGGCGGCTTCCCGGCACTGCATCGTTTCTTTCCGTCAGTATAGCACAAATGCCTTTCCGGCGCATGGGAAAACAGGAGAGATACAAAAGGAGTACGGGATCCGGGGCCCGGCGGCGCCCGGAAGGATTGTGGGGAGAAGGAAACTGTGATAGAATAATCCGAAGGCGGATCCCGGCGGGGCGGGCCTGCGGAAAGACCGGCGCGGAGGGATCCGGAGGAGGAAAACATGGATACCATCTATCTGGGGGGCGGATGCTTCTGGGGTCTGCAGAAGTATTTTGACCAGTTTGACGGAGTGCTCCGTACGGAGGTGGGCTATGCCAACGGCCCGGACCGGGCCCCCACCTATCAGGAGGTCTGCCGGGACAGCGGCCACGCGGAAACCGTCCGGATCGATTATGATCCGGAGAAAATCTCCCTGAAGGAGCTGCTGGAGGATTACTTCCTGGTGATCGACCCGCTGTCGGTGAACCGGCAGGGGCATGACGAGGGCATCCAGTACCGGACCGGGATCTTCTACACGGAGGAAGGGCAGATGGAGGACATCGGCGAGGTCTTCCGCCGGGAGGAGAAAAAGGCCGGCCAAGAGCTGGCCGTGAAGGTGGAGAAGCTGCGCAACTTCTTCTCCGCGGAGGAGTATCACCAGAAATATCTGGAGAAGAACCCCGGGGGATACTGCCATATTCCGGCCCGGTTCTATAGCCTGCAGGAAGAGAGAAACGGCGGGGGAAAGGACGGGGCGGAATGACGGACTATCAGCTGCTTTGCGATCAGGCCCGGGGCTTCCTGCAGGAGGAGCCCTGGTATGTTTCGGCTCTCAGCAACATTTCCGCCCTGCTGTGGGAATCGCTGCCGGACCTGAACTGGGCGGGGTTCTATCTGATCCGCCGGGGGGTTTTGACCCTGGGTCCCTTCCAGGGGAAGCCCGCCTGCATCTACCTGCCCGGGGGCAGGGGCGTCTGCGCCGCCGCGGCGGAGCGGGACGAGGCTCAGGTGGTGCCGGATGTGCATGCCTTTGAAGGGCATATCGCCTGCGACGCGGCTTCCAGATCGGAGCTGGTGATTCCGCTGCACCGGAAGGGAAAGGTCGTGGCGGTGATGGATCTGGACAGCCCGACGGCCGGGCGCTTTACGGAGAAGGAGCGGCAGGGCCTCACCGCCCTGGCGGAGACGATGGAGGCCGGAATCTGCTGGCCGGAGGAGGAAGGCTGCGCGGAAGCGCCGTGAGATCCGGCCGGGAGCAGCGGAAGCCGGGCTCCGGCGGAAAACGGAAGGCTCTCCGGGGCTCCGGGAGGAGCGGCGGAGGCCGGAAAGAAAGGAAATTCGGAATTGGTCAGAAAATGGATGGCCCTGCTGGCCTGCCTGCTGATGACGCTGCCCGCGGGGGGCAGGGCAGAGGCGGAAGAGGACGTTCTGGTGGAAGAAATCGTGGAGAACGTGCTGCTGGACGAGGAGGATGTGGAAATTCCGGATACGGAAACGGAAAAACCGGAAGTGAAAGTGGGAAATCCCGCAAGGGAGGATTTCATCGACCGGATTGTGGCCCTGGGGCAGAAGCTCTATGAGGACGCGGACGGGAAGCGGAAGAGAGCCCACTATGCCTCGGACATCTATGTGTGCAAGAACTTCACGGTCTATCTTTTCCGGCAGAACCGGGACGACTTCCGGATGGAGGCGTATCCGGACACGCCCCTGGTGATTCCCAACAACCTGCCGGCGAAGCAGTGCAAGCCCTATGCCTACGGATTCCTGTGGGAGGAGATTCCCGCGGAGAAGGGCAATCCCTTCGAGGTGGCGGCCCAGTTCATCTATGACACGGAGCTGAGCCGGGAGGAGAACCTGGAGCTGGCCATGGACTTCATGCGCCAGGCCCGGCGGGGGGATTATTTCCAGATGTCGGCGGACTATGAATACGGCGTGGGCGCCCACAGCGCCATCATGCTGTCCTACGATCCGGAGAAGGACGAGATTCACTGGATGGACAGCAACATGCGGGGCGGCAAAAGAAACGGCATCCGCTACGGGCTGGTGCAGTTCGACGCGGTGCGGAGCGTGGAATGGTGGGCCTCCGCCTTCTGCCATAAAAAGCGGGGAGCCACCCTTTACCGGCTCCGGGAGGACATCATTTACGCCGGACAGTAGCACAGAGCGAACAGACGGGGAGAAGAAAGCATGGGAAAGAGAATGCTGGCGCTGGCGGGAGCCCTGATCCTGCTGCTGGGCACGGCCCCGGCGGAAGAGCTTCCGGAGACGGAGACCGTGCCGGAGGCGCAGGCCGCCGCGGTAGCGGCGACGCCGGAGACGGCACCCGGGGAGGAGAAGGAAGGGGACGATAAAATCTTCACCTTCTCCCTGATCGGGGACTGCACCGTGGGCGAGGATGTGCGCCATCAGGGCTACCGGAGCGGCTACACCTACAAGGTGGGTCAGGCGGGGATGGACTATCCCTTCAGCCTGGTGGCGGACATGTTTGCGGAGGACGACCTGACGGTGGCCAACTGCGAGGGCACCCTGTCCAACTACAAGCAGACGAAGAAAAAAATCATGGCCCTGATCGCGCCGCCGGAGTTCGCGGAGGTGTTCCGGCTGGGGAACGTGGACGTGTGCAACCTGGCCAACAACCACAGCAAGGATTTCGGAAACAGGGGCCAGGAGGACACGGCCGCAAACCTGGCCGCCGCGGGGATCGGGTCCTTCTATGACGACGTGACCTGGAGCACGACGGTGAAGGGTGTGAAGATCGGCTTTGTGGGCTTCACCTATCCGATGAACGCCCAGAAGCTGAAGCGCTATGTCACAGCCATGGAGAAGCTGCGGGCGGAGGGCTGCACCTTCGTGGTGGCCTCCGCCCACTGGGGAAGGGAAACCTATTACGACCTGGACGCAAACCAGGCCTACGGGGTGAAGCTGATCGACGCGGGCTTCGACATGGTCTTCGGCCACGGATCCCACACCTGCGAGATGATCCGGTGGTACAAGGGGAAGGTGATCTTCTACGGGCTGAGCAACTTCACCTTCGGCGCCAACGCCCATCCCAAGGACGACGACACGGTGGTGGTGCAGATCTCCTATGACATCCGGGAGGACGGGACCATGACGGCCCGGGAGATGAACGCCATCCCCTTCAAGATGCATCAGGACGGGGACTTCCGGCCCTTCCCCATCGAGGACGAGGAGGGAAAGATGCGGGTCTGGGAGAAGCTGTACTACAACGGCTACACGAAGCACAAGAAAAAGCCGGCGCCTTCCCTGCCCGAGAGCTTCCTGACCACCGGATACGTGGATTTCAGGACTCTGCCCGTGACGGAGGAATAGGATGGACGGAAAGGACAGGAGGCCGGGCCTTGGGGAGGCCGGCCTGCCGGCGGAGGAAAAGGAGCGGCAGCCCTTCCGCCGGCTGAAGGTGAAAAACCGGCCGGGGTTCGAGACCCGGACCATGAGATGGGTCTACTGGATTCTGTATCCCTATTTTCACTGCCGGGTGAGCATTCCCCGGGAGCTGCAGGAAAGCGGGGAGCTGGTGGTCTTCATCGCCAACCACTACAATGTTTTCGGCCCGGTGAGCATGGTGCTCTCCCTGCCCTTCGTGTCCCGGGCCTGGATCAACGAGGAGCTGATCCGGGAGGACACGGCGGCGGAATCCTTCCGGCCCGGGCTGAAGAGCCTGCTTCCCTTTCTGAAGGAGAAGCATTTGGACTGGCTCTGCCAGAAGGTGGCAAAGCTGGCGATCCGGGTGCTGGGCCGCTTCGGGGTGATCCCGGTGAACCGGAGGCAGCCCTCCCGGCTGATCTCCACCATGCGGCAGAGCGTGGCGGCGCTGGAGGCGGGGGAGCATCTGCTGATCTTCCCGGAAACCGGGGAGCCGGAGTATTCCCTGACATCGGTGACCCCCTTCTATTCGGGGTTCGCGACCCTGGGGTGGCTGTATTACCGGAAAACCGGCAAGATCCTGAAATTCTGCCCCTGCTATGTGGATGAACAGCATCATCAGATCCGGCTGGGGGAGACGGTGAGCCTGCGGCCGGAGACGGATCCGCGGGAGGAAACGGAAAGGGTTTCGGAGGAGCTGAACCGGCGCATCCGGGAGATGGCGGCGGAAAACCGGGGCGTCGCCCGGGAAAAGGGCACGCCGGTGCGACAGACGATCCTCTTCTTCTGCAACCTGATCCGCTTTCTGCTGCTGATTCCCCTGAACGTGATGCTGGGCATTCCCAACCCCCGGATGATCCTGCTGATGTACTGCATCAGCCAGGGCATCCGGATCCTGTTCAACGCGGTCTGCAGCACCTACGCGGCCTCCAACCGGCTGTCCTTTCTCTTTTCCCACGCGGTGGGCATGCTGGCGGATCTGGAGGTGCTGGCCTACCTGTCCGGCAGCGTGCCGAGGCTGGGCTGGCTGACCCTGGCCCTGGGGCTGAACGGGCTGGTGATTCTCTTCAGCAATATCCGGGCCTTCATGAAATACCGCCGGTGCGCCGGGGTCAACTACTTTGACACCCTTTCCGCGAACCTGCTGGCCGCCATCTGCCTGCAGCAGATGTTGCGGATCTCCCTGAGCCCCCTGGTGCTGGGAGTCCTGGAGATCGGCACCATTGTCTTCCTGGCCTGTTCCGCCGGCTTTGCTTTGGCCTTCAACGGACGGATCGGCCTGGAGGAGGGGGCGGAGTCGGTTGCAAATCAAGGCGCGGAATGATATAATTATTTTATTGCTTCGGAAAGAGAGACTTTTTTCCGGTGCGGGTGCATGAACCGGAACAGACTGCCATCGAGAACGGATCACAGGAAAGGATTTGATTATTCCATGGGCCTATGGATTGCGCTGATTGCATGTATCGCGCTTTCTGCCTTTTTCTCTGCGACGGAGACCGCTTTTTCGGCTTCCAGCCGCATCAAGTTGAAATCCCTGGAGGGGGAGAACAAGGAGCGGGCGCAGCTGACGCTGACCCTGCTGGAAAAATATGACTCCCTGCTGACGGCGGTGCTGGTGGGCAACAACGTGGTGAACATCGCGGGCACCTCCATCGCCACCATTCTGTTTACAAGAATACTGGGCGGCGCCGAGGACCGGGGCGCCACCGTGGCCTCCGTGGTCATGACGGTGCTGGTGCTCTTCCTGGGCGAGGTGGGCCCCAAAACCCTGGCCAAGCAGCAGCCGGAGCGCTTTGCCCTGGCGGCGAGCCCCTTCATGCGGGTGATGATGAGCCTGCTCCGGCCGGTGGACTGGCTGTTTTCCCTCTGGCGGAAGCTGCTCTCCCGGATGATCAAGGCGGATCCGGAGGAGCCTCAGATCGAGGAAGAGCTGATGACCATGATCGACGAGGCCCAGACGGAGGGAGACCTGGAGGAGGAGGAAGGGGAGCTGCTGCGCTCCGCCATCGAATTCAACGACCAGGACGCCTCCGACATCATGACCCCCCGGGTGGATGTGACGGCGGTGGAGGACACGGCCTCCGTGGAGGAGGTGGCAGAGATCTTCCGGTCCACCTTCTTCTCCCGGATTCCGGTGTATCATGAGGACCTGGACCACGTGGTGGGCATCCTGCATGAAAAGGATTTCTACAAGATGACTCATGACGGCTGCACGGAGATCACCCGGATCATGAAGGAGCCGGTGTTCGCCCCCGCGACGCTGCCCATTTCCAGCCTGCTGAAGCAGTTCCGCGCCTCCAAGACCCATCAGATCATCCTGCTGGACGAGTTTGGGGGCACCGACGGCATCGTGACCCTGGAGGACGTGCTGGAGGAGCTGGTGGGCGAGATCTACGACGAGCACGACGAGGTGCATGAGGAGATCGTGAAGCAGGAGGACGGCTCCTGGCTGATTCAGGGCAGCACCCAGCTGCCGGAGATGCTGGAGATGCTTGGCATCGAGGCGGAGGAGAACGCCTATGACGCCGACACGGTGGGCGGCTGGGTCGGAGAGATGATCCAGCGGGTTCCCGAGGTCGGAGACCGGTTCGAGGTATCCGGATACCGTTTTGAGGTGACGGAGATGGACGGCTTCCGGGTGACCCTGGTGCGGGCGGAAAAGATGCCGGAGACGGAGAAGGCGGCGGAGGAATCCGGCGCTGAGGAGGAAGCGGAGAAGGAGAATCCCTGAGAAAGGCGGCGCGAGGCATGGGACGGACGGTCATGGGCTACTGGGACTGCCCCGTATGCGGCAGCAAGGGCATCGCGGGCAATGTGATGAACTGCCCCTCCTGCGGGCGGGCCCGGGGCGACGTGAAATTCTACATGAAGAACCTTTCGGAGGACGAGATCCGGGAGGAGCACCAGCGGGGGGATATCGAGTATCTCAGCGAGGAGCAGGCCCGGGAGATCGGCAAGAATCCGGACTGGTACTGCTCCTTCTGCAATTCCCTGAACAAGGACAATGCCGCCTTCTGCACCAACTGCGGCGCCAGCCGGGAGGATTCGGAAAGCAACTACTTTGACCAGCTGAAGAAAAAGCAGGAGGCGGAGGCGGCGGAGCGGGCAGCCCAGAGCCAGGGGACGCAGCAGCCGAAATCCCGCCGGGGCCTGCTGATCCTGCTGGTGATCGCCGCCTGCATCGCGGGACTCTTCTTCTATCTGAACGGAAGCAATACCCAGGGGAACCTGGAGATCAACGGCTTCGCCTGGAGCCGGACGATCCCGGTGGAGCAGAACCGGGAATTCACCGAGAGCGGCTGGGCCATCCCCGACGGGGGAACAGAGATCAGCAGTTCCCGGGAGATCCACCATTATGACCAGGTGCTGGACCACTATGAGGATGTGGAGGTGCAGCGGTCCCGGCAGGTGCTGGACGGATACGAAACCTACTACACCTATTCGGACAACGGCAACGGATCCTTCTCGGAAATTCCTCATCAGCGGCCGGTTTACCGGACGGAATACTATACGGAGACGGAGCGCCGCCCGGTATACCGGTCGGTGCCCCGGTACCAGACGAAATACGTGTACACCATCTGGCGGTGGACGCCGGCCCGGGAGGCAACGGCCTCCGGGGAGGATCAGAACCCCTATTGGCCGGAGCTGAACCTGAAGGAGGATGAGCGGGAGGGCTCGCCCAGAGCAGAACGCTACAGCTTCATGGTGACCGGAGAAAAGGGAGAGACGGAAACCTGGTACCTGGCGGAGACGGACTGGGCCACCCTGAAGCAGGGCGAACGGGTGACCATCAGCACCCGCCGGGGAAGCGGGGAATCCTGGATCGTGGACGAGAAGGGAAACCAGCTGATCCGGGTATACGGCAGATAGGCGGAATCTGATATGGACAAAGCACAGGATACGGAGATGCCCCGGGGGGAGGCGCTGGAGCGGGCCCTGGCCGGGGCATACCGGGTTTATCAGTACAATATCCGGCAGACGGACGAGCTGATCTACCGGATCACCAAGGGGGCCCGGGAGGGCGTGCCGGAGGGGGAGCTGCTGGAGATGGCGATGACGGCCCTGTCCAGGTGCCGCTTTTCTCCGGAGGAAACGGAATAAGAGGGAAAGCCATGGGACGCGTGCTGCTGTACAACTTTCAGGAGGAAAGCCGCCGGAAGGCGGTGAAGGCGGTGCTCTTCCGGCTCTGCATCCCCGTGCGGGAGGTGCCGCCGGAGGCCCAGGGGCTGCCCCTGAAGACGCTGCTGGGGCCGGAGATGCCCCAGGCCGGGGAGACTGCGCCGGAGGGAAGCTTCCGGGAAGAGATGATCGTGATGCAGGGGCTGGAGCCCCGGCTTTTTCACGGGTTCCTGGAGGGGCTGAAGGCCGCGGGCGTCCGGGTGCCGCTGAAGGCGGTGGTGACGGAGCACAACGCGGAATGGAGCTCCCTGCGGCT
>CAZRLU010000031.1:0-2265 GCA_964600995.1 uncultured Oscillospiraceae bacterium | reverse complement strand
GAGAAGCAGGGATGGACAAAGAGGAGATTCCGCCCCTTTTCCGGGCCGGGACGCTTTTCCGGGAGGATCCGGCCCTGCGGGTTTTCCGGAATCCGCCGGAGATGGAAACGCCCCGGCTGCGGCTGAGAAAGCTGAGGATGCGGGACGCGGAAAAGCTGTTTTCCTGGATGTCGGATCCGGAGGTGGCCCGGTACGTGCTGTGGCGGGCCCATCGGACCCGGGGAGAGACGAGAAGCTACCTGCGCTATATCCGGAGCCAGTACCGGCGGGGATTTCCCTGCTCCTGGGGACTGGAAATCCGGGAGACGGGGGAGCTGATCGGCACCATGGGCGTGATGGCCTGGTATCCGGATCACGGATGCATGGAGGTGGGCTATTCCCTGGGAAGAGCCTGGTGGAACCGGGGATATGCCACCGAGGCCCTGGCGCGGCTGATGCAGATGATGTTCACGGAAATGGGCGTCCACCGGGTGGAGGCCCTGTGCGACACCCGCAACCCCGCCAGCGCACGGGTCATGGAAAAATGCGGCATGCGGCGGGAGGGGCTCCTGCGCCAGAAGATGCTCAACAAGGGAGAACGCATTGACGTGCTGCTGTACGCGGCGCTGAAGGATGAGTGGGAAAAACGGACATGAAAAAGCCTCCGGCGGACTGGGCCGGAGGCTTTTTCGCGCCCGGAGGGGGGGCTTCGGGGAGGCCCGGAACCCCCGGATCATCAGGCCGGAAGCTCGGCCTTTTTCAGATACTGGGAAGCGAAGAAATTGTAGTATTCGTCGAACTGCTGATCCTTGCGGATGGATTCGGACATCTCGTGCACGTCCATGGCGTTGTCCAGCAGCTCCACGATGACGATGGAAATGTTGGAGCAGTGATCGGACACCCGCTCAAAATCCACCAGCAGATCGTTGAAGACGTAGCCGGTGCTGATGGTGCACTTGCCCTTCTGCAGCCGGGCAGCGTGCTTTTCCCGCATCCTGCGGCAGACCTGATCGATGACCTGCTCCAGGGGCTCCGCCCGGTAGGCCATTTCCGTGTCATCATTGAGGAAGGCCTCGAAGGTGATATCCAGAATCCGGGAGACGGCGGAGATCAGGTTGTGCATCTCTTTCCAGGCCTTGTCGGAGAAGGTGATGCTCTTTTCCTTCATTTCCTCGGCCCGCTCCGCGATGTTCAGGGCATGGTCGCTGATGCGCTCCAGGTCCGTGATGGTCCGCAGATACTGGCTGACGGCCTTGTTCTGGGTTTCCGTCAGCTCACGCCCGGTGAGCCGGAGCAGGTAGCTGCCGATCCGGTCCTCATACCGGTCCACGATGCCCTCCAGGGACTGGACCTCCTTCAGAGCTTTCTCATCATATTCGGTCAGCAGCCCCATGGCGACCTCCATGGACTGGCGGGTCAGCTCCGCCATCTTGTTGATGGTCAGACGGGTCTGCTCCACCGCCAGGGTGGGATAGGCCAGGAACCGCTCCTCCAGCCGGTTCATATCCTCGGTCTGATCCTGATCCGCGGGATTCCCGGGAACCAGCAGGCAGGTGAGCTTTTCCAGCAGGGGAATGGCCGGGGCCAGCACCAGCACGGTGGAGAGGCGGAAGAGGGTATTCAGCAGGGCGATGGAGAACATGTTCATCACCTGGTTCATGAAGGTGAAGTGAAGCACGCTGTCCAGCCCGTAGAAGACGGCGGCGAAGATGATCACCCGGCAGACCTCCAGCACCAGATAGCTGACGGAGGCCCGGCGGCCCTCGGTGGAGGAGCCCAGGCCGGAGAGCAGCACCGGCACGGAGGCGCCGATGGCGATGCCCAGGATGATGGGCAGGCACTTGGCGAAATCCAGCAGCCCCGTGCTGGAGAGGGCCTGGAGAATACCCACGGAGGCGGAGGCGCTCTGGAGGATGGCGGTCAGCACGAGGCCTGCCAGGATCCCCAGCAGCGGATTGGAGAAATTCGTCACGAAGGAGAGGAAGGCTTCATTTTCCCGCAGGCCCTCTACCGCGCCGCTCATGGTTTTCATGCCGAACATCAGCACTGCGAAGCCCATGAGAATGTCCCCGATATGCCGGGTGGACTTTTTCTTGGAGATCATGCGGAGCAGCGTTCCCGTCACCGCGGTGATGGCGCTGAGGCTCTCCGTGCTCAGCAGCGAAAGCACGGAGGAGGCTCCGCCCCCTCCGATGCTGGAGAGGCAGATGATCCACCCGGTGACGCTGGTGCCCACCACGGCGCCCATGATGATGGCGATGGCCTGGCGCAGCCGCATCATCCCCG
>CAZRLU010000030.1:0-15466 GCA_964600995.1 uncultured Oscillospiraceae bacterium | reverse complement strand
ACAGGTCAGCATCCACCATTTCTGTTCCCCTTCGTGGAAGAACACAAAGGCGTCCCGCCAGTCCCGCTCATAGATGACTCCGTCCGGGCCGAAGGTATCCTCAGGAATCTCGGTCCAGGAAACCAGATCCGTGCTGACCGCGTGACGGATCACCTGACTTTCCGGCGTCAGCAGGCACGGGAACATATGATACACGCCTTCATGGAGAATCACGCAGCCCGTGGCCCCGAAGATTCCGGTGTCATGCTCCCGGAAATGAACAAGGTCCTCCGTATCCAGCATGTACCAGCCGGGCTTGGCATCCTTGCCCTGATAGCCCGGAGGCCAGCGCTTCAGATAGAAAGGGCGGAACCGGCCGCATGCCGGATCAAAAAAGGGAATAATATCGCTGCACCGGGCTTTATCCGCCTGATAAAACAGTTTCATCGTTTTCGCTCCTGATGATTCCGCCTGAGAACAGGGAAGGGACTGCTGACGAAAATCGGCAGTCCCTTCCGGGTTCCGGAGAATTGTTTTACTGATTCAGATACCTTTCGGCGTACCACTCATTGACTTCCTTCGTGATATCCTCGCCGCCCAGGCGGTTCCAGCTGGCGACAAACTCGTCGAAGCTGTCCACCGGAGCGGAGCCGGAGATGATCTTGGTGAAGGTTTCCGCCTGCAGGTCCTTCAGCGTGGACATCTTCTTCACCATGGTGGGGGTTTCCGCCCCGAACCAGGCGGAGAAGATCATCTTTCCGCTTTCATAGGCTTCCAGATAGTTCTGCTCGCAGCTGGGGAACCCGTAGTTCATGAAATACTGCCAGGCGGAGGGATCCTCAGGATTATACTTGTAGTCATTGGCCATATGACGCTTCACGCCGTTATAGTATTTCTGCGCTTCGGGAGCGAGAATGCTTTCATCCGCCTCACCGTTGAGGACCGCCCGGATCTCCCGGCAGTACTCCAGATCCTTGCTTTCCGCCGGGTCGCAGGCGAAATAGGGATAGGAGGCCTTGTTGACGCCGGTATCAGGATCCAGACCGTAGATATTCAGGGTTTCAACGGTAGTTTCCGGATTGTTGATGATTTCCTGGAAGGAATTGGCCAGCAGGAAGAGCGCTTCCGGATGGGGGCAGTTTGCATTGACGGCGAACCAGTCCTGCAGCGTATAGGAGGAACCGGTGGTGGCGATTTCTCCCTCGGGGGTCATGGCATTGATCACGGTCCAGTCCGCATTCGGGTCATTCATCATGCAGTCGCTCAGATACATGATGTTTCCGCCCGCGGAGCCGTAGTACATGCCCACTTTGCCGGCAGCAATGTCCTCACCGACGGTATTGGGCTTCTTGACGCCGAATTCCTTGTCGATGACGCCGTCCGCATAGAGCTTTGCGAGCACTTCCAGACCCTTTTTGGTGCCTTCATTCAGCGCGCCGTAGGAGACCTGTTTCGTTTCCTCATCCACAACCCAGGTGTCGCTGAAGCCGCCGAAGGCATTGACCAGGCCCTGCAGGGAGCCATAGTCCGAAGCGGCGATCATTTCATTGTTCAGGCCCAGGCCGAAGGTATCCTTCTGGCCATTGCCGTCCGGATCATCATTGGCGAAGGCATAGGCGACCTTGATCACATCATCGAAGGTTTTGGGAACTTCCAGACCCAGGTTCTTCAGCCAGTCCTTGCGGATGTACAGCTGGCTGCCGGGCCAGATCATGCCCTTGGTCTTGGTGAAGCCGTAAAGGCGGCCGTTCACATAGGACTGCTGGAACACCATGCCGTCCTTGCCCATCAGGGTCTTGCGCAGGATGTCTCCGCAGTACAGATCGAAGAGATCCGTCACGTCGGCCAGCTTCCCGGCCTTGGCCAGCTGGGTGTATTGATTGCCATCCAGATACATGAGGTCCGGCAGCTGATTGGAGGCGATGGCCATGGTCATCTTCTGCTTGTAATCATCGCCGTTGGCCAGCACCACGATTTCAAGCTCAATATTGTACAGATCTTTGTAACGCTGGATCCATACGTTATGGTTGATATCGTCGCCCTCATTGAAACGGGGCATGGAGCGGCAGAAGTAGGCAGTCAGGTGAACCGGCTCACCGTAACGGACGATCCGTCCCTGCTCATCCACCACATCCGGCTCGGCCAGGCTGAAGCTCTGCATGGAAAGCAGCATGACCAGGGCCACCAGGAGCACAAACAACTTTTTCATTGGAAACCCTCCTTTGTTGATTCTATATGCACTGCCCTTCGGCAGCAGCATCCCTGAACAATCATCCCTTCACGGAGCCGACGGTCAGACCGTGTACGAAAAATTTCTGCAGGAAGGGATAAATCACAATCATGGGGATGGTGCAGAGAATGATGCCCGCAGCCTTGACGCTTCGGCCGGTCAGCATGGCCAGGATCGGATCCGCCACGATTTCATCCGGACGGATATCCGAGGTATCAAAGCCTTCGATCACGCTGCGAAGATAGGTCATCAACGGGTAATTATGGGTATTATTCATATAGATCATGCCGTCGAAATACGCGTTCCAGTGATGCACCAGGGCGTAAAGGGTGATGGTCGCCAGGGAAGGCAGCGAAAGCGGCAGATAGATTCTGACCAGGGTTGTGACCCAGCTGGCTCCGTCCACCAGGGCTGCTTCCTCGATTTCTCCAGGGATTCCCCGGAAGAAATTCATCATCAACAGCACATAGTACATTTCCAGGGCTTCAGGAAGAATCAGCGCCCAGATCGTATCGATCAGCCCGGCACCGCTGACCACCAGATAGGTGGGAATCAGACCGCCGGTAAAGATCATGGGAATCAGAAAGTAGACCGCATAGACACCGCGGGCGCCAAACTGATCCTTCCGTTTGGAGAGTGGATAGGCCGCGCAGATGGTGAAAAACAGGTTGAGCACGACGCCCAGGAGAACCCGCTGAGCGGAAATGCCGAAGGCTTCCCAAAATGAGGATTCGTGCAGCATATAATGGTAATTTGATGTATTGAACCCCATGGGAAGCAGGCTCACCATGTTTGCCTGCACATAATTCTTTGCGGACAGGGATACAGCCAGGAGATTCCAGAGGGGGAGGAGACACAGAAGAGCCAGGATCGTCAGAAAGAGCACGTTGAAAACCGCGAAGATTTTTTCGCCTCTCGTACGCTTCAGCATCTTTTCGCCCTCCTCAGAACACGCGGTAACCGGCAACCCGATCTGCAAGCCAGTATCCCAGTACAATCAGCACGAAGGAAACGGCCGACTGGAAGAGACCCACCGCAGACGCGGTGCCGAACTGGAAATTGACCAGGCCAAGACGGTAGACGAAGGTATCAATGATATCGCCGGTGGAATAGACCTGAGGAGAATACATGTTGAATACCTGCTCGAAGCCGGCCTTCAGGATATTTCCGATTCCTAGCACGGACATCAGGATGATCATGGGAAGAATACAGGGGATCGTAACATGCCAAACCTGTTTGAAACGATTTGCTCCGTCCAGGTAGGCAGCCTCATACAGGGAGGAATCCACGTTTGTAATGGCAGCCAGGTACACGATGGCGTTCCAGCCGAAATGCTTCCAGATGGCTGTCATCAGCAGGGTATAGGGGAAGACGGCCGGATCTCCGAGAAAGTAAACCGGATTGCCGCCCAGGGCCGTGATCCCTTTGTTGACGATCCCGGATTCAACGGAGAGGATTTCAGCGAAAATGCCGGCGAGCGCCACCCAGGAGATGAAATGTGGCAGGAAGACCACGGTCTGCAGCGCGCTTTTGTATGTTTTTCTGCGAACCTCCGTCAGCAAAAGTGCGAACAGCACCGGCACCACCATATCCCCCACGATTTTCATGGAGGCGATCCAGATGGTGTTTTTAATCACGGACCAGAACTGGGGCAGGGAAAAGATATATTCGAAGTTTCCCCATCCGATCCATTCCTGATCCCAGATGGAAAAAATCGGCGTGTAGTCCTGAAAAGCGATCACCAGACCGCCCAGGGGCAGGTATCTGAAAATGAATACCATGACCACCGCCGGCAGGATCATGAGATGGAAAGGGAAATCCCTGCGGAGAGCTTTCCCCATGCCTTTCTTCCGTCTTCTGACCTGAACTTGCGTCATGCGGACCGGCTCCCTTCCAAATGTGTTCATGCTTGTTGGCTTCAAGCTCATTATAAAAGGCGCATCTTTTGAATGTATATGATAATTTCATGAGATTTATATTCAAATCCGATCAATTTTTTTGTCAAAACAGGTTGGATATCGAACACAACAGACATTAAAGAAGGCTTGGATCATAAAAAAACCGCTCCGGAGAGCGGCGGACAGGGGCAGCAAAGGCAGAGATCCGGAAGAATTTCCATAACGTTTCATTTGTCTTTTCCATCCCGGAATTCCTGCGGCGTGATGCCCATGGCGCTTCGGAAAACGCGGATGAAGTAAGCGGTGTTGCGATAGCCGCACACTTCGCCGATCCGGTAGATTTTTTCGTTTGTATCCCGGAGCAGATGGCAGGCCCTGTCCATCCGTACCTGCTGGATAAAGCTGTGCAGGGTGATCCCTTCGCTTTCCCTGAACAGACGGGACAGATGCGCTTCACTGTATCCTACAATTTCCGCGATGGCGCCGGCAGACAGATCATCGCCCATGTGCTCCAGCACATAT
Source organism: uncultured Oscillospiraceae bacterium (assembly GCA_964600995.1). Classification (GTDB taxonomy): domain Bacteria; phylum Bacillota; class Clostridia; order Christensenellales; family Aristaeellaceae; genus Aristaeella. Next base: position 10,837 of record CAZRLU010000030.1, on the reverse strand, counting down.
TCCTTTACCTGCCCGGTAATCCGCTTCGGACGAGGCCCCTCGCTTTCTGTCCAGGAACCGGACTGGGGAAAGAAGGTTTCGAATTTTCTGCGCGACCGGATTTTCTCCAAAGCTTTGCGGACAAGTTCCAGCACCCGGTCATCGGACTCGTTTTTCAGAAGGTAGCCGAAGGCGTTTTCCTGAATGGATTCATAGGCATATTCGAACAGATCGAAGCCGGTCAGGAAGATCACCTCGAAATCCGAGGAGATTGCATGCAGCTTCCGCAGCATATCAAGCCCCGTCATTCCGGGCATTCGGATATCCGAAATCAGCAGGTCACAGGGCTCGGAACCGAAAGCGCTCAGCAGTTCCTCCGGATCCGTGAAGAACCGCACTTCCACGGGACCCTCCAGCTTCTTTTGCAGAAGACCCGCCAGGGATTCCGCGATCAGAATTTCATCATCCACCAGGTAGACCCGAAGCGCTTTTTTTTCTTCCATCTGTCTTATCCCTCCTCTGAGGCTGACCCAAAGGGTCCGATTGCAGACAAGCTTTATTCTGCCTGCCCTTGCTATCCTGCGAAAGAGATGCCGGCGACGGCAGGATTTTTACCGGAGAAGAACCATACAGACGCATAAGCCATTCAGCCGGGAGCGGCTGACCCGCAGGCCGGCATCCTCGCTGTAATACAGCTGCAGTCTTTTATGGATATTGAGCAGGCCGGTGGTTTCCTTCTGCTCATCCGCGTGCTGCAGTGATTCCTGCAGATGACGGATGGTTTCGTCCGAAAGATCCCCGTTGTTTTCCACATAGATCTGCACCCTGTCGTCCAGAACTTCATACCGCATGGCAAAATGCAGGGATTCTCCCGCGTGAAGATGCTCCCGGGCATGCTGAAAAACGTTTTCAAAGAGGGGCTGCAGGATCAGCTGCGGGACAATCATTCCGGCAATCTCCTCCGGGAGCGTCTCAATCTCCTGGATGGAGGTCGGGAAGCGCATGGTCTGGATTTCCACATAGGTCAGGGTATGCTGCACTTCTTCCCGCAGGGTCTTTTCCATATTTCCGCTGCGGGTAATATACTGATAGAACTCCCCAAGCAGCCGGGCCAGCTGACGGGAGCTGTCCCATCGTTCATCCTGGATCAGCCGGTACAGGGTATAGTAGGTATTGTACATGAAGTGAGGACTGATCTGAGCCTGCAGATGCTTCAGCTGCATCTCACTGATCAGAAGCTTCTGACGGTACACGTGGTCCATCAGGTACTCAAGCCGTTCGGTGGCGGCGTTGAAGGTCCGGAAAACCCCCGCAAAGGGCCGGTTGGCCTGCTTTTCCGGAATCCGATAGCTCAGGTCTCCCATTTCCAGATGCTGGAAGGCTTCATCCAGCAGCAGCTCCAGGGGACGATAGAACTGATGATACAGATAAAGCAGAAAACCAATGGCCAAAAGGAAAACCATCAGCAGCACGGCATAGGTCTGTGTGAGCACTTCATCGGTGGACAGCCGGTACCGGGTCGGACCGATTTTCAGAATGGCCTGCAGGGGATAGCGGGCTGAAAGACTGCATACCTGCTGCACATTCTCGTCGGAAGGAGCTTCCGCGGCCGTCCGGCCGGAATCGCTGACCGAGAGCAGGACACTTTCATCCTCCAGACACAGGAAGGAAAACCTTTCCCGGATCGCCGGGGCATCCAGCTCCAGAATCAGGGTGCAGAGATCTGTGGAAGGATAGGACTGATAGTCCATCAGGGAACGGATGATATACAGCTTGCCCTGCGATTCATAAAGCGATTGCTGGGAGGCAGCAGAGAGCTCCGCTTCCGGAACCGGCAAGGACCGGACCGGGCCGTCCTGATTCAGATACAACCCGATGGGATCCATTTCCAGCCAAAGACTTTTCACCAGCCAGAAATCATCGGTGATCTCCTTCATCCGGTTCATGATTTCGAGCGCCTGGCGGTAATAACTGTAGGGTTCCATTTCATCCCTGGAGTAGACGAGCTGCTGGACCCGGGTATCCGCCAGCAGCTTCAGCTGCTGCTGCTCAGCCCGATGCAGCTCGCTGTCCAGGCTTTCCATCATCCGGTCCAGCTTATCCTGCTTTTCCAGAATATAGATATCGTTTTTTCCGGTGATATAGGCATTATTCATCAGAAAAACTGCGGCGAAGGAAATTGCCAGCACGATTCCCATGCTCAGCAGGATCAGCAGGAAGGTTCGTTTCAGAGACGTCAGCCGGCGCTCGCCGGATTCCTTCTTTTTCATATGCCCCTCCGTTCCCGACAGGCGCTTTACTTCCCCCGGCCAGGCGGGAAAAGACCGGCTCCCGAAGTTCCCGTTTCGATTCATGGTTTTCCGAATCAGGTCTATTTATAGCATGGATGGGTTCGGAAGGCAAACAGTTTTTCAGGGGCACCGGAGGAGCAGATCCTGCATGGATGAAAACCGTGCCATATCTGCCTGCTTTCGAGTCCTCAGAGAGGGGGCCGCCCTGCCTTTTTTTCATTGCATGGGCAAAGAGGATTTGCTATAATATCCGGACGGAGAATGTCTGAAAGGATGAGACCTGAGACCGATGCGGCAGGAAAAGATTTATTCGGGGATTGACCGGATTCCGGCGGGGAAGGCTTCGGAGAAGCTGGTGCCCGGTTGCCTGGTGCTGGAGGGCGGCGCCTTCAAGGGACTGTATACCCAGGGACTGCTGGACGCGCTGATGCAGATGAACATCAACCTGCAGTGCGTGGTCGGGGTTTCCGCGGGCGGGCTGACGGGAATCAACTATGTGGCGGGACAGATCGGCCGGTCCGCCCGGATCGCGCTGACCTACCGGCATGATCCCCGGTACGTGGGGCTGCAGGCGCTGAAGAACAGCCGCAGCCTGGTGGACGTGGGCTTCCTGACGGAGGAGCGGGGGATCTATGAGCCCCTGGACCGAGAGCGGTTTTTCCGGCCGGAGCAGCGGTTTGCGGTGATTGCCACCAACTGCCTGACGGGGGAGCCGGAAGCCTTTGAAAAAGGGAAGTGCCCGGATATCCTGCTGGCGGCCCGGGCCTCGGCCACGCTGCCCTACCTGGCGCCCATGGTGATGATGGAGGGGGTTCCCTATCTGGACGGGGGATGCTCCTGCAAGATTCCCTATCAGTGGGCGCTGGACCAGGGGTTTGAGAAGATCCTGGTGATCCGGACGAGGGAGGTGGCCTTCCGGAAGAAGAACCGGGAGGATCCCCTGGCGGAGAAGGTCTACCGGAAGTATCCGAAGATCATGGAAAAGATCAAGCGGATGAACCTGGAGGCCAACCGGGAATTTGAAGAGGTGGAGCAGCTTCACGGGGAAGGGCGGCTGATGCGGATCGCCCCCTCCCGGGAGGTGACGGTGAGCCGGCTGGAACGGAACATGGAGAAGCTGGGCGAGCTTTACTGGCTGGGATACCGGGACGCTGTGGACCGGGCCGGGGAGATCCGGGACTATCTGGAAATCGGCTGAGTGCGCCGGCATCCCGACCCGAGGGCGGAGGATGCATCCGAAGGAGGTTATTCAGGTGAACAGTATTCTGGCGAACAGGACGCTGCTGTGCTGCGCGGTCGCATGGATGACGGCCCAGCTGGCAAAATATCTGATCGACAGGATCCGGCACAAGGGCCGGGGCCTGCGCCATCTGCTGTTCGGACTGGGGGGCATGCCCTCCTCCCATACGGCTTTCGTGAGCGCCCTGTGCACCATGGTGGCGTTCAAGGACGGGCTGGATTCCACCAGCTTCGCCATCTGCTTTGTGCTGGCCTTCATCGTCATGACCGACGCCATCGGCGTCCGGCGGGAGACGGGGCGCCAGGGCAGCGCCATCAACATGCTGATGGACTGGTTTACCATGGAGCATGACAACGTGGAGGACAGCGCGGATCTGAAGGAGCGGGTGGGCCATTCTCCGCTGGAGGTGCTGATCGGCCTTCTGTGGGGCATCGGCTGCGGCCTGCTGTTCTCCCTGTGAGCGGGCGGGAGGAGCTCCGGTTCCGGCGGGGGGACGCGGTGGTCACCGGGGCGGTGATTTTGGCGGCGCTTTGCTGCATCGCGGCCATGGTGTTTGCGCCGCAGCCGGAGCGGACCGTGGCCCGGGTTTACCTGAAGGGGGAGCTGATCCGGACGGCGGACCTGGGGAAGGACGATACCTTTACGGTGGAAGGGGAATACCGGAACACCGTTGTGGTGCGGGACGGAAGCATCGCGGTGACGGAGAGCGACTGCCCGGGGGCGGACTGCGTGCATTCCGGCCGGATCCGGACGCCGGGGCGGAGCATTGTCTGCCTGCCGAACCGGATGGAGATCCGGCTGGAGGGAGACGGGCCGGAGCTGGATGCGGTGGTGCGGTAGGAGAGCATGAAGACAAGAAATCTGACCGCAGCGGCCCTGCTGACGGCGCTGGCGATGATCCTGGGACTGGTGGAGCGGATGCTGCCCCTGGAGATGATCATCCCCCTGCCGGGGATCAAGCTGGGGCTGGCCAACGTGGTGACGCTGGTGGCCCTGTACCGGATGGGGATGGCGCCGGCGGCGCTGATCCTGGGAGCGAGGTGCCTGCTGTCGGCCCTTTTCAGCGGAAGCATGACGGGGCTGGCCTTTTCCCTGACCGGCGGGGCGATGGCGCTGGGGGCCATGGCAGCGGCCCGGAAAAGCCGGTATCTGAGTATTTACGGTGCCAGCGTGCTGGGGGCGGCGGCCCATCACTGCGGGCAGATCGGCGTCGCCTCCCTGCTGATGCACTCCGGCGCGGTATGGGGCTATCTGCCGTATCTGCTGCTGGCGGGAACCGCCTGCGGGCTGGCCACGGGCAGCCTGGGAGCCGGCGTGCTGCGGAGGCTGCGGCCGGCGGACGAGCCGGGAGCAAGGACCCCGGCGGGAACGGGAGAAGAGCGTTGAGAAGAAAAGCAGCGGCGCTGGGGCTGATCCTGGCGCTGGGAATGGGGCTGCTGGCCGGATGCGCCGGAAAGCAGAAGAACCGGTACCAGATCAGCTGGCTGGAGCTGTTTGACACGGTGACCACCGTGACGGGCTTTGCGGAGAGCGAAGCGGAGTTTTCCAAAACCGCGGAAGAGATTTACCGGGAGCTGGAAACCTACGACCACCTCTATGACATCTATGAGGAATATCCGGGGATGGTGAACCTGTGCACGGTGAACCGGCATCCGGGAAAGACGCTGAAGGCGGACCGGCGGATCCTGGATCTGATCCGCTTCGGACGGGAAACGGATGCGCTTTCCGGCCACCGGGTTGATATCACCTTCGGGGCGGTGCTGCGGATCTGGCACGAGGCCCGGGAGCAGGGTATCCTGCATCCGGATGCGGCGGCGCTGCCGGAAATGAAGGCGCTGGAGGAAGCCGCGAAGCATACGGGCTTCGGCGTGATCGAGACGGACGAGGAGCAGGGCACGATCTGCCTGACGGATCCGGAGGCGAGCTTGGACGTGGGCGCCATCGCCAAGGGATACGCCACGGAGCAGGTCCGCAGGACGCTGCCGGAAGGGTGGCTTCTGTCGGTGGGGGGCAACGTGGCCGCCTCCGGCCCCAAGCCGGACGGGAGCAAATGGACCGTCGGGATCCAGGACCCGGCGGGAGACGGAGAAGGCATCCTGCACAAGGTGGCCCTGGCTGCGGGGTCCGTGGTGACCAGCGGGGACTATCAGCGATACTATACGGTGGCGGGGGAAAGATATCCCCATATCATTGATCCGGAGACGCTGATGCCGGGGAAAAAATGGCGGGCGGTGACGGTGCTCGCGGAGGATTCCGGGCTGGCGGACGCCCTGAGCACCACCCTTTTCCTGATGGACCGGGAGGAGGGGCAGGCGCTGCTGGAACGGTTTGGGGCGGAAGCGGCCTGGACCGGGCCGGACGGAAAGACCGTGATGAGTCCCGGATACGCGGAAAGAATCATCCCCTGAGAAGGGCGGAAAAGGGAAGCGGAAGCGCTTCCTTTTCTTGAAGAGACCCGCTGCTCCCAAAAGAAAAAATCCGGCGGGACAGGGCGGAATCAAGCTTTCTTCAAGCTTGGACGGGTATTCTCAGAAGGAACCGGGGGACCGGGAGAAGGAAGGGGCGGGCCTGATGCGGATTTTGCTGGTGGAGGATGAAAAGAAGCTTTCGGCGGCGCTGCAGAAGCTGCTGCAGAAGGAAAGATACGAGGTGGACGCGGTCTATACCGGGACGGACGGGCTGGACTGGGCGCTGGCGGGAAACTATGACGCGGTGATCCTGGACGTGATGCTGCCGGGCATGGACGGGTTTGAGGTGCTGCGGCGGATGCGGGAGAAAAAGATCGCCACGCCGGTGCTGATGCTGACCGCCCGGGGCGCGCTGGAGGACCGGGTTTACGGGCTGAGCTCCGGAGCGGACTACTATCTGCCCAAGCCCTTCGAGACCCCGGAGCTGATGGCCTGCCTGAAGGCCATTACCCGCCGGGGGGACGCGGCGCCCCGGATGACCCTTTCCGCCGGGGACGCGGAGCTGTCGGAGAGCGACGCCAAGCTGCGCTGCCGGACCACGGGGAAGGAAATCCGGCTGGGGGCGAAGGAATACCAGCTGATGGAGTTCTTCCTGCGGAATCCCGGACAGATCCTGCCCCGGGAAACCATCCAGGAACGGGTCTGGGGCTATGAGAGCGAGGCGGAATACAACAACCTGGAGGTGTACATTTCCTTCCTTCGGAAAAAGCTGGCCTTCATCGGGTCCGGCATGAAGCTGAAGGCGGCCCGGGGACTGGGATACTCCCTGGAGGAGGAAGCATGATCAGAAAGCTCAAGAGGCGGCTGGCGCTGCTGGTGACGGGGGTGCTGATCCTGGTTTCGGCGGGGATCGTGACGGCGATCTATGAATTCAACAACCGGACCATCATCACCCAGGCGGAGGCCTCCCTGGAGGCGCTGGCGGAGGCGCCCGGAGGCGTCTTCGACCGGTGGGGAGCAGCGAAGGGAAGCAGGCCGGAACGGGACGGAGATGCGGACTCGACCGCGGCGGACAGGCCGGAGCCGGAAGAACGGCGGGAGGACGGCATGACCGATCTTCCGCACCCGGCGGAAGGAAACATGCTGGAAAGGGGAAGGCGGCTGAGCCGGGAAGAGGTGGCGAGCCTTTCCAACTTCTATATCCTGACCCTGGACGGGGAGGGAAAGATCCAGAGCTGGGAGAGCGGCCGGGAGAACGCTTATCAGGAGACGGAACTGCAGGAATTCGCCACCCTGGCCCTGGAGACGGGGAAAACCGAGGGACGGATTGACAGTCAGTTTTTCCGGCTGGACACCCGGGGAGAGAACCGGAGGCTGATCGTGCTGGACGCCCGGCTGGAGATGATGGCGGGGAAGCGGGTGCTGTGGACGGCGGCGCTGGTGGCCGGGGCGGCCTGCCTGCTGCTGAGCGCGGGAGCCTGGATCCTGATCTACCGGATGGTGCGGCCGGTGGAGGAGGCCTTCCGGAAGCAGCAGCAGTTCGTGTGGGATGCGAGCCATGAGCTGAAAACGCCCCTGGCGGTGATCGCGGCCAACGCGGACGTGCTGGAGGAGGAGATCGGCGGCAACGAATACCTGGGATATATCCGGTCGGAGGTGCGGCGGACGGACGAGCTGGTGAAGAATCTGCTGACCCTGGCCCGGATGGACCGGGGGACCGGAGACCGGGAGATGCGGGACACGGATCTGACCGAGGCGGTGAACGGGGTGCTGCTGCCCTTTGAGGCGACGGTGTTCGAGGCTGGAAAGACCCTGGAGACCGACGTGGCGGAGGGAGTCCGCTGCATGGGAAACGAGGCGATGCTGCAGCAGCTGACGGTGATCCTGCTGTCCAACGCCCTGAAGTATTCCGACGAGGGCGGCACCATCCGGGTGAAGCTGGAAAAGAAGGGCCGGGGCGCCGAGCTGACGGTGCGGAACACGGGAGCGGGCATCGAGAAGAAGGACCTGACCCGGATCTTCGACCGGTTCTACCGGACGGACGCCTCCCGGAACAGCGAAACCGGCGGCGAGGGGCTGGGGCTGGCCATCGCCAGGTCCATTACAGAGCTGCACCGGGGAAAGATCCGGGCGGAGAGCGTTCCCGGGGAGGAGACCGCCTTCATCGTGACCCTGCCCTGAAATGCAAATATGCATGAATAATGCATAAATAATTGTAAAAATACAAAAATACCGAATTTTTATAAAATAATACTTGACATGAATGAATAAACGGTGTATATTCTCCCGCGTACCCAAGAAGACGAAGGAGGATTCACCCCATGAGCAAGGCAGAATACAAGAAGATCGTCCTGGCCTATTCCGGCGGACTTGATACATCCATCATCATTCCCTGGCTGAAGGAGAATTACAACAATCCCGAGATCATCGCCGTGTCCGGAAACGTGGGGCAGGCGGACGAGCTGGAGGGCCTGGAGGAGAAGGCGATCAAAACCGGCGCCTCCAAGCTGTACATCCTGGACCTGACGGACGAATACGTGAATGAATACATCATTCCCACCATGAAGGCCGGCGCGGTGTATGAGGACTATCTGCTGGGAACGAGCCATGCCCGGCCCTGCATCGCCAAGGGACTGGTGGAGATCGCCATGAAGGAGGGCTCGGACGCCATCTGCCACGGATGCACGGGCAAGGGAAACGACCAGGTGCGCTTCGAGCTGGCGGTGAAGCACTTCGCGCCGAACATGCCCATCATCGCCCCCTGGCGGGAGTGGAGCATCCAGAGCCGGGAAGAGGAGATCGACTACGCCGAGGCGCACAAGATTCCCCTGAAGATCACCCGGGAAACCAACTACTCCAAGGACAAGAACCTGTGGCACCTGAGCCATGAGGGGCTGGACCTGGAGGACACGGGCAACGAGCCCCAGTACGAGAAGCCCGGCTTCCTGGAGATGAGCGTGTCGCCCCTGGAGGCGCCGGACGTCCCCACCTATGTGACGCTGGATTTTGAGCAGGGCGTTCCCACCGCCCTGGACGGAAAGAAGATGTCCGCCAAGGAGATCATCCTGAAGCTGAACGAGCTGGGCGGAAAGAACGGCATCGGCATCCTGGACATCGTGGAGAACCGGCTGGTGGGCATGAAGTGCCGGGGCGTATACGAGACGCCCGGAGGAACCATCCTCTACAAGGCTCACCAGACCCTGGAATCCATCTGCCTGGACAAGCTGACCATGCATGAGAAGCAGAAGCTTTCCATCACCTTCGCGGAGCTGGTTTACAACGGGCTGTGGTTCTCTCCCCTGCGGGAGGCGCTGTCCGCCTTCGTGGACAAGACCCAGGAGAAGGTGACGGGGAAGGTGAAGCTGAAGCTGTACAAGGGGAACATCATCAAGGCGGGGGTCTGGAGCGATTACTCCCTGTATTCCGAGGACATCGCCACCTTCGGCGCCAGCGACTACAACCAGAAGGACTCCGCCGGGTTCATCACCCTCTTCGGGCTGCCGACCAAGGTGCAGGCCATGGTGGACGCGAAAAATAAATAAGGATGCCGCGAAGCAGGCGCTCCGGATCATATCCGGGGCGCTTTTTCCAATTTGTGACGATTCAGTCGTGAACGCGCGTCCGACTGAATCGTTATCCCGATTTCATTTGACTTTCCCCGGGAATCCACATAGAATATCAGAATGGGAACAGATCCAGAAAACCGCGGAAAGGGGATGACGGGCATGGTGGAGATCTGTCTGCTGGGCACCGGCGGCACCCTTCCGCTGGCGGACCGGGCCCTGTCCTCCCTGTATATCCGGGTGAACGGCCGGGCCATGCTGGCGGACTGCGGCGAGGGGACCCAGGTGGGCATTCGGCGGCTGGGATGGGGATTCCGGTGCCTGGAGGGGCTGGTGCTGACCCATTTTCACGGGGATCACTGCACCGGGCTGCCGGGGCTTCTGCTGAGCCTGGAGAAGGCCGGGCGGGAGGAGCCCTTCGACATCTACGGCCCCCGGGGGCTGAAGCGGGTGACGGAGGGACTGTGCGTGATCGTGCCGAAGCTTTCCTACGCGGTGCGGCTGCACGAGCTGCCCCCGGCGGGAGCGGAATTTGAGATGATCGGGCTGCAGATCCGGGCTTTTCCGGTGAACCACGGGATTCCCTGCTACGGATACCGGATGGAGCTGGAAAGAAAGGGCGCCTTCGACCCGGAGAAGGCCAGGGCGCTGAAGGTGCCCCTGGAGAGCTGGAAAAGGCTGCAGGCAGGGGAAAAAGTGCGGGTCGGACTGCGGTGGATCGGGCCGGAGGAGGTGCTGGGCGCCCCGCGGAAGGGCATCCGCTTCACCTTCTCCACGGACACGCGGCCCTGCGAAACCCTTTCCAAGTACGCCGCCGGGGTGGATCTGGCCATCCTGGAGGGCATGTACGCGGCGGAGGAGAAGATGCCCCTGGCGCTGAAGAACCATCATATGATGTTCCGGGAGGCGGCGGAGATCGCCCGGGACGGGGGCGCGGAAGCCCTGATCCTGACCCACTTCAGCACGAGCCTGGAGGACCCGGAGGCGGAGCTGGCCGCGGCGGAGGCGGTGTTTCCCGGCGCCCGGGCGGCCAGGGACGGGATGATTGTGACGCTGAGATATCCCCGGGGATCGGAGCCTGCGGGGCTGGAGATCACCCGGAAGGAAGACTGGTAAGGACGGAAGAAAAGCGATGGACCGATTTGTACTGAAGGCGCCCTACAGCGCCTCCGGGGATCAGCCGGAGGCCATTGAGGCGCTGGCGGAGGGCGTCCGGAAGGGGCTGAAGGAGCAGATCCTGCTGGGCGTGACCGGCAGTGGAAAAACCTTCACCATGGCCTCGGTGATCGAGCGGGTGCAGAAGCCCACGCTGGTGATCGCCCACAACAAGACGCTGGCGGCCCAGCTGTGCAGCGA
>CAZRLU010000029.1:0-16214 GCA_964600995.1 uncultured Oscillospiraceae bacterium | reverse complement strand
CCCTGCAGAACACCCTGATCATGGTCAATTCAAAGGACGGCGGCCAGGACATGCTGCCGCTGACCGCCGGAACCAGCGCCCTGGTCTGGGTTGCGGTGAGACGAAAAGGGACAGTCCGTTCGTCTCAGAAATAAAATGAATCTTGGTGAAGTCAATTTTCGGAAATAAGTTCTCTTTAAAATGATATATTTCCTTTTGTCTTGACTTATTTCTTTTTAAAGTTTACAATGATTACATCAGGAGTCGGAAAGGAAGTGCATCCCTTGTCTGATATGATTTCAGCCAAAGACGCCGCCTTGCGCTGGGGCGTGACGGAACGCCGCATAACAGGCCTTTGCCGGAGCGGAAAAGTTTCCGGTGCTTTTAAGGAAAAGGGTCTTTGGTATGTTCCGGAGGATGCGCAACGCCCGGCGGATGAGCGGATTCGTTCCGGTGAATATGTCAAAGCCATAAAAAGAAAGAAGCTGCCTCTGCCTGTCGGGATCTCGGATTTCCGGGTTGCATCCACTCAGTATTATTACGTGGACAAAACATTTCTGATCCGTGATTTTCTGGATGAGCGTCCCATGGTATCCCTGTTTACACGGCCTCGCCGCTTCGGGAAAACCCTGAACATGGATATGCTCCGGACTTTCTTTGAGATTTCCGATGAGGATACCTCTGTTTATTTCCGCGACAAGGCTATCTGGCGCGCCGGAAAAGCCTATCAGGCCTATCAGGGAAAATATCCTGTGGTTTCCGTGACCTTCAAGGATATCAAGTGTGAAACCTGGGAGGAGACCCTGGAAAAGCTTGCCGAAGTGCTTGGCAACGAATATGCCCGGCATGAGTCCCTGCTGTCTTCCGGCCAGTGCAACGCGGTGGATAAAGCTTATTTCCGCCGGGTCATGGAGCGCGCTGCTTCCCCGACAGAGCTGACCAGCGCCTTTATGACCCTGACGCGGATGCTGCATGAGCATTTTCAGGTCGCGCCGGTCATCATCATCGACGAATACGATACGCCGATCCAGCAGGGGCATACAAAAGGATTTTATGATCAGGTCATCCTGTTCATGCGCAATCTGTTTTCAGGCGGGCTCAAGGACAACAGCCACCTCTCCTTCGGCTTCATGACAGGAATCCTTCGTATCGCCAGGGAAAGCATCTTCAGCGGGCTGAACAATCTGACCATCAATTCCATTCTGGATCAGAAATACAGCGCTTACTTTGGATTTACGCCGGAGGAAGTGCGCTCCATGGCTGCCTATTACGGTGCGGAAGACCGGTATGATGAAATCTGCGCGTGGTATGACGGATATCGTTTCGGAAACACAGAAATCTTCAATCCCTGGTCCGTGATCAATTACTTCCGGAATGACTGCCGTCCTGGAGCCTACTGGCAGTCCACGGGCAGTAATGAAATTATCGGAGAGGTTTTGGCCGAAGCCGGGGCCGATATCTATGAAAGGCTGCAGGCGATCCTGCAGGGAGAAACGTTTCTGACCTATATCGATACGGATGTCATCTATCCGGAGATCCGGCGCAATCCCTCTTCCGTATACAGCTTTTTGCTGGTGGCCGGGTATCTGAAGGCGGTTCGTGCGGATCCATCCTTTACCGGCGGGCTGATGTGTCAGGTCGCGCTGCCCAACCGGGAAATTGCCCTCGTGTATAAAAAGGAAATTCTGGATCAGCTCACCGGGATTGTTTCTCCGTCGCTGGCCGTTTCGATTCAGGAAGCGCTGTTTTCCGGAAACGGAGAGGCACTGAGGCTGTGCATCCGGAAGTTTCTCCTGGAGAGTGTCAGTTCCTTTGATAGCGCCGGGGAGAATTTTTATCACGGTCTTGTGCTTGGTCTTTGCGCAATGATGGACAGCCGATATACGGTTCGCTCCAATCGTGAATCGGGTGAAGGGCGCTATGATCTTGCTTTAATTCCCAAGGTGAAGACGCTGCCGGGCATCCTGATCGAGCTGAAGTCCGCCGGAAAGGATGATCGGGCAGATCTGAAGCAGCTTGCGGAAGCGGGGCTTTCCCAGATTCGGGAGAAGCTCTATGAAACAGAGTTCTCCGCTCAGGGAATCACCATCATATACCGTTTCGGCGTGGCTTTCCGCGGCAAGGAAGTGGCCGTTGTGACAGCGTGAGACGAAAAGGGCCAGTCCCCTTTCGCCTCACGTTCTATGATCCGCTCCTGATTATTGAAAAGACAGAGGGTAGAATGGCCGGGGATGAGTTCTGGCTCAGGATGGAGAGGTTATAAATGATTTTATCTCACAGGGAACAGGATCCGCTGCCGGACCACTCAGGCAGCACATTCCTTCGGATCAGGCTTTCAGATCATTGATAGGCTTTTCGATGAATGCTCTTTGAAGGGAAAGAATTCGGAAAGCCGAAGGGGAGTTTTTAATCAGGAATATAGAATTGACCTGTCTTTCATGGTATAATAATAATTGAACAAGGTTGGCACAGGTGATTTGGCAGACACAAAGGCATAAGGGGGTGAGTCAATGTGCTTTACCATGGATGAAATCAGAAAAAAATCCATTCCTCTTGCCAAACAGTATGGAATAAAACGTTTGGGTATATTTGGCTCCTACGCCCGCGGGGAAGCCGGAGATGACAGTGACCTGGATTTTTTGATCAGTACCGGAAAAATGCGTGGCTTGCTCCAATATATGGGTTTTGTTTTGGATTTGGAAGATGCCTTCGGCTGCCATGTAGACGTGGTGACGGACGGCATTGAAGACAAGGAATTTCTGAAGGCCATCAAAAAGGATGAGGTACTTCTTTATGAAGCAGGCTGACAAAGTAATCATGGAAAAAATGGTCGGCTATTGTGATGATATTCTTTCCACAATGAACCGGCTGGGCCCATCACAGGAAAACTATGAAAAGGATAAGGTTTACCAATACGCGACCAGCATGTGTATTCTGCAGATCGGCGAACTGGCATCCAGACTTTCTGATGAAGCAAAACAGGAAACTGCAGAGGTGCCATGGCGGCTGATTCGAGCCATGCGAAACATTTTCGCCCATAATTACGAAAAAGCTGAACATCTTTTGATTTGGCAAACTATTTCGGAGGACATCCCCATTTTCAGGAATCAATTGACTGAAATCATTCAAAACGCAGAAGAAACATAAGAGATGAAAAGGGATAGTCCCTTTTCGTCTCAACAAGGGCGTCTCACGCAAAAGCGTCGCAGGCAGGCTGCGGCGCTTTTCGCGTGTTTCATCACCTTTTCCCGGAATTACAGGGAATCCCGGATCTGTTCTCAGGCTTGCACCGCAATGAGGTGCGATGGGAAGCAGCAAACTTTGCCCGGTCATGGCAGCTCTGTCCCTGGCCCATCAAGCATTTCTCTCGTTATAATTCATTTACCACAAATATTATGGTTAAATTCTATTGTTTTGTATCAATTTTTGTGGTTTAATAATTATGTGGAGGTGGTTGTATGCATGAATATGTCATCCGGGAATCTCTGACCGGCGAGGACATCAGGGAGCTTCGCCATGCCCTCGGGTTTACGCAGAAAGAGCTGGCTGCTTTCCTTCGCTGCTCCACCCGCACGGTGGAGCATTGGGAAAGCTCTTCCGGAGAGATTACCGGTCCCATTGTGCCGCTGTGTGAAATCCTGCTGCGCCAGCCTGGCCTGCCGGAAAAGCTTCGTCTGCCGGAGCGCAGCGCTCATCTCCGGGTTTGGTATTACTTCCGTCATATGGTTTGTACCGTCATGGATGTGGATGAGCTGAACCGGAAAATCACCATCCGGAATTATGTCGACAATCCGCTGTACCGCGCCTTCGGCAGAAACACGGAGCCCTCCTTTGAAGAATATGAATCATTTCTTGAATCCCGCTGTTTCCCTCCGACCCGGGATAAGATGAAGCTGCAGCTGAAGGAGCTTGATCTCCCCTTCTATGATCCTCTCCTGATTATTGAAAAGACAGAGGGTAGAATGGCCGGGGATGAGTTCTGGCTCAGAATGGAGAGGTTATAAATGGTTGAATTGTTTTCAGGTGATTTCCGTCAGCCGGACCGTCGGTCCTCAAAAGGGAACCAGCTTAAATTTGTGAGAGACGGAATCTGGTACAAGGCGGACTATCTGGGGTATGAAGGGCTGGCTGAAACAATGATCTCCGGGTTGCTTCATTTTTCCAGTCTTGATTCAGCTGAATATGTCGATTATGATACGGAAGAAATCCGGTATAACAGTCAAGTGTTCACAGGCTGCCGAAGCAGGGATTTCACCTATGGCTGGCAGCTGATCACGCTGGAAAGATTGCTTTCACTGGTTTATTCCCGCAGTCTCAGCCAGATCGTATATGCCATCGAAGATCATACAGAGCGGCTGAGGACATTGGTAAGTCTTGTGGAACGCGCGACCGGGCTGCATGATTTCGGTCCCTATATGGCGAAGACGCTGACCGTAGATTCTCTTTTTCTGAATGAGGACAGGCATGCGCACAATCTGGCTGTTCTGACCAGGGAACTGAAGGAATTCCGGCTCTGTCCGCTTTTCGATCATGGCGCCGGCCTTCTTTCGGATACCCGGCTGGATTATCCGCTCGGGCGCGATCCGCTTCAGATGATTTCATCTGTTCAGCCAAAGACTTTCTGCGAAAGCTTCGAAGAACAGCTTGAGATCGCTGAAAAGCTTTATGGACAACAGATTCATTTTTCATTTTCCTGGCATGAGGTAAAATATCTGATGGACAAAGCGGAGATTTATTCTCCGGAAATCAGGCAGAGAGTGACAGATATCATCATGGAGCAACGCCGAAGATACAGTTATTTGTTTTCAACCAGAAAATAAATCCTGACTGAGCCAAAAATGGACAATCCCACTCGTCTCATGCGAAAAGCGCCGCAGGCTGCGGCGCTTTTCGCGTGGTTCATAACGTTTCCCGGAATTACAGGGAATCCCGGATCTGTTCATAGATATAATCCGCGATATGCTGATGGCCTTCCCCGTTGGGATGCAGGCCGTCGGCAAACCAGTCCGGATGATCGGCGGTCAGGGTGTGCAGGTCGATCACCTGGATTCCTTTTTCCGCGGCGATGGCAGTGACAATGGCGGGAACCTCCGTTGCCAGGATCTCGGCGCTGACGCCGCTGTTGATCTCCCCGGTCAACGGGTTCGGATAGGGCGTGGGCGGAATCATCAGGAAGATCTTTGCTTCCGGCGCGCTTTCGCGATAGGCGTCCAGCAGCTCCGACAGGGATTTTTCGTATTCTTCCATTCTCCAGTCGGAGCTGTCATTGGTGCCCAGCATGATGATGTAGGCGTCGGCCGCTTTGGCTTTCGACTCGGCGAACTGCTTCAGGTTCCAGTAGCAGAGTTTGCCATCATCCTTTGTCACGTAGGCGCCGGGCTGGCCGTAGTTGCATACCTTCCATCCCTCGCCCAGCAGCTTTTCCAGCTTATGGGGATAATTGTCAAACTGCGTATATTCGCCCTTTCCGCCCCGCAGCATTCCGTAGGTGATGCTGTCTCCGATGCAGGCGATCGTGCGGTAGGGCGCCAGCTGGGCCTCCAGGAAGGCCTTTGCCTTCTCCTGTGCAGCGGCCCGGCCTTCCTTGTTGAACACTTCAAAGGCATGGACGGAACCCTTGCCGGTAATGGTCAGGAGCTCCGCCTGGCCCTCCTTATAAATATCCCTGACGGCGTATTCCGAATAGGACAGGGGGACAGCCTGATCCATTTCTCCGTGAATCAGAAGCACTTTCCCGTTGAACCGTTTCATCGTTCCCTCAAGATCCAGGTTCCAGATCGCCTTGAAGTAGGCCTTCGGGTGTTCCACGTCAAAGGCTTTTGCACCTTCCTTGGGGATATCCTTGACGGAGGGGAACATTTCGTGCACGGTATCCACCACGCTGATGGCGGGATACAGCAGGATCATGGCGCGGATCTCGCTGTCCCGATCCGGCGCGGTGATGGCGGAGATGAGGCCCCCGAAGCTCTGGCCCATCAGGAAGATATAATCCCTGTTGACAAAGGGCTGCGTCTTCACAAAGTCGATGACGGCGTTCAGGTCGCTGATCTGGGTATGAATGGTCATGTCATCCATGTCCATGCTGCTCAGCGCCCGCTCGGAGCTGCCGCAGAAATCGAAGGCATAGGCCACGCAGCCGTTCGCTGTCGCGAAATCCACCCATTTGCCCTTTTCGAAGATGGAATGGGTCACGCTGACCCCATGGCTCATGATGATGACCGGATACTGCTTTTCCGGGTCAAAATCAAGGGGATAGTAGAACTTGCCGAAGATGTTCTCCTCCCCGTTGGCGACCCAGGCCACCTCGGTGGTATACCCCTCCGTCGTCTCCCTGTAGCCATTCTGCGTCGTTTCGTCCACCGGAGCCGCTTCCGCCAGAGCCCCCAGCGGCGCCAGGCTCAGGCACAGCGCCGCAAGAAGCAACCAGATCTGAATCTTCCGAAAAACTTTCGCAGGATTTCCCTTCATGGTTGTTCAAATCCTTTCTTCTTCCTATTTAAACGGAAGGGCCGGGCCCTTCCGTTTTTATAAGGTTTTCCGTCCTCAGCAGGGCCGGTGGGCCAGCAGGAAGGCTTCAAACTCCTCCTGGGGCAGGGGTTTGGAGAAATAATATCCCTGCATGATGTCGCAGCCCATGTCCCGCAGGGCCCGGAACTGCTCCTCCGTCTCCACGCCCTCGGCGATGGTGGTCAGCCGGAAGGCCTCCGCCAGCTGCATCATGGCCTCCAGCAGCCGGGTGTCCTTCTTCTCCCCGAAGGCAGTCCGCACAAACTGCATGTCCAGCTTCAGGGCGTCGATGGGCAGGTGCGACAGCATGTTCAGGGAGGAATAGCCGGAGCCGAAGTCAGCCATCTCGATTTTGCACCCGGTCTCCCGCAGCTCCTTCACCTTCCCGATGATCTGCCCGGCATCCTCCGTGTAGGCGGATTCCGTGATTTCCAGCAGCAGATCCCCGTAATCCAGTCCGTTCTCCTCCAGGATATTCAGGAATCTTTCCTTCAGCCGGGGATCATACAGGTCGATCCGGGATACGTTCACCGACACCGGCACGCTGCAGCCGTGCTTCTCCTTCCAGCTTCGGATCTGTTCCGCCGTCTCCCGCCAAACATACCGGTCCAGCTGGCGGATCAGGCCGTTGTCCTCGAAAAGCGGGATGAAGACCCCGGGGCTCACCATCCCCAGCCGGGGATGCTGCCAGCGAACCAGGGCCTCAGCGCTGGAAAGCACGGGCTCCGCTCCCCGCACGTTGAACTTGGGCTGGAAGTAGACCCGGAACTGCTTCTCCTGCAGGGCGGCGGGAAAATCCTCGATCAGCTGCTCCGTCAGCAGCTCCTTCTCCCGCAGGGCGTGGTCATAGATGCCCACGGACCGGGTGAAGCTTCCCCGCACCCTGTCCGCCGCCTGCTTGGCCCGGTCAAATCGCCGTTCAATATCCAGCTCCTTGTCCACCTGGGGATAGACGCCCATCCGAAGGTGCACCCGGCCGCCGAATTCCTCTTCTCCCTCCTTCAGGGAGGAAATCCGCTCCAGCAGCTCCTCGAAGTCCTCCCGGTGGGGGCAGTAGATCAGGAAGTTGTCGGAGCTGGCCCGGCAGGCGATGCCGCCGCTCTCCTCCACGATCTCCAGGGTCCTCTCCCCGATCCGCCGCAGCACCTGGTCCCCGGCCGCCTTGCCGTACCGGTCGTTGATGGTGTGAAAATGGTTGATGTTCAGCAGCAGGGCGTCGGTGGGGGCGTCCCGGTGATGGGCGTCCAGCTGCATGGCATAGCGATAGAAGAATTCCTTGTTGTACAGCCCGGTCAGCTGGTCCCGCTCGGTCCAGCGCAGCAGATCCCGGTCCTCGGACAGCTCGATGGTCCGCAGCACCCGGGCCTGCACCACCTTCTGCTGGGGATAGGGCTTGGGGATGAAGTCGATGGCCCCCAGGGTCAGGCACTCCACCTCCGCTTCGCTGTCGGCGGTCATGACGATCACCGGCAGCCGGGCATAGCGCAGGTCCCCCTTCGCCTCCCGCAGCACCTCCAGGCCGTGGATGTCCGGCAGGTTCAGATCCAGCAGGATCAGGCTCAGGGTTTCATATTCCTTTCGCAGGATCTCCAGGGCTTCCCGGCCCGTGGAGGCTACGATCACTTCATAATCATTTTCCAGATACAGCTTCAGAATCTCCTGGTTGATGAATTCATCCTCCACCAACAGGATCCGGCGGGTTTCCACATCCGGGCGGAATTTCGCCTGATTCCCAGCCATCGCCTTCCCTCCTTGTTCCTTTTGCAAAGCTTGTCTTTGTATTATACCCTAAATACTGCAAAAGGGACAGTCCCTTTTAACACCATTTGTGAAAAAAATCGCAAATGGTACATTAGGGACAGTCCCTAATGTACCATTTTGGAACGGAGGGACGGTCTTTTTTCGTTCCGTCCCTCCGCGCTTCTCTGCTCTTCACTTTTCTCAGAAAACCAACTGCACCAGCAGCATATACAGCACCGTCCCGCCCAGGATGCTGATCAGGGAATTGCGCTTCCAGGCCTGCAGCCCCACCACCGCCAGCCCTGCCAGCAGCTCCGGCGCCCCGAAGGGCGCCCGGTTCAGCGTCACGTCCTTCAGGCAGTAGATCACCAGCATCCCGATGATGGCCGCCGGCAGCACCTCTCCCAGGTACATCACGTAGGCCGGCACCTTGTGCCGGAAGACCAGGAATGGCAGAAACCGCAGCAGCGCCGTCACCGCCGCCATTACGGCCACCAGCAGGGCGGCATGGAGATTTCCGCTCATGCTTCTTCCCCTCCCTTCGCCAGCCTTCCCCGGGCCAGGCTCAGAATCAGGGTGATCCCCAGCATGGCGGGGATCAGGAAGTTGTCCTTCCCGAAAATCAGCAGGCTGGCCAGGGTCGCCAGCAGCCCCGTCAGGGCCGGCAGATGATCCCGGGTTTTCAGCCACTGCTCGGTGAAGGAGGCGATGAACAGCGCCGTCATGGAAAACTCGATGCCCTCGGTGGAGAAGGGCAGCGCCGCCCCCAGCACGCTCCCCAGCACGCTGCCGAAGATCCAGTAGCATTGGTTGAACAGGGACACCAGGAACCGGTACAGGTTCGGGTCCGATCCCTCCGGCGTATCCCCCTCGCACAGCAGCGAATAGGTCTCGTCCGTCAGGGCGAAGATCATATAGGGCTTGTACTTCCCCGCGTCCCGGTATTTGCCGATCATGGAGATGCTGTAGAACAGGTGCCGGGCATTCACCATCACCGTGGTCAGAGCGGTGGCCGCCAGCCCCGCCGCGCCGGAGATCAGGCTGACCCCCACATACTGCATGGATCCCGCGTAGATCAGCGCGCTCATGGCGAAGGCCCACAGGGGCCCATAGCCCGCCCGCCGCAGCAGGATGCCGAAGCCGGTGCCCAGCACCACATACCCCGCCATCACCGGCAGGGATTTCAGAAAAGCCTTGCGAACCGTTTCCGTCTCAGATTCCCTCTCTCCGAAAGTGGTACATTGGGGACAGTCCCTAATGTACCACTTTCCATTTGGTACATAAGGGACAGTCCCCAATGTACCGTTTTCCCTTCCAGGAACGGTTCATGCTACCATTTTCTTTCTCTCTCCGCAACGGAGAAACAAAAATGGTACAAAAGGGACAGTCCCTGATGTACCATACCTATAGTACCAGTCTCTGATGTACCAAGGAGTCTCTGTTGCTTCTTCAGTTCTCCCGGTTTCCGTTCCGGTTCTCCTGCTCCGGTCTTTCTTCCGGAGCCGACGCGACAGCCGCATCATTCCGGTGCCTTCGCATGTATTCCACCGTGCGGTACAGGGTCTCTCCCCGGAAGATGCGGTCCAGGTTCCCGGCGAAATCCAGCCCGTAGTGGGCCTGCAGCCGCTCCAGCCCCTCCCGGATTTCCTCCTCCTCCCGCCGGGCATGCTCCGGCAGCAGCTCCTCCATGGAGATCTGCCGGCCGTTTTCCCCGGTCAGATGATAAATTCCCGCCCCGATGAGCCGCACCGGCTTCCCGGGCTCCGTCCGGTCCAGCAGCTCCGCCGCCTCCCGCCGGATCACCGCGGCGGACCGGGTGGCGGGCACCATCCGGGACCGGGTGATGCTCTTCATGTTGGCATAGGTCAGCTTCAGGGACACTCCCTCCCCGTAGAGCCCGACTCTTTCCGCCCGGCGGGCCACGCTGATGGCCAGGAGCAGCAGCACGTCCTTCAGGAAATCCCCCTCCGACACGTCCTCCTGGAAGGTCAGCTCCCGGCTGATGGACTTGGCTTCCTCCGGCCGGTAGGCCGTCACCCGGCGCTCATCCTCCCCGTAGGCCACCCGGACAATCCATTCCCCCTGCTTCCCCAGCATCCGGATCACCTGATCCCGCTGCTCCCGCAGGTCCCGCACGGTGCGGATCCCGGCCCGGTTCAGCTTCTCCGCCGTCCGGGCTCCCACGGTATACAGCACCCGCACGTCCCGGTCCAGGATCAGGTTCACAAAGTCCTCCGCCGTGGGAATCTCGAAATACCCGTCCGGCTTCTTCTCCTCGCTGGCGGTCTTGGCCGCGGTCTTGGAATAGGCCAGCCCCACCGAGCAGGACAGGCCCAGCTCCTCCCGGGTTCTGCGCTTGATCTCCCCCGCGAATTCCCGGGCCCGCTCCCAGGTCCCCGCCGTCTCCGTCACGTCCAGATAGGCCTCGTCCAGGGCGATGTATTCCGACGCCCCGGCGTATTCGTTCCAGATCTCATGAAGCTGCCCGGAGACCGCCCGGTATTTGTCGAAGTTGGGATGCATGTAGATTCCCCGGGGGCAGAGCCGGTAAGCCTCCTTGATGTTCATGGCGGAGTGCACCCCGTATTTCCGCGCCTCATAGCTGCAGGTGGCCACCACGCCCCGCTCCCGGGGCAGGGAGCCGATGATCAGGGGCTTCCCCGCCAGCTCCGGGTTGTCCCGCACCTCCACCGAGGCATAGAAGGCGTCCATGTCCACATGAATGATGATCTGCTTCGCCTTCTCCACCTCCCCGGAACCGTTTTTCGCTCATTTTCGACTATTCTACCACACCGTCTTCCCGCATTCAATGAGACGAACGGGGACAGTCCCATTGCGTCTCACTCCGCCTCGATCCGCATTCCTTGACATTTTCCGCACGTTTGTATATACTTTTAGTATATACAGGAAGGCGGTGATTTTCATGATGACTGCAAAGGTCTTTCAGAGCGGCAACAGTCAGGCGATCCGGATTCCGAAGGAGATGCAGACGGAGGAAAAGGAATTCATCATCCGCAAAAGCGGGGAATGCTATTATCTGCTCCCGGCCGGCGATCCCTGGGCCCTTCTCCGGCAAACCATCGGCATGGCGGAGGAGGATTTTTCCTTTGACCGGGCCCAGCCCATGCTGAACGACCTGCCGGAAAGAGAGGCGCTGTGATGTATCTGCTGGATACAAACATCTGCATCTATGCCCTCAACGGGCGTCACCCGAAGCTGACGGAGCGCCTGCTGACGGTTCATCCCGACGAAATCAAAGTCTCCTCGGTTACGGTGGGAGAGCTGGAATACGGCGCCGCGAAAAGCCACTGGGGCGAACGGACAAGGGGCGTGCTGCGCGCTTTTCTCGCCAATTTTGAAACGCTGTCCTTTACGGAAGCGGACGCGCTGCTCTTCGGGCAGCTCCGGGCATATCTTGAAAAGGAAGGAACCCCCATCGGGCTTCTGGATGTCATGATCGGCGCCCAGGGAATCTCAAATGGATTCACCGTTGTCACCCACAACACAGGGGAATTCCGCCGTCTTCCCGGGATCCGCCTGGAGGACTGGGTTGAATGAGTCGGAGACTCCATGATTTTTTGGTGCTGTTATACGGCAAAATCCGGGGCTTTCCCCGGATTTGCACACAGTCTGAAGTCCCTTTTCTCTGAAATGGGACTCGTTTTTTAGGTTCCGGAAGCGCTCTCCTCCGGAATCCAGACGGCCATATCCCCTTCCTCCCGGTTCCCCCAGGCAAAGTAGGGAATGGCCCGCAGGGTGCAGCGCTTTTTCTCCCCGGCCTTCGTCCCGTAAAGGGGGCCGTCGCCTTCCCGGCAGATGCCTTCCATCACCAGGCCGGGCATGGGTTCCTCAAGTCCGGGCACGGGGCCTCCCTCCCGGATTTCCGCATCGGCTGGCAAGGACAGGGAGAAAAGGTCTCCCTCCTGGTCTGTTCCCTCAAAGCAGTAGACCAGGGGGCCCCGCATCAGCGCCACCCTGCCCCCGCAGTCCCGGACCCGGGGATCCGCGTACACCCGCCGGGGCTTCATCCCGAAGCGGACCTGCACCCGGTCGCCGTCCCGCCAGGCCCGGCGCACATGGCAGTAGCCCCGCTCTTCCCATACATTTTCCGGAGGGTCCCCGTTCACCAGCAGGGTATAGTCCTCCGCCCACGCCGGCTTCCGCAGGGCCAGGATGAATTCTTCTCCGCCGGGCATCAGGTACTCCGCTTCCCCCCGCCAGGGCAGGCCGCTGCGGCATCTGATGATCCCGTGCCGGGTCCCGGCCTCGCTTCCCACATGCAGATGGCTGTAGACCGTGTCCCCCGTTTCGCTCCACAGGTAGGCCCCGAGGGAAGCGATCAGCCGCGCCAGGTTCGGCGGGCAGCAGGCGCAGGCATGCCAGGGAGGCCGCCTGGGCAGCACATGCCGGTAGCCCTCCGCGATGCCCGATACCCGCCGGTCCACCGTCAGGGGATTCACGTAGAAGAACCGTTTCCCGTCCAGCTGCATCCCGGCCAGAGCGGCGTTGTAAAGCTCCCGCTCCAGCAGGTCCGCGTACCGGCCCTCCGGACGGATCCGCAGCATCCGGTGCGCGAACATGGCCATGGCCACCGAGGCGCAGGTTTCCCCGTATCCCCGGTCCGTGGGCAGGTCAAAATCCACGGTGAAGGCTTCCTGCCAGGCGGAGGCGCCCACGGCTCCCGTCAGATACATCTGCCTTCCGGTGATGTTCTCAAACAGCCGTCCGCAGGCCTCCGCCATTTCTTCGTCCCCGGTCTCCGCGGCGGCGTCCGCCATGGCGCAGAGCAGATACAGCTGACGCACCGCGTGGCCCCGGGCCTTTTTCTGCCTCCGCACCGGCATGTCGGACTGATTGTAGACCGTATCTTCCGGGCGGATATCATATCCTCCGTAACGCACTCCGGGATGAGCCGGGGTATGCTTCCGGAACCAGTCCGGATCCTGCCCCCGCAGGTCCAGAAAGCGCAGCGCCATATCCCGGTAGCGCTTCTCTCCGGTGGCCCGCCACATCCGCATCAGCCCGATCTCGATCTCCGAATGTCCGGGGATGCCCTCCTCCCGCTCAAAGCGGTCGCAGATATGGTCCGCCAGCCGCCGGCACACCGCCAACAGCTCCTCCTTGCCGGCCGCCTCGCTCAGGGCGACCCCCGCCTCCATCAGATGGCCCGCGCAGTACAGCTCATGGCATTCCAGCAGGTTCCGCCAGCGATTCTCCGGCTCCCGGATCGTGAAATAGGTATTGAGATATCCGTCCGGCTGCTGGCATCGGGCGATGAGCTCCACCATCCTGTCCACCCGGCTTTCCAGCTCCGGATCCGCCTTCAGCGCCAGGGAATAGGCCGCCGCCTCCAGCCATTTGGCCACGTCGCTGTCCTGGAACACCATCCCCCGGAACTCCCCGCTTTCCAGCCCGGCCGCCATGCGGAAGTTCCGGATCGCGTGCGACATCTCCGCCCCGGGTACCTCATCCCGCAGGATGCGCTCCATATAGGGGATGGTGACCTCCGTCATCAGCCGCTGCCGGGGCTGCCAGAAATCATCGGTGATCCGGACCCTCCGGATGCCGATCTCCGGAACCGTCATGCCGTCTCCCCCTTTCTCAGTTCTTCATGCCCGTCATCACGATGCCTTCCACAAAGTACCTCTGTCCGATCAGGTAGAACACGATGCCGGGAATGAAGGAGAGGCAGGTGGCGCACATGATGCTGGACCAGTCGTCGTTGAAGGAGCCCCGGAAGATGTTCAGCCCCAGCGCCAGGGTATACCGGTCCCGCCGGGTGATATAGGTCACCTGCTGCAGCAGGTCGTTCCACAGCTCGATGAATTTCAGCAGTCCCACCACGATCATGGCGGCCTTGATGGCCGGCACGATGATGAAGATCAGGATCCGATAGAAGCCGCATCCGTCGATGGTGGCCGCGTCGTCCAGCTCCCGGGGCACCGTCTTCACGAACTGGCGGATCAGGAAGATGTTGAAGGCGCCGCCCCCGCAGAAATGGGGCAGGATCAGGGGCCAGTAGGTATTCACCAGCCCCAGCCGGGACCAGGCCATGAACAGGGGAATCAGGGTCACCATGCCGGGCAGCAGCATGGATCCCACACACAGGGTGAAGAGGAATTTCTTTCCCCGGAACCGCAGCCGCGCAAAGGCATAGCCGCCCATGGTGGCCGTCACCACCGCCCCCAGCACCGCGGGAATCAGAATCGTCATCGTGTTGCCGAGAAAGCGGACATACTCAAAGGATTTCAGCGTGTCCGCATAGTTGCTGAAGCGCCACGCCGGCGGCAGGAAGGCAGGCGGATAGGCATACAGCTCCCCGTTGGACATCAGGGAGGAGCGGAAAATCCAGTAGATCGGAAACATCACAACCAGCCCCAGCAGGATCAGCAGCAGCAGGCAGAGGATGTCCGCCGCCTTCTGTCTCCGCCGCCGGGAGACGGCTCCGTAGCGCTTCGCCGCGAACCTCATTCCCTGTCATCTCCTTCGTAGAAAATCCAGCCGTTGCTGGTGGCAAAAAGGATGCCGGTCAGGATGGCGATCAGGATGAACAGAATGACGGCAATGGCGCTGCCGTATCCGTACTTATGGGATTTGAAGGCTTGGGTATACAGCATGTAGCACATGAAGTAGCTGCCGGTTCCGGGCCCCCCCTTGGTCAGGGACAGGGCCGGCGTGATCACCTGCAGATTGCTCACCAGGCTCATCAGCAGGTTGTAGAAGATGATGGGCGTCATGCAGGGGATGGTGATTCCCCAAAACCGCTGCCAGGCGTTGGCTCCGTCGATCTCCGCCGCCTCATGATAGGTACGGGGCACATTCTGCAGCCCCGCCAGGAAGATCACGATCAGATTGCCGCTGAGCCATACGGCGATCAGGGCCAGGGAGGGCGCCACCAGGGTGCTGGAATCCAGGAACTTGACGGAAGTGCCCCCTGTCAGCTTCACCAGGTAGTTGAAAAAGCCGTGGTTGAAATCATACAGCCATTTCCATCCCAGATACACCGCCAGGGCGGGCAGCACGTAGGGCAGGTAGAAAACCGCCCGGAAAAAGCCCCGGGCCGGCACCTTCCGGTTCAGCAGCATGGCCACGATCATTGAATAGACGATGCTGCCGAGCACCGACATGCCGGCGTACTCCAGCGTCACCAGCAGGGAGTCGTAGAACTTGGTGTCACGGGTGAACAGCCGGATATAATTCTCCAGCCCGATATACTTCATCTCCCCCAGGCCGTTCCAGCTGAACAGGCTCAGGGTGAAGGAAGCCAGCATGGGCAGATAGGTGATGCACGTCAGGCCGATCACCGAGGGCACCAGCAGGATCCAGGCCGCCCGGGTCTCCGCCCGGTTGTAGCGAATTTTTCGGACCGGTCGCAGGCTCATCTCCGCGTCTCTCCCCTTTCCCAGGAAGCATCAGGGCCGAATTTCTTCCTTTATGATCCGGCCCGGTTCCGGATAATCCGGAAATCGGGGGAACGCTTCCGCGCTCCCCCGACCTCAAGGCTCTTCAGCTCAGTCCACAATAATGGCTTCGCACATCTCGGGATAGATCTCATTGATCACATCCTCCGCCGTCCGCTCTCCGCTCCACACGCTCTGCAGCGCAGTGAACAGGATCTCGTTGGTGGTGATCTGGGTATTGGGGGTGTAGTACCAGCAGGTGGGCTTCGCGTAGTTCATGGTGTAGTCCACCAGCACCTTTTTGCCGGTTTCGAAATCCTTGTTATAAGGATATTTTTCGTTGCCCAGCCATTCGCCGATGCCCTCCTCGGTCTTGTAGAAGTACTCGCTCTTGGGCAGCCAGATGCCGGTCAGCACCAGGTTCTCCCAGTTGCTCTCCTCCCGGGTGTACCATTTGACGAAGTCATAGGCTTCCTGCTGATGCTGTCCCTTGAACACACCGGTGAGGCCGGAGGTGCAGATGGTGACCTCCTCCTTCATCACGGGCAGCGGCGCGATGCCGTAGTTGATGTCCAGGTTCGGGAAGTC
>CAZRLU010000028.1:14818-16802 GCA_964600995.1 uncultured Oscillospiraceae bacterium | reverse complement strand
GTGGCGAAGGAAGTGGAAACCCTGCGGGAGCTGGGCGTGCAGGTGGAGACCAACGTGATCATCGGCAAGACGCTGACCGTGGACGAGCTGTTCGACATGGGTTTCGAGGCGGTGTTCATCGGTTCCGGCGCCGGGCTGCCCAACTTCATGAACATCCCCGGGGAGGCGCTGAAGGGCGTCTACTCCGCCAATGAGTTCCTGACCCGGTCCAACCTGATGAAGGCCTACCGGGAGCATCCGGTGACGCCCATCATGAAGGGCGGCAGCGTGGCGGTGGTCGGCGGGGGCAACGTGGCCATGGACGCGGCCCGGACGGCGCTGCGGCTGGGGGCGGAGAAGGTGTATATCATCTACCGCCGGTCCATGGAGGAACTGCCCGCCCGGCGGGAAGAGGTGGAGCACGCCCAGGAGGAGGGCATCGACTTCCGCCTGCTGTGCAACCCCACGGAGATCCTGGGCTATCAGAATCCGGAGGATCCCCGGGATCCGCGGAACGGCTTCGTGACGGGCATCCGCTGCGTGCGGATGGAGCTGGGCGAGCCGGACGCCAGCGGCAGAAGGCGGCCGGTGGAGATCCCCGGCAGCGAGTTTGAGCTGGCGGTGGACACGGTGGTCATGGCCATCGGCACCAGCCCCAACCCCCTGATCAAGAACACCACAGCGGGGCTGGAGGTGAACCGGCGGGGCGGCATCGTGGTGAACGAGGAGGGGCTGACCTCCCGGGAGCGGGTGTACGCCGGCGGCGACGCGGTGACAGGCGCGGCCACGGTGATTTCAGCCATGGGCGCCGGCAAGACGGCCGCCCGGGCGATCATGGAGGCGCTGGGGAACAGCTGAGATTCAAAGGAGGCCTTCAGGCGTGAAGGTGGAGCGAAAGACGATTTTCAGGATGGTGATGGGCGGCTTTGCCCTGTTCCTGCTGATCTACTGGTTCTGGTTTACGGGGCAGCGGCTGATCAGCGCTGCGACGCCGATTTTCATCGGGGTGCTGATCGCCTATCCCCTGGGGATTCTGATCCGGTTCTTTCAAAGCCACGATATTCTGTATAACCGGAAGATTCTGAAGAGCGAAAAGGTGCACCGGGGAATCTGCACGGCCCTGGCGGTGATCGTGCTGCTGGGGTGCCTGGCTTTCATCGCGGGGTATATGGGGCCGCAGCTGACGGCCTGCGCCATCACGCTGCTGGACCGGGTGCCCTCGGGGATCCGGTATCTGCTGGAGATGCCCTTCATTGCAAATCTGATTCCGGATGAAACCCTGGAGGTGCTGCAGGAATTCGACTGGACCAACTGGTTCAACCGGCTGGTGACCATGTTCAACAGCGATGACCTGTTCCGGGGGGTGACCAACACGGCCACCAGCCTGCTGAACGCCTTCAGCAACGTGATGTTCGGGATTCTGTTCGCCTGCTATTTCCTGAGCGGCCGGGACCAGATCGGCCGGACCTACCGGAGAATGGTGCGGGCCTGGATTCCCGCGGGAAAACAGGAGCGGGTGCTGCGGGCCGGAAGGCTGCTGAACAGCTGCTTCCATAAATTCATCGTGTGCCAGGTGCTACAGGCGGTGATCATCGGCGTGTCCGCCACGCTGCTGATGCACCTGTTCCGCTTTCCCTACGCCAGCATGGTGGGCGCCATGAACGGCTTCTGTGCCCTGATCCCGGTGATCGGAGGCTATATCGGAGCGATCCTGGGCACCCTGATGATCCTGACGGACGCGCCCAGCATGGCGCTGTTGTTCCTGATCTTCATCGTTGTGCTGCAGAACGTGGTGGGCACCCTGATCTTCCCCCGGATCGCGGGGCAGAGCCTGGGGCTGCCCTCCGGCTGGACCCTGGCGGCCGTGCTGATCGGATCCGGGCTGGGAGGCATCACGGGCATCCTGATCGGAGTGCCGCTGACGGCCTTCGGCTATCGGATGGTGAAGGACGCGCTGGCGGAGAAGGAAGCCTCCCTGCGGCTTGCGGAAGGCGGAGAGCCGGAG
>CAZRLU010000028.1:0-14718 GCA_964600995.1 uncultured Oscillospiraceae bacterium | reverse complement strand
CAAAGAATCCATCAAAAAAACCGTTTCCTGTGGGGGAAACGGTTTTTTTGCGGGAAGCTTTCTTCCCTCAGACTGCCGTGAGACGAGCGGGACTGCCCCTTTTCGTCTCAGAAGTGCTCGAATTCCTCGCCGGCGCGGCTGTTTCTCGCCAGGATCCGCCGGCCGAGCCAGGTGGGGGAGGTGGCGGGCTGCCAGTCGTCGGGCCAGTCATAGGTATAGCTGTCGCAGGCGTTGATGACGGGAATGCCCTCCCAGTTCCGCTCCCGGACAAAGCTGCCGCCGGTATAGGACTGATGGACATGGCCGTGGAACATGACCCGGGGCCTGTATTCGCTCAGCAGGGTTCCGAAGCATTCAAAGCCCCGGTGGGGAAGATCCGGCTGATCTCCCAGGCCGGCGACGGGGGAATGGGCCAGGAGCAGGTCAAAGCCGCCGGTGCGCTTCAGCTCCCGGCGAAGCCGGCGGATGCGCTGCGACATCTCCCGCTCGGAAAACATGCAGGGCTGATCCGGCCGGTAGCGCATGGAGCCGCCGAGCCCCAGGATCCGGATGCCTTTGACCATCACCACGTGGCCTTCGGCGTTGATGCAGCCCTCGGGGGGCTTCTTGTCATAGCTGTGGTCGTGATTGCCGTGGACATAGACCAGGGGCGCAGAGCTGAAGCAGGTGATATAGCTCAGATAGGAAGAGGGCAGATCCCCGCAGGAGAGGATCAGATCCGCCTTCTCCAGGGTGTCCTTTCCGTATTCGCTCCACAGCCGCTGCACCGGTTCGTCCGCCAGCACCAGAATCCGCATAGAGGAGTCCTCCTTCCGCCGTCCGTCCGCATTTTACCTGGAGGTCCAGGAAATGCTGTTCACATCCGCCTTCGCCAGACTGTCGATCCCCTGGGTCAGCACCAGGGCCCGGGCGGAGGGAACCAGCTGGTCCGAGGTGGGAAGGACCCCAATGACATTATCGGCCAGGTAATCCATGCAGAGGATCTCGGCGGGGGTGAGCCGCTGATCCTCCCGGCAGCGCAGGACGCCGGCCTGGTCCCGCAGCTCGCCCTCGAAGGGGGTGAGGGACTGATCCCGGAACTGGGAAAGCAGATTCCGGATCAGCCGGACGTTGCCGGGGGCGCAGCGGGAGGAGAAGGCGAGATCCAGGGTATCCGAGGCGATGCCCCACCAATAGGACACGGAGGAGCTGCTGTCTGCGCCCCCGTCGAAGACACCCCGGAGCATCTGCTCCATGACGTGACGGTAGAAGATGCCCCAGCGGGGGATCAGGGCCGCCATGGAAAGAATCTCCCCGTCCTTCCGGACATAGAGGCCGGAATCCCGGGAGCCGCGGTTGGGCGCGGTGAGGTCCCGGTTGCAGACCACCTGGATGTCCGGATCATGGAAGGGCTCCTTCGGATCGAAATCGGCGAGGGAAGTCCAGTTCAGATAGATTCGGGCCTCCGGATTGATCATCCGGGCGCCGATGGCAAAGGCGTTGATCATGGAGGGGGAGCCGTAGATGGGATAGTCGCCGATATATCCGATCTTCCCGTTCTTCGACAGAAGCCCGGCCAGCATGCCCAGGAGGAACTTTCCTTCATAGAACCGGAGATAGTAGGTGTGGACATGGCGGTAGCCCGCCAGCTGGCTGGAGACCAGCAGCCGGGTGTCCGGATGGCGCAGGGCGGGCTCCACGCAGCTGTTCAGCATGACGGGGGAGGTGGCAAAGATGACGTTGAAGCCCTCCTTGATGAGCTTCTCGATTTCCGCCTCGGCCTCGGTGCGGGAGGGGACCACCCGGTTCACGGTTTCCACCCGGCTGCCCAGCTTCTCCTGTGCCTCCAGGCGGCCCATGTCGTGCCAGTAGTTCCAGGCGGAGACCTCGATGGGATTGGTGTAGAGGAAGGCCGCCTTGATGCGGGCGGGATGGAAGATGGAATGGAGCAGGGTGGGGGAGGGATTCCGGTCGCTCTGCTCCATGACCAGGTTCATGGAATCGTCCCGGAGACGGAAATCATCCTGCATGAGGCGCAGGTTCTTCTCCACGTCGCTCAGGGTGAGATCCCGGACATCCTGATAGCCAAAGGCCAGCAGCCAGAGCAGGAAGGCGTCGCCGCAGGGGATGGCAGGCTGATCCTGCATGACGGTATGATAGGCGGAATAGAAATAGTGATAGAGCTTGCGGAGGCTGAGGATATCATCCTGGGACCAGGATTCCCCGCTCTTCATGCCCGGCAGGTTGGAAAGCCGGCTGTAGGAGCCGGGTTTGGTGAAGAAAAGATCATAGATGCCGGTCTCCTTGGAGAAGGCGCAGTATTCCAGATAGGCGGTCATCTCCGGGGTGTCGTTCCGGAGGGGAATGACCCGGGTCACGTCCGCCTCGATATACTCGGCGCCCATGAATTTCATGACGCTGACCCGCTTGTTGCCCTCGATCAGGTAATAGTATCCCATGTATTCCAGCACCTTCGCCGGATCCCGCAGGCCTTCCGCCTCCACGCTCTCATAGAGGTAGGACCACTTGGAGCCGAATTCGGAATTGTACTGGAGAATGGGCATGAAGTTGTTGGCGAAGGCAAAGGAGCGGCCCCGGGAGACGGAGCCCACCACCCGGTCCAGGGGGATGGACTGAATGCCCAGGGACTGCCGGTCCAGGGCGTTGAGGTTGGGGAGGCTTTCCTCCAGGACGGGAAGATAGGGATCCTTGTGCTGCTGCAGCGCCTGGCTGTAGGCTCTCAGGCCTCTCTGGCGGGCCCGGTAATAGAATTTAGTATCCATGCGTATCCTTTCATTTCTTGAATTCTTGGAAACGATTCAGTCTTGAACGCGCGGGAGTTCCCCCTGGGGGTGAAGACCCGCGTCATTTCATGAGCTCGTACATCATGATGCCCGCGGCCACGGCCGCGTTCAGGGATTCGGCGCCGCCCCGCATGGGCAGGCGCAGCCGGTGGGTAGCGGCTGCCTTCACGGGCGGGGAGACGCCGTTGCCCTCGTTGCCGATGACCAGCACCCAGCGGTCTCCCAGGGGCGGGCGGTCATAGAAGGGATCCCCGTCCAGCTGGGAGGAGATCAGGTTGAAGCCCTCGTCCCGGAGGGAGCGGAGCTGGGCCGCCAGGTCCCGGGGGAAGCGGAGCTCCATGCGGAAGACGCTGCCCATGGTGGCCCGGAGAACCTTGGGGGAAAAGATGTCGGCGCAGTCCGGCCCCAGCAGGATCCCATCCAGGCCGGCGGCATCCGCCGTGCGGAGGATGGTGCCCACATTTCCGGGGTCCTGGACCCCGTCCAGGGCCAGGAAGCGGGAGCCGGCAAGGGGACCCGGATCCGGGGAGGGCAGCGCCACCAGGGCGGCGACGCCCTGGGGGGTGCGGGTGTCGGAGAGGGAAGAAAAGACATGCTCCGGCAGCAGCCAGACCGGCAGGCCGGCGGGGACGGGGAAGGAAAGCTCCCTGTCCTCCCGCAGCAGGAGGGCCTGCACGGGGAAGGAGGAGGCGAGGGCCTCCGCCACCATCTTATCGCCCTCCACCAGGAAGGCGCCGGCCTCCAGGCGCCCCTTCCGTTCCTTCAGGGAACGGATGAGCCGGATCCGGGGATTGTTGACCGAGGTCAGTCGTTCCGTCACGGGAGAGGACCTCCTTCCTGAACCATATTCAGCAGATGACTGAGGCAGGAAACCAGGGCCGGGAAGGGCCTGCCGGCTTCCCGCTGACCGAAGGCGGCCTGCAGGGCCTGGGAAAGAAGCTGGCCGCCGAAGGGGGTGAAGGGGGCATAATAATCATTGGCAAAGACCCCGGGGAAGAGCAACTCCGCCTCCTGGGGGAACTCCCGGCGGAAGCGCAGCAGGAATTCCGGCAGCAGCTCCTCCGGGCGGACCGCAATGGCGGCCGGGGAAGCGGCCGGACGGGGCAGGACGGCGGTGGGCCTGGACAGCAGGGACAGCCCCACGGGGATCTCCAGCTTCTTCTCCGCGGAGAAGAGCAGATTCAGGGAGGCGACCCGGGGATTGCGGAACATGGTCAGGATCCGCCAGAGGGAGGTGCGGGCCTGGGGGCTCATGGCCTCCGGCAGGAGGCTGCCCCGGCCGGCGAGGAAGAGGGTCATGGATTCCGGAAGAAAATCGTTCCGGGAGGCGTCCCCGGCCATCTGCAGCAGGGCCAGGCCGGCGAGCATCATCAGGAAGGATTCGTGCAGGAGGATCAGGGCTCCGGTGCGGCCGGGGCTGCCCCCGGCCCGGCGGCGGAAGAGGGCTTCCGCGAAGAGGGGCAGATGATCCGCCAGGATGGCGTCCAGCCCGCAGCGGGCCTGACGGAGGGCGTCCGGGTTCCGGCCCGCCCGCTCCAGCAGGGAGCGGAAATCCTCCAGATCCCGCCGGAAGTCCTCCTGCTCCACAAAGCCGAAATCCTCCAGGAGGAGACCCGGATTCCGCAGCAGCTCCGGCAGCAGCATGTTATGAACCCCCAGGGGCAGCTGGCAGGAGCGGACCGCGTCCTCCCGGCCCTGGAGATAGAGGGAGAGATCCGCCGTGTCGGCTCCCAGATCCAGCACCATGAAGCCGCCGCGGGTTTCCTCCGGCGAGCAGTAGCGGAAATAGGCGCCCAGGGCGGAGCTCTCCGGGGCGAAGGCCACGGGAGGCTGCTTTTCCGGCAGGGGGAGGACGCTTTCCCGGGAGATTTCCTCCGCCAGGGAGCGGAACAGCTCCGCCAGACGCTCCCGGCCCTCCGGGGCCATTTCGTCCGGCAGGGCGGCGAGCCACCTCAGGCGCTTCGCGCCGCCGCAGCGGGCCTCCAGGGCGGCCATGAGCATCACCTGATGCAGATACAGCCCGGCGGCCCGGCCCTTCTCCCCGTTCCACTTCAGGTCGGTATAGAGGGCTTCGGGGGGAATATCCAGCACGTCCCGCAGGGAGGAGGACATGAAGACCGAGGCGTCCCGCAGGGGCAGATCCGAATCGGAAAGATCGTTGCGGAAGATCCGCAGGGCGCCCGGCAGCAGGGCCGTGACCGGCACCGCGGGCAGGAACTCCCGCCAGAGCAGATCCTCGGTGGCGGCGGGGCTGCGCAGCAGGGTGCGCACGGCGACGGGGCCCTGCATGGGCCAGCGGGCGGAGCCGTCGGTGAAGATGACGGAGGCGGCGGAGGCGCCGAAATCCACGCAGGCCGTCCAGGCTCCCCGGTCCGGAAGCTCGGGGGAGGGCAGCAGATTCGGCACCGCGCCGAGGGTCAGATCCCCGTGGGACACCAGATAGCAGAGGGGATAATCCACGGTGCGGGAGGCCTGGCGCGGGGCGGCGCCGGAGAGCTCCGTCTCTCCGGAGCGGGTCACCGCGGTGAAGCGGAACTCCGGCGCGCAGTGGGCATAGGAGAAATAGGCGTGCCAGTCCTCCGGGGCAAAGGGCAGGGAGGGCCAGAGCGCCAGGGTGGGCAGATCATGGGCATAGAAGGTGAGGATTTCCTCCGGGCCATAGACCCGGATCAGCTTCAGGGAGAAGGCCCCCTCCAGGGAAAGCTCGGCCCGCACGCCGGCGCCTTCCGCCGAGAAAGACAGGAAGCCGGGCTGAATCAGGCTCTGGCCCCGGGGAGAACGGCAGAGGGCCGCGGCAAACTCCGGGCTCAGGGGCGGCAGCACTGCGTCGGAGCGGACCGGAGCCGGGGCTTCCCCGGCGGAATCCGCGGCATCTCCGGCGGAGGCTGCCTCCGGGGTCGCTCCGGGATCCGGCTCCGGATCGGGCAGGCTCCGGGGAACGGTACACAGGCCGCTGAAGAGCACATCGCCCAGCACCTCTCCGCCCCGGGCGGGGAAGAGGGCCAGCCGGTCGCTGAAGGCCCGCAGGGCGGCGGCGGCCAGCTCCGGCCCCAGGCATTCGGTGAGAATGGTGAGGACGGAGGAGGACACCGTGTCCCAGGGCCAGGACAGCTCGGTCACCCGGTCCTGGATGGGCCGGGCGGCTTCCTCCAGAACCTCCTCGGCGACGGCGCGGACCTCCGGGTCCGCGGCGGGGAAGCGGTCCAGCAGCTCCCGGACGCCGGCGGCCAGGGCCTCATGGTAATCATCCGAGGACTGGAGCAGGATATCGCATTCCGTGTTCAGGGAGGAGAGATAATGGGCTTCCTCCGGGGCATGGGTGGCCTCCAGGAGCCGGAGGGCGTTTTCCCGGGCCACGGGAACCCCCCGGAAGACATAGAGCACATCCTCCCGGATTTTGCAGGAGGCCGAATCCACCGCGTCCACGCCGCAGAGGGCGGCGCAGACGGGATCCTGCCCGGGGACGGCGGGCTCATAGAAGGCGGAGACCCGCTTCAGATCCTTCTGCCAGACGGGCAGCCGGGTGAGCCCGCAGACCACCCGGAGCCGGCGGCGCAGGGCCTCGGCGTCCTCCTCCTGACGGGGAGCCTGCATGATGTCCTGATGCCAGTCGCTGCAGAAATCATTGAGGGCCCGGCGCTGGGGCGAGCGCAGGCCCGCCCGGAGGCGGGTCAGCTGCTCGGTGAGCACCTGCCGGTCCCCCTCGCTGAAATAGGGACAGGGATCCCGGAAGGTCAGGGCCTCCCGGTCCAGCCAGAAGACAAAGGAAGGAATCAGATCCAGCCGGGCGGGCTGCAGCCGGGCAGCCTCCAGCCCGACGCCGGGCAGCAGGACGGCCAGGGGCAGGCGCGATTCGCCCTCCCCCCGCAGGCTGCACAGGAAGGCGTGATCCACGCCCCGGGAGGCCAGATAGACCCGGAGCAGGGCGGAGGACCCGCTCTGCAGGGGCGTCAGCTCCAGGGCTGCGTCCCCGGGGGCGGGGCGCCGGTACTGCCGCAGCAGCATCAGGGCCAGAAGCCCCCGGTTCCGGGCGGTGGGATCCGGGGTGGGGGGAGCAATCAGCCTCTCCGCCGCGGCGGAAAGGGAGAAGACCCGGCCCTCCCCGGACAGATCGGGCAGCAGCGGGACCGGGGGCAGGCTGCCCGCGCTCTGGAAGCGCAGGCCCGAGACCTCCACCCCGCAGACCGAGAAGGCTCCCACCGCCAGATCCCGCAGGGGCGCTTCGGCCTCGGGCCGGCGGCAGGTGGTGGCCAGATTCTTCAGGAGCATTTTTGCGTCGTTGAGCTGGAAGCCCTTCAGCAGGGCGCCCAGCCCGTCCCGGACGGCCTTGGCGGCGTTCTCCGCGGCCTCGCCCTCGCCGGTGAGCAGGAGAAAGGCCTGCTCTGCCAGGGCGGGATCCAGCACCTCGCCGGCGAAGGGCGAGGTGGCCTTCATGGCCGCGGGCCGGCTCAGGGCGGGCCGGGAGACGGCCTCCTCCAGGTCCTGGCCGCAGCGGGTCACCGCCGCCTTCAGCAGGCGGACCCGGCGCTCCTGCAGCCCCAGGGCATAGCGGGCCTCCGGATCCCCGGAGGGCATGGCCACCAGCTTTTCCCGGGCGGTGGTTTCGGCGACCCGGCAGCGGGCCTGGCAGTCCTCCAGGGCGGCGCGGCCGAAGAAGCCGCCCAGCTGATCCAGCGCGGCGGAGCGCTCCTCCGTGGCGGAGGCCAGGGCGGAGGCCATATTGTCCAGCTTCCGGAGGAGGGCTTCCTCTTCGGTATCGGAAAGGGAAACCCGGTGAACGGGAGCCACCTTGTCCACGCCGGAATCCTCCGCCTCCTTGCGGCTGACGTCATATTCCGAAGCCAGGGTCACCGTGCGGCCGCAGGCGCGGACCGCCTGGGCCCAGAGGCCGGAGGCGGGATCCGCCTCCCGCAGCAGGGGTGGAAGGGCCCGGAGCAGGGACAGGATCTCCAGCCCCAGGGCCCGCAGGGCCCGCTCCAGGAAGGCGAGCTCCGGTGGCGGATCGGCAGCGGCATCCCGGTCCCGGAAAAGGCGGCGGAAAAGGCCGCCCCGGGAGGCGGGAGCCAGGGAGCGAAGCAGGGCCGGATGCTCAAACCAGGAATGAAGGGCGGGAAAGAGGTCGCTGAGGCACCAGAAGGCGCCCCGCAGGAAGGCTGCGGCGGACTTTGCCTCCTGATCCAGGGCCTGGAGCGTCACGACGCCGGGAAGCTCCCGGGTGTGCAGCCCGGCGGAGGGACGGGCGGCGGAGGTCCACACTTCGCCGAGGATCCGGGCGGAAGCCCAGTCCAGCAGGCGGAAGCCCTCCTCCCCGGAAATCAGGGAGGCGGGGAGACCCAGCAGCCAGCAGGCGTCCGCGCCCGGGGTTTCCCGGTCCTCCGACACCCGGACCAGGGAGCGGCGGGACAGATCGGCAAGGGCATCCCGCACGTCGCCGAGCCGGTCCCAGGCGTCCGCGCCGGCGGACCGCACCTGGCAGACCAGGCCGATGAAGGGGGCCGGATCCGGAAACCGGGCGCGCAGGAAGCGGATCAGGCTCAGGGCCAGGCCCGCGGCATAGCCCTCCGACAGATCGCAGAGCAGCAGGATCCGCACTTCCTCTCCGGCGGAAAGGGCCGCCTCCAGGCGGGACAGGAAGCCCAGAAAGGGCGCCATCCCGGAAAGGACGGGATCGGCCTGGGCCTCCGGAAGGGGAAGGACGGCGGGTATTTTTTCCAGCAGGGCGGACATGCTCCACTCGGCGGCTTCCCGGTCCGTCCGGAAGGAGAAGGGAACCCCCTCGCCCCGCAGGGCGGAGAGCAGGAGGGCGCTTTCCTCCCCCTCCACCAGGGCGTCCCGCCCGGGCAGATCCGGAAGCCAGAGGGCGTCCTGCCAGGCGGTGCGGAAAAAGGCAAACTCATCCCGCCCGGCCAGGAAGGCATGACAGGAACGGATATCCTTCAGCAGGCCGGAGGCCAGGCCGTCGGAGGCCCGGGAGGGAATGCGCAGCATATCCACCGAAGCGGGCTGACGGGCGGCGCCGCAGCTGAGGGCGGTGAGCACCGCGGGCAGCGCCCGCTCCGCGCCGGCCCCCAGGGGAAGGAAAAAGGCTTTCAAGCAAGGAACCCTTCTTTCTCAGGAAATCGGATCCGGGAAACGGACCGGGGCAAAGAAAACGGGATGCGGATCCCGAAGAAAACCGCAAAAGGTCATAACATACAAAATTTCGCCGCCGGGGGCCGGAATCCCTGCTTTTTGGGAAGACGGGAAGGGAAAGGGGGACTCCGCCGACCCGGGGGCGGGGAGAAGGGGAGAAAAGTGAAAATAATTTCAAAAAACAGGCAGGAAACGGCGGGATTCATCCCGAATATTCCATGTGTAAGAAAGAAGGAAAGGGCGTGGTGCCCATGGCACACGGAGAAAAGCGAAGGGTACGGAGCTGAGAGGCCCGGCTCTTCGGGTTTTCGCGAAGGTAAAAATCCGGAAATGAAAGGAGCTCACCTGTTTTTATGAAGCTGACGATTAACGCGCGGAATATGTCCGTCACTCCGGGGATCACCCAGAGAATCGAAAAGAAGACCAACACCATGAGCCGCTACCTGCTGCCGGAGACGGAGATGCAGGTCCGGATGCGGAAGGAAAAGAACGACAACCGGATCGTGGAAATCACGGTTCCCATGGGGAACAACGTGATCCTGCGGAGCGAGGCCGTGGATCAGAACCTGTTTGTGGCCATCGATCAGGCCCTGGCCAAGATGGAGCGCCAGATCCGCAAGCACCGGACCAAGCTGGCCAAGCGGCTGCGGGACGACGCCTTCACCGAGGTGCCGGAGTACTTCGAGGAAGAGCAGGAAGAGGAAGAGCTCAAGGTTGTCCGCCGGAAGACCTTCCCGGTCCGCCCCATGAGCGTGGAGGACGCGGTGATCGAGATGGAGCTGCTGGGCCACAACTTCTTCGTCTTTGTGAATATCGATACGGAGCGCACCAACGTGCTTTACCTCCGGAAGGACGGAAACCTGGGCCTCCTGGAGCCGGAAGCCTGAGAAAGAAGATCCCGCGGCGCCGGAGAGGGCGCCGCATTCCGGGAGCCGCGCAAGCGGCTCCTTTTTTTCTTTACTTTCCCGGGAAAATAGGGGATAATAAATCCAAATGTCCGGCCGGTCCCCGGGGGCCGCGCCAGGCGGAAAAAAGGATGGAACGAAGATGGAAAGAACAGAGATGGAAGCCGCCCGGCGGTTTGCGCCGGAGGGCGCGGCCCTGGAGCTGAAGGCCTTCGGAAACGGGCATATCAACCGCACCTATCTGGTGACCGTGGAGGGGGCGGAGGAGAGATATATTCTGCAGCGGATCAACCAGTATGTTTTCCACCGCCCGGACCAGGTGCAGGAGAACATTCTGCGGGTGACGGAGCACCTGCGGAAAAAGATTCTGGAGGAGGGCGGGGACCCGGAGCGGGAGACGATGCGGGTCATCTCCGCCCGGGACGGGAAGCCCTGGTATCTGGACCG
Organism: uncultured Oscillospiraceae bacterium; assembly: GCA_964600995.1. Classification (GTDB taxonomy): domain Bacteria; phylum Bacillota; class Clostridia; order Christensenellales; family Aristaeellaceae; genus Aristaeella. Next base: position 4,451 of record CAZRLU010000028.1, on the reverse strand, counting down.
GGAGGGCAGCTGGTGGCGGATGTTCCGGTTTGTGGAGAACACCTGCAGCATGGACCTGCCCGATTCCCCGGAGCGGTTCGAGAAATGCGGGGAGGCCTTCGGCCGCTTTCAGCGCAGGCTGGGGGACTTTCCGGCGGACGCCCTGCATGAGACCATTCCCCATTTCCACGACACTCCCCTGCGGATCCGCCACCTGGAGGAGGCAGCGGAGAAGGATACGGCGGGCAGGCTCGGCGAGGTGCGGGAGGAGCTGGATTTCCTGCTGAAGCGGGCGGACTGGGCGGGTCGCCTGACGGAAGGGCTGCAGGCGGGGCGGCTGCCGCTGCGGGTGGCCCATAACGACACGAAGCTGAACAACGTACTGCTGGACGCGGAAACCGGGGAGGCCCTGTGCGTGGTGGACCTGGACACGGTGATGCCGGGGCTGACGGCCTACGACTACGGGGAGGCCATCCGCACCGGCGCCAGCACCGCCCCGGAGGATGAGCGGGATCCGGATCGGATTCAGCTTTCCATGCCCCTGGTGCGGGCCTATACCCGGGGCTTCCTGCGGGAAACCGGGAGCAGCCTGACGGCGGCGGAGCGGGAATCCCTGCCCTGGGGCGCCCGGATCATGACCCTGGAAAACGGGATCCGCTTCCTGACGGATTACCTGGAGGGGGATGTCTATTATGCGGTGCACCGGCCGGGGCACAACCTGGACCGGGCTCGGGCTCAGATCACCCTGGAGAAGCGGATGGAGGAGCGCTGGGAGGAGATGCTGGCGGCCTTTGAGCAGGCCGGGGAATGACGGGACGCCCGGAAGGCGGGCGGGAAAGGATCCCTATGGAAAGAAGACGAAAGAACCCGGAAGGGCTCCGGCTCGGGGTGATCCTGCTGCTGGGGCTGCTTCTGCTGCTGGCGGCCGGGCCTGGCTCCGCCGGGGCGGAGGGCACGGGAAAGACCGTGACGGGCTATTTTGTGGACCATACCTATCTGCGGCCGAAGATGATCCAGACCACGGACAACGTGGGGGTCATCCCGCCCTACACCGTCGTGACCCTGGATGTGATCGACGACACCTGGTCGGTTTTCACCACGCCGGAGGGAAAGACAGGCTACGTGAAGTACACCCGGATTCTGCCGGTGCCGGAATATGAGAAGGAAAAGGAGCGGTATGTCTACAGCGAGCGGAAGGTGGAGGTCCGCACGCTGCCGGTGTACGAGGCGCCCACGGTCTACACGGCCGCGGGCTATGAGCTGCTGACGGCGGACGGAAGCCTGGGGGGCTATATGCACGTGGTGGCCGAGGACGGCACCGGCGGATACGTGCTGCCCTCCTGGGTGCGGATCGCGGAATTCACGCCGGAGCCCATCTCCCCGGTGAGCCTGGTGGTGGCGGAGGAGACTCCGCTGCTGGACATGCCCCTGCAGGGGGCTCACCGGATGGGCAGCCTGGGCACGGACCGGTTTTACCGGGCGGAGAAGGCCTACGGGGATTATTACGCCCTGGAGCTGGACGGGGAGATCCGCTATGTGGAGAAGAACCGGACGGCGGTGTGCGCCTACCGGGGCGGGGAGAGCCGGGTGTTCTTCACCTTCCCCCGGGCGGGCCGGCAGAAGCGGAAGGATCTGACGGAGACGGTGTTTGCCGGCGCCGCGGTCCGGCCGGAGGGAGCCCACCTGCTGTGGGCGGACGGAAGCACCGCCCGGACCCTGAAGGGGGACGAGCGGATCTATGTCTACAGCGGATACGGGGACTGGTACGGTGCCTCCTTCGGGACTGCGGCGGGATACATCCGCAGGAGCGAGGTGCAGGTGCTGACGGGAGAGGCCATCCTGGAGCGGATGAAGAGCCAGGACCTTTCCGGGGGCAGCATTGAGCGCAGCGAGCTGCTGGACCTGGCCTTCTCCATGGTGGAGCGGGGGAACCCCTTCCAGGCCCGGTACAAGCTTTTGACGGGATCGGACACGGAAAGCCTTCTGCCCCTGGGCATTCCCTACTTCTGGGGCGGAAGAAGCTACCGCACCGTCGTGGAAAGACTGCCGGAGTACACCACCCGGGAGGCCTGGCAGTCCTCGCCGGTGTTTTATCAGAAGGGCACCATCTATCTGTACGGCTTTGACTGCATCGGCTTTGTGAAGGCTGTGTACAGCCTGGCGGGCCGGGAGATCGAGGGCACGGTGGTGGGCCGCCGGGCGGATCCCTACTGCCTGGCGGGGGAGCATATCTACTGCGACGATGTCCATCCCCTGCCGGAGGACTGGCGGGAGGCGGCCCGGACCATGCAGGTGGGGGACATCATGGTGATCCACCATCCGGGCACCCACGCCATGATGTATATGGGCACCCTGCGCCAGTACGGTTATACGGAGGAGCAGCTGCCCGCCCTGGCCGACTATCTGGATTATCCGCTGATGCTGCAGGCGGGGGAGAACCCCTACTGCTACCTGCGGTTCCAGAGCCTGATCTCCGCCTCGCCGGACCGGCGGACCGCCGGAGCCAGCCCCACGGACGGGGGCGTGTGCGTGTGCATTCTGGGGGTTCCCCGGGAGAAAGCGGAGCTGACTCTTTCCTGCCACGGGGAGAACTACCGCTGCTTTGACGTGGAGGGCTCCTGCGTGACCATCATGGGATTCGGCAACGTGCGGGACTACTTTGTCTACCGGATGGGCGCCGCCTCCCCGGAGGTTGCGGAGGAAGAGGCAAATCCGGAGGAGATGGACGCAACGGAAGCGGCGGGGGACGAATACGCTCCGGAGACGGCGGAGCCCGGGGACGAAGCGGCGGAGCCCAGGCCTGAGGACGCCGCGGAGCCGGAGGACGGAGAGGCCGGGGAGCACCCGGAAACCGCGGAGCCGGAGACGGCAGGAACCCCGGAGGAGGGAACGATTCCGGAGGCCCCGGAGGAGGCCGGCCCGGACCCGGCGGGAACCGGCCTGCAGCTTGACAATACCGGGAGCGAAAACCTATAATATTCTGTATTTTTGTGCGGATGCGGGGTGAAGGCATGAAGAAGGCGCTGATCAGCGTGACGGGACTGGATGCCACGGGCATCATTGCCCGGGTGGCGACCCGGCTCTACGAGCTGAACGTGAACATTCTGGACATCAGCCAGACGATTCTGGGCGGTTACTTTACGATGATGATGATCGTGGATCTCAGCGGCGCGAACACGGACTTTGAGGGCATCAACGCAGCGCTCCAGCCCGTGCGGGAGGAGCTGAAGATGGAGATCCACATCCAGCGGATGGATATTTTTGACGCGATGCATCGGATCTGAGCGGGAGGGCATATGATCGAGACAGGCGAAATACTGCAGACCCTGCACATGATCCAGGAAGAGCATTTCGACGTGCGCACCATCACGCTGGGAATCAACCTCCTGGACTGCGCGGATCCGGACGCGGACCGCTGCGCCGAAAGGGCCTATGAGAAGATCTGCCGGACGGCGGCGAACCTGGTGTCCACCGGGGAGCGGATCGAGGCGGAGCTGGGCATTCCCATCGTGAACAAGCGCATCAGCGTGACGCCGGTGAGCCTGATCTGCCAGGGGGATCCCCGGCCCATCGCCCGGGCGCTGGACCGGGCGGCGAAGGAGACGGGGGTCAACTTCCTGGGGGGCTACAGCGCCCTGATGCACAAGGGAGCCACCCTGGCGGACGAGCGGCTGCTGGCTTCCATCCCCGAGGTGCTGAGCGAGACGGAGCGGCTCTGCTCCAGCGTGAACGTGGCCTCCACCCGGGCGGGCATCAACATGAACGCCGTGCGGGAGATGGGGGAGATCATCCGGAAGACCGCGGAGCTGACCCGGGACAGCGACGGGCTGGGCTGCGCGAAGCTGGTGGTCTTCGCCAACGCGGTGGAGGACAACCCCTTCATGGCGGGCGCCTTCTGCGGCGTGGGCGAGCCGGAATGCGCCATCAACGTGGGCGTCAGCGGCCCCGGGGTGGTGAAGAAGGCCCTGGAGCAGGTGAAGGGCGAACCCTTTGACGTGGTGGCGGAAACGGTGAAACGGACCGCCTTCAAGATTACCCGGGTGGGCCAGCTGGTGGCCCGGGAGGCCAGCCAGCGGCTGGGCATCCCCTTCGGCATCGTGGACCTGAGCCTGGCGCCGACGCCGGCCCGGGGAGACTCGGTGGCCCAGGTGCTGGAGGAGATGGGGCTGGAGCTGACCGGCGCGCCGGGAACCACGGCGGCGCTGGCGCTGCTCAACGACGCGGTGAAGAAGGGCGGCGTCATGGCCAGCAGCCATGTGGGCGGCCTCAGCGGCGCCTTCATCCCCGTGAGCGAGGACATCGGTATGATCGAGGCGGCGGCCAGAGGCAGCCTGACGCTGGAGAAGCTGGAGGCCATGACCTGCGTGTGCTCCGTGGGGCTGGACATGATCGCCGTGCCGGGGGATACCTCCGCCACGACGATCAGCGGCATCATCGCAGACGAGGCGGCCATCGGCGTGGTGAACAACAAG
>CAZRLU010000027.1:0-16887 GCA_964600995.1 uncultured Oscillospiraceae bacterium | reverse complement strand
CTGATTTCAAGGCCGTATTGATGAAGTGAAACAGTAAATGACAATTGCAATGGGCTTCCGGATTCCTGATCCGGAGAAGCATACCATACTGCGGCAGGTTCTTGATCAACCAGGATGTGAATTACAACATCCTTTTGCGGTACCGGCATATTCTTCCCTGTGTTCCAGTGATCATCCTGAACACCGCAAAGGTTCACCAAACCGATGAGCTTCCGTTTTTCGTTTTCACGGATCGTGATCCAGATTCTGTCCGGATCCCCGTCTGCTGAACATGGCGCATCCACGCGGTATTCAATATTGTCACCGCCGAAATGGGTATAGGTGACGTCTTGCAGAGAACGATCATAAAGAAGGTCGCCATACCGGACGAAAAAATCTTCGTAGCTGCGGATGCGAGCTGTCTGGTCCTGTGTCAGCTTGGTGTAGTCTGCATAATAGCCCTGTGTGACCACTGCGTTGTTTTCTCCGATGAATAATTGTGTCGCCCCCTGCATCGCGATTGCAAAAGAAAGCAGGAGTTGGCTGTGCAACGCCCGTTCCGGTTCATCCGTACGGAACGCTTCCGGATAAGCTGCCAGGACAACCGGATGATTCCCGGCTTTTTGAACAGCTGTACGTATATGTCGGTAACAGTCCATGGGCGGCCATAATTCCATATATACTGCATCCTGTGGGCAATCTCTTGTCTGCTCGGCAGGCCAGGTGCCAACATTATTGAATATCAGATGGGGCTGTATGCCACTGTTTTTCATGGCAACGTGCGTATCCTTGATCAGTTCAGGGAAACCATCCTTCAGGAAACGCTTGTCTCCGCTTTGGGTAAAGGCAGTTTTGGGTTCCCCGTAAGTGTCCATATGAATACCGTCAAATCCGACGTTTGTAACCGCCTTCAGATACTCATGGATGAAGTGATCTCTCCACGGGCTTTCAATATCCATATAGTAAAAGGTGTTGATAAAGATAAGGGGCTGACCTCCGGCTCCATATAATCCCCAGGATGGATGAGCTTCGTGGAATGACCGGCTGGCAGCATAGACGGCTCCGTAAGCCATGGCCACCATTCCGTGCTGATGGCATTCCGCAATCCTTCGGCGAATGACCGGCAGTGAATTGTGTTTGCCCATCATATCCTGATATTCATCCTGCGGAGCAACCAGACTGTCATGTCTCCAGCTCCAGTCATAAAACTGGACATGAGTGATATGGTATCCGGCCAGTGCAGCCACCGCATTTGATTCCATTTTCTCAAAGTCACAGAGGAATCCGTAACGTACGATGCTGTCGCCCACATTGACCGCTGTATTCAGGTTGATCAGGAATACGTCTTTCTGATATAGTTTTATTTCAATACCATACCCTCCTGCCGAAAGAGAAGGAAGAACTACTTCCTGCTCAGGTCTCCTGACCGGAAGGCTGCCGGTGAGAATTACTTTTTCCAGATGTGTGATCCGCCATTCTGCATGATCCGCGTTCACTTCCTGCTGCAGAAGCAGCCTGACAGGTTCGCCCTTTTCATATCTGCCCTGACAGGTGGACAGTTCATTCATCCCTTTACCGCTCCTTCCGTCAGGCCCTCGATAAACTGTCTCTGAAATACGAGAAATATCATGACCACAGGAATGATGGCAATAACCGCTGTGGCAGACATCAGGTGCCATTTCGCGCCCCCGAATTGCTGGAAGAAAACGCTCAGGGCCTGTGGTATGTTGTGTTTTTCCCTGCTCTGCAGAAAAAACACAGCCTGCGCGTAGTTGTTCCAAACACCAAAGCCGTTTAAAATCACAAAGCTTGCCGTGGCTGGTTTGAGGACCGGGAAAATAATGCGCCAGAATGCATGGAATCCTGTGCAGCCGTCTACTTCAGCTGCCTCATCCAATTCCCCTGGAAGCGCCCGGACAAAGGTTGTATAGATAAATACCGCCGACGGCATGGCAAGCGCAGAGCAGACAAGAATCATTCCCCACAAAGTATTGACGGCTTTGATCCTTCTCATCAGAGTATACAGGGGAACGGTATTGATGATACCCGGAATCATCATGCAGCCAATCAGCAGGGAGAATACAAGTTTATTGTATGCTGTATTGTGCCGGGCGATAGCATATCCCGCCATACCGCCCAGTACAATGGTCACGCACAAGGTGCCGAAGGTGATAATCCCCGAGTTGATCATTGCCAGACCAATCCGGCTCTTCTCCCAGGCCGTCACATAATTACCCCAGTCAAAAGACGGGATGAAGATGTTTCCCTCATAATAAATCCGGGAAGGAGCATTGAGGGAAAGAACCATCAGTATATAGAAGGGGATGATGCACATCAGGCAGATCAGCATAACCATCATTCCCCTGAATGATCGAAAAGCCTTGTTTTTCTGTCTCATCATGCGGCACTCTTTTCTTTGGTCAGATACATTGAGATAAGGACAGGAATCAGGATAATAAAAAACAGGATCATGGCAACGGCGGTGGAATATCCGGTACGGCTGCCATAACACATCCGCATGATATAGATGCTCAGGCTTTCCGTAGCGTAGCCTGGTCCGCCTTCTGTGAGAGACATGATTACATCGAATACTGAAAGAGAACCGATTATATTGGTCACGACATTGATACGGATCGAAGGCATCAGCAAAGGCAGGGTGACCCTTGTAAACCGTTGCCATGAGCCAGCTCCGTCAACGATTGCTGCCTCACGGATATCCGGCGATATGTTCTTGAGCCCGGCAAGATAAATGATCATGGTCATACCGGCATATTGCCAGACATTCACAAAGATCAGCACAGCCATTGTGGTGGGATAATGATTCATCCATTTTCCCAGGAAGAATGATGTTCCAAGTTGTTCCGCAGCATGATAAAGGAATCCACGTCCGGGTTGTAGAAGGAAATACCAGATATATCCCATGATCAGCGGGCTGATAATTGCGGGCAGATAAATAATGACCCGTGCTGCACTCCTGCCGCTGAAAGGCTGCTCCATCAGCAGCGCATAGGCTAATCCGGCAAGGTTCAGGAATATGGCACTGCCTGCTGCAAAAACCAGTGTGGTACGGATATCGCCCATAGCACGCGAGTCCCGAAAAAATTTTATAAAGTTACTAAGCCCGACAAAGCTGGCATTACCCATGCCGTCCCAGTCTGTCAGACTCATTCCGATGCCTTTCAGAAGAGGATAAACAAAGAAGATACTATATAACAGCAATGCAGGGAAGGACATGAACTGTGTCCAGTTGATCTTTCTGAGCCTCATGCTAACATCTCCCGCCTGTATCCTGTCAACAGAATTGGGAAGGGCGTCTGTTTGAGACGCCCTTCCCGCCGGATTGCTGATGAATCAAAATCCTTCATTCCAGGCTTTTTCATAAGCTTCGGCAAAGCCCTGGGCATCATAGGTACCGGCCAGCAGGTCCTGTACCATACGTCCGGCATCATCGCCGCTGAAGCCTGCGGGTTTCTCATTGGTAAATCCGATATTCACAGCGCTGTTCAGTACCGCTGTGACATCCTTGACGAAGCCTTCGGGAGCCCATGCGGCTTCAACGTCCTTGAAGGCGCTCGGAGAACCAAGGGACTCGCTGTATTTCTTCTGGTTCTCCGCACTGAACAGGAAGGTCAGGAATGCCTTGGCAGCATCACTGTTCTCAGTAGTAGCAGAGATGGAATAGCCGCTGTCCTCCGCGCACAGCACGACGGGCTTACTGTCGGGCATGTAGGCAGGATAAGGGGCAAAGCCGATTTTTTCCGCCATTCCTGGATTGGCTTCAAGAATGCCGGAAAGCGCCCACATTCCGTTGGAGAACATAGCGGCCTTGCCGGTCACAAACGCTTCAGTGCAGTTGTCACCGGTCGCGGTCAGGACATCCTCATTGATCAGGCCCTTCGTTTGCAGCTCCAGCATGTTACGGGCAAATTCAGCCATACATCCGTCCGCAGCGCCGAGATTCAGTTTGTCGCTTTCGTTGTTCAGCATTGCAGTCTTGCATTCCAATGCGCCCAGACTCTGCTTCAGATAGCCATGAGGAATAAACTCAATCAGATGACCGAGATGCCATGCTTCCTTACCGAAGATAAACCACGGGACCACATCGGGTTTCTTTTCCTTAATAGCTTCCAGATTGCTGACGAACTCGTCCCAGGTCGTGGCGGGAGTCAATCCAAGTTCTGTGAAGATTTCCTTGTTGTAGAAGAAGCCAGCCATGGTCATATTCGTACAGATGCGATACTGCTTGCCGGTCTTCAGATCGGTGCAGCTCTCCCGCATGGACGGAATCAGCCGGTCCCACCATTCGTTCATATCGCTGATGTCCATATATTTGCCCTGATCAACAAATTCCTGTTCATAGGTCGTCATGACATCAGGCACTTCGTTGCTGGCAAACTTGACTTTGATGATGTTGCTGGCATCATTCTGATACTCCTGCTCCACCACAATTCCCGGATTCTGTGCATTGAAATCGGCAATGATCTCATTGAGAAGATCAATTGTCTCAATCTTACCCGTGAAGAAGTTCACCTTGGTTTCTGCAAGGGCTGAGACTGCAGTCAGTGCCAAAGCCAGAACCAGTAGTACTGCAAACAACCGTTTCATTTTCTGTGTTCCTCCTTTTTTGTTTTGACTTCCGTAATCCTGGAGTCTTTTGTGATCTTATTGTATGCCATCCGTTTCAATGAAGAAATACCGTGATCTTTTGATCTGAGTGCCACTTTTTTAGATAGGCTTAATCTGCGTTGCTTTCTGGTTTTTCATGGGATATATTATCAATGGGAGGCGATGGCTCATATGAAAGTCAGCATAAAGCATAAGCTACTTTTGATGATCTCAGTCCTGATTCTCCTGTCCGTATCTGTCGTGACCATACTGACCTATCAGCATTACCAGGCAGACCTGGTCGGTCAAAGCGCACGAAACACACAAGTATTACTTGATCAGCTAAGGATCAATCTGGATACTTATCTTGACGAAGTGTTCAGGCTGTGTTTATCTCCGTATTATAACCGGCAGGTTATGGATGCAATCGAAAGCAATCCGGTCGATTCTGCAGGAAAATTAAAAAAGCAGAGAACAATTGAAGATTATCTTGCAGCCGTGCTGATGCTTCCAAGAAGTGATATTTTGCGCGCTCATATCATTTGCGGAGAAATATATACCAGCAGTAAAGCTCAGTCTTCACCGGAACTTGCCGATTATATGAATACATCCTGGTATCAGGATGCTTACAGGAATAACCAGACCGTTTTTCTCCCATCCCATACCGAAAAATCCGGACGTGGCACAATTGAAGTATTCAGTGTCGTGAAACGAATAAACAGTATGCATGACAGCTCAAGGCCTATTGGAGTAATTCGGGTGGATGCCAATTATCAGGGAATAAAGGAAGTTTGTGACAGAACAGATTTCCTGGCCGGAGAGGCCTTGCTGATATGGGATGAAGCTGGAAACTATATCTACAGGAATAATGAAACAGGTATAGATAACCTCTCCGAGATGATCATGGCGTCTCCTGCGTATCAGACAGATCAAACCAGCTTTTATGTAAACATAAAACGCCAGCAGTATCTTGTCAATATCAAAAACCTTTCCTCTACCAGCTGGAAAATCGTCGATGTGCATTCCATGAAGCTTCTTACAGCCCCTGCTGCAGAAGCACGAAATATAGCTTTCATATTCGCTTTCCTCTGCGCTTTTTTCGGAGTGTTGATCTCTGTCGGTTTAGTTCGGATTTTTTTACGGCCTATTTTTCAGATCACCGGAATCATGGAAGCTGCTCAATCCGGTGATCTTTCCGTCCGGGCAGATACGAACGGGCAGGATGAGTTTTCTTATCTTGCTGCATCCTTCAACAATATGCTGGCACAAATTCAAGTGCAGACCGAAAATAATAATTATCTGACACGTCAGATTTATGAAGCCCGTTATCTGGAGAAAGAAGCACAATATACTGCACTATGCAATCAGATTCAGCCGCATTTCTTATTCAATGCACTGAACACGATTCAATTGCTGATTAAAATGGAAAAAAACGAAGAAGCAATCCAAAGCATCTCCATGTTGGCATCTTTATTGCGAGGAATGGTGGATGCAGATCGGGAAATCAGCATCCAGGCCGAAATGAAAATTGTGGAATGCTATCTGTCTCTGCAGCAAAAGCGCTTCAGAGGGCTGAGTTATTCCCTTCCCGATGTATCTCATCTGGATACTTATTTACTCCCTGCATTAACGATTCAGCCGATTGTTGAAAATGCTTTAGTGCACGGTTGCGAACTCAAGCGCGGAAATGCCCGTATTATCATTGCATTGACAGAAAATGAAAAGGAGCTTTTGATTACCGTACAGGACAATGGGCTCGGAATGAAAGCAGAACAGGAACGAAAGCTTCAGGATGCCCTGCGCCAGCCTTCCACTGATCCGGAGCAGACAAAAGGGGGCGTTGGCCTTGTCAACATCGCCAGACGAATCAAGTTAAAATTCGGATTGGAATATGGACTGACATTTGAGTCACGGCAAGGAGACGGCACAATCGTCACGCTGCATTTACCATTACGGGGAGGAGAAAGCCATGTATCGGGCATTGATTGTTGAAGATGAAGATCTGATGCGGGAATACCTGGAAAAAAATCTGTCGACAATCTGTGCAGAATGGTACGCAGCAGATAAGGCCGCGGATGGACAGGAAGCAATAGAGAAAATTGAGAGCTCGCATTTTGACGGAATTATCACGGATATCAGAATGCCGATCATGGATGGATTGGCGATGTCAAAGGTTATACGCCAGAAGGATCCCCGGATACCAATTCTTATCCTTTCAGGGTATAACGAGTTTGATTATGCACGAAAAGCCGTTCGCCTGAATATCTTTGATTATTTGCTTAAACCTATCGATGAGCAGGAGTTGTCTGCCGCCTTATCTGCCATGGCCATTCAAGCCGGGCAGAAGAAATTGTCTGAACCTGTGGAAAGCAAAACTGAATATACCGATGAAAAGACCGGTAGTTTGGCCCAACGTGCACTTTCATATATTCAACAGCATTTTTCCAATCCGATCAGTCTGACATCCGTAGCTGAAGAAATAGGTGTTTCTCCGGCTTATCTGAGCACCGTATTTCACCGGGAGATTGGTGCCAGCTATTCCCGAACGCTGCTAAGAATCAGAATGGAAGAGGCTGCCCGTCAATTGACTCAAACCAGTCTGAAGGTGCAGCAAATTGCTCAGAATGTTGGCTTTTTTTCAGCAAAGCATTTCACGCATGTTTTCCGCGAATACTATCATTGTCCGCCCATGGAATATCGTCTTAATCCACCGGATCGATGAAAAAAGCCGGCTCAAGTGAGCCGAAAAATGCCGGGTCAGGAAAGATTCGTGACCGTTCCCACCGAAATATACCCGTTGGCCACCGCGTACAGATCGGAGTTTTCAGGTCCTTTCCAGATCCGGTCCGCAATGTTGGTGATCCGCCAGGTTCCGTCGTCCGTTTTTTCCTTCAGATACCGGTCGTCGTAGAAGTGATCCGTGTTCATCACCGCATTCCGCATAATTCCCCTGCACCGGTCCGCGGGGCAGTCCGGAAAATTGATGTTCCAGATCCGGCTGGCCGGCAAAGGCCTCTCCATGTATTCCTCCAGCAGCTCCGGCAGGAACCGGTCCAGGATGTCCGTGGCGTTGAACTGCGGATTCCCGTAGGAAACCGCAATGGCGTGAACGCCCTGGAATGCCGCTTCGAGCGCTGCTCCGACGGTTCCGGAATACTGGATATCGGAGGAGATGTTGTATCCGTGGTTGATTCCCGAGAGAACCACATCGGGTCTGGGCTCCGCCGCCGCATGGATCCCGACCCGCACGCAGTCGGCGGGCGTCCCGTCCAGGGTATAGGCCTTTACGCCTTTCATTCCGAAATCATATTCCCGCAGCGTCAGCGGTCTGCTGAAGATGCAGTGATGGGAAGCGGCGCTTCGCTGGGTATCGGGTGCAACCACGGTCACGTCCCCGAATCTGCATGCGGTTTCAGCCAGTTTGCGGATCCCGTCCGCGCGGATGCCGTCGTCGTTTGTGATCAGAATTTGTTTTCTCATGACTCCCCCCGTTGCGGATCGCTGTGCTGCCGGCGGTATTCCCCCGGCGTCATCCCGGTCACCTTCTTGAAGCTTTTGGAGAAATGGGCCACGTCCGCGAATCCCGTCGCCTCGGCGGCTTCATGAATCCGCACCGCGGGGCTGGTCAGCATCTCCTTGGCCCGCTCCACCCGGATCCCGCCCAGCAGATCGAAAAAGCTCTGACCGGTTTCCCGGTTCAGCAGCTTGGACAGATGCCACTGGCTGACATAAACATGCTCCGCCACCTCGGTCAGGGAGATGTGGTTTTCGGCGCAGTGCTCCCGCATATAGGCCAGCGCCGCCTGCACGATGTGATTGCCGGCGGTGCGCACGGATTCCTGCTCCGCTTCCCGGCCCGGAGGCGGCGGCAGCTGATCCAGCCGCTCCGCCATGCCGCGGACCGCCTCCTCCAGCTCCTCCATGCTGCTGGGTTTCAGCAGATACCGGAACACTCCCAGCTTCAGCGCCTCCCGGACATAGTCAAAGTCCCGGTAGGCGGTCAGCACCGTGGTCTGGATCCTCGGAAACTCGCTGCGGATTGCCGCCAGCATGGTCAGTCCGTCCATGTTGGGCATCCGGATGTCCGTCATCACCATGTCCGGCTGCAGCCTGCGGATCAGCTCCAGCCCCTTCGCCCCGTCAAAGGCGGTGCCGGCCACCTCGCAGCCCAGCTTGCTCCAGGGCACAACCGTGGAAAGGCCCCGGATGATCAGCCGTTCGTCATCCACCAGAATCACGCGATACATAATCTGCCCTCACTGGTCGAAGGGATGCAGTGCCATCACCCGCCGCCAGCATTCCTCCGCCGTCATTTTTCCTTCCGCCACCGCCGGAATGCATTCCAGCAGCCAGGTTTCCCGGGCCTCCCGGTTCATGGCGTCCTGCAGGGGCGGCAGCATTTTTCTTCCCTGCCCCAGCGCCAGGGCGGAGGCCTCCAGCTGTCCGCTCATCTGCCGGTTTTCCAGCATAGCCAGGCTTTCCGGCAGGGTCAGCGCCCGCAGCAGCGCCACCGCCGCCGCTCTCCGCTCCTCCTGCTTCCAGGCCTTCCGCGTCAGATAAAAGCCCATGGAGGTTCCGCCGATATAGGCCTCCGCGCTTCCCTGGCCGTCTCTTCTCGGCATGGCCTTCACCGCCAGGCGGTCCATCAGCTCCTCCGGAATCGCGTCCGCCAGCCAGCTTCCGTCCAGCCGCATGGCGGCGCCTCCCTGGATGAACAGCTCCGTGGCAGCCCGGTCGTCCATGGCCTCCGTGGTTTCCGGAAAGGCGCCCATCTCCTGCAGCTCCCGGATGACCTCCATCGCCCGGACCCAGCTTTCCGGAACCTCCTCCGGGCTCCGGGGTCTCCTCTGCTGCTCCTCCGCCGTAGCGCAGGCCAGAATCGCCATCTCCGCCACATAGTGGGGGATATCGGATAGGGAAGCCGCCAGGGGAACGATGCCCGCCGCCCGCAGCTTCCGGACGGCTTCCCGCAGGGAATCCCAGTCCTCCGGGATCGGCGCTCCAGCCGCTTCAAAAAGATCCGTCCGCAGGTACAGTCCCTCCCAGAATCCCCGGCAGGGTACCGCGTAGACCAGTCCGTCCGCTTCCCGCAGGGCCTCCGTTTCCGGCAGCTTCATTTCGGGATAGGCCTCGTTGATCTCCGACACGGGCACCACCCGGGAAAGGATCGGCGCCGAATCGGCCCCCGCGGCAAAGAAGAACAGGATATCCGGCTCGTTTCCCGCCGCGAAGTCGTTCAGCACCGAGGCCTTCCAGGCCTCGTCGCTGGGGGTGGAATAGTCCTGCACCCGGTTGTTGGTCTCCGCCTCATACTGCTTCAGAATCTGAACATAGGCGTCCGCAGCGGGATCCGTGCCGCCGAAGCAGCTGACCGTCCGCAGGGTAATTCCCTCCCCCGCGGCAGACGTTCTCCCCGCTGCCAGCCCCAGCAGGCAGAGCAGCCAGGCCAGCGCCCTTTTCACGGTCTTCTTTCTCATGTTTCGTCCCCCCGTTTCCGCTCCCCGGCGGTGAGCCTTTTCTCCTCCGGGGTTCCGTCGCTTCTCCGGGCCGGCAGGGTGATCCGGATCAGGGTCTCCCCCGCTTTTCCGGAAGCCGCCTCCACCTCGGCCGCTTCTCCGTAGATCAGCCGCAGCCGCCGGGTGATGTTGGCCAGTCCCAGATGGTTGCCCGCGTCCTCTCCCCGCAGGGCGGCGGCGATCCGCTCCCGGTCCGTCCCGTCCATCGGCCGGCCGGTGTTTTCAATTTCCAGCCGCAGCCTTCCCTGCTCCAGGCCGCTGCGCAGGGTGATTCTTCCTCCGCCGGCCTGGGCGATGCCGTGCTCCACGGCGTTTTCCAGCACGGGCTGCACCGTCAGAAGCGGCACCTCGCACCCCAGGGTCTCCGGCTGGATCTCCCGCGTCACCTGCAGATCCTCCCCGAAGCGTTGCTGCACAAAGTAAATGTAGGCCTCCGCCACCTCCATTTCCTCCCGCAGGGAAACCCGGCTCCGGTTCTCCCGGTCCATGGAGGCGTTCAGCAGCACCGACAGGGAGCCCACCATGGCGGAAACCGTCTCCGAGCCGTCGATCCGCGCCTGCCAGTTGATCTCCTCCAGGGCGTTGTTCACGAAATGGGGGTTGATCCGGCTTTGCAGCGCCTGGATCCGGGCGTTCCGCAGCTCAATCTCTTCCTTATAGGTTTTGTCAATCAGCTCCTTCAGCCGCAGGGACATGCTGGAGAAGGCGCTTCCCAGCTGCCCCAGCTCGTCCTCTCCGTGCATGGGAACCGTGACGCCGAATTCCCCCGCCTCGATCCGCCGGGAGGCGTCCAGCAGCCGGTTGATGGGATGCACCAGCCGCTTGCGCACATACCGCAGGATAATCAGCAGAATGGGAATCAGCAGGACCAGCACCAGGCCCGTCAGCAGCCGGAACCGGTAGCTGTCCCGGTACTGCTCCCGCCGGTCCAGCCGCAGCAGGATCCGGAAGTCATAGTCCGCGCCCGTGTTTCTCCGGCCGTACCGCAGCTCCTGCCGCCCCGGGTCGTCCTCCAGGCATGCCGGCAGGCTTGCCCAGTCCGCTTCGTTTTCGCTGTAGTCGTCCAGCCGCAAGCTCACCCGGCCGCCGTATCTTTCCTCCAGCCGGATCAGCGGAGCGAAGGCCTCCTCCCGGTTCACCTCCAGGATCAGCATCCCGAACCGGCGCATCCGCTGATTCAGCAGGTTCCGGATCAGGTACAGCCGGTCCCGGACGGAGATGAAGCGGCAGCTGGTATCCAGCTCCTCTCCGGTTTTCATGACCGTTTCCCGCAGGGCCTGCATGGTCGCCGGGCTTTCCGCGTTGCGGAAATAAGCCGTCGCCAACAGCTCCGGCCGGTCCGTGGGAAAAAAGGCGGCGCTCAGGAAAAGCCGCTCCCGGCTGTATTTCCGGTCCAGATAGCTCCGGCTCAGCCGCAGCAGCTCCGAGTCGCCGATCTCCTCCCCGTTCCACCGGGTCCAGATTCCGGTCAGCTCCCCGTCATAGGTGGCGTCCCGGCTCAGATCCACCAGCCGGTCCATCTGCTGCTCTGTCTGGGACCAGGCGTGATCCGCCTCGAGGCAAATGGCGTCCCGGGTTCTTTCCTCCAGCCCCCGCACCAGCACCAGCCGGGCAAAGGCCCCCAGCAGCACGGCAGGGATCAGATAGCAGGCCAGCAGCATGCCCGTCACCTGGCTCCGGATGCTTCGGACGCCGGGGATCCGCCGCCCTTTCTTTCCCGCTCCTGCCATACGCTTCCTCCGCTCCTTCGGAATTCCGTCCGTTCCCGCTTCACTCGTTCCAGGGCAGGCCCGCGAAATCGCTCATCTGCCGGACCAGCTTCCCTGCTTCCTCCCCGGTGGGGCCTTCCGCGAAGATCCGCACCCGGGGCTCCGTGCCGGAGAACCGGATAATCACCCAGCCGTCCGGAAAGTATACCTTGCATCCGTCCAGATAGCTCACCCGCTCCGGCTCCCGTCCGAAGTCCGGCAGCTGTTTCTCCTCCAGGATCTGCCGGCTGATCTCCGTCTTCCTCTCCGGCGTCAGATCCCAGTCATATTCGGCCATGTGCATCTCGCCGTAGCGCTCATACAGCTCCCGCACCAGCTCGCTCAGCTTCTTCCCGCTGACGCTCAGCATCTCCACCAGCAGGCTGGCCGCATAGAGCCCGTCCTTCCCGGCAATGTGCCCCCGCACCGTCAGACCGCCGGAGGATTCCCCGCCGATCAGGGCATCGTGGGCCTCCATGGCGGCGGAAATGTGCTTGAAGCCCACCGGCACCTCGATGCACTGCTCCCCGTGGGCAGCCGCAATCCGGTCCAGCAGATGGGTGGTGGCCAGGTTCCGCACCGCCGGCCCCGTCCAGCCCTTGTACTCCAGCAGATAGGAATACAGAAGGGCCAGGATTTCGTTGGCCGTCACATAGTTCCCCTTCTCATCGATGATTCCCAGCCGGTCCGCGTCCCCGTCCGTGGCGATGCCCACGTCGGCGTTGTGCTCCTTCACCGCGTACTGCAGGTCCACCAGGGTCTCCGGGTTCGGCGCCGGCAGATGCCGGCCGAAGAAGGCGTCGTGCCGGTCGTTGATCACGTCCACGTCGCACCGTGCCGTGTAAAGAATCGTCTGCAGCCCTGTCAGGCTCACCCCGAACATCGGGTCCAGCACCACCCGCAGCCGCCGTTTCCGGATGGCCTCGGTGTTCACCTGCCGCAGGATGGCGTCCAGATAGGCGTCCCGCGGATCGATCATGCGGATGATGCCCTCCGTCCGGGCCTGCTCAAAGCTCATGGCCCGGATCCCCTCCGGATCCAGGCTGTTGGCTTCCTCCTGAATTGCCTTCGTGATGTCCTCCGCCGCGTCCCGGCCACCGAAGGTGAACAGCTTGATGCCGTTCCAGATGGCCGGGTTGTGGCTGGCGGTCACCATGGCGCCATACTGCAGCCCCAGCTCCCGCACCGTGAACATCACCTGGGGCGTGGGGCAGCTCAGATTCACAAAGCTGACGGGAACACCCTCTCCGGTCATCACCTCGCAGAACCAGATGCAGGCCTCCCGGCTCAGAAAGCGCCGGTCATAGCCCACGCAGATGCCTTCCTCCGCGCAGCCCTCCCGCTTCATCCGCCGGGCCAGGGCCGCGGCGATCAGCCGGATATTCGCCCGGGTAAAACCGTCTCCGATCACGGCTCTCCAGCCGCCCGTGCCAAACTCAACCATGTTTCCCGTCCTTCCTTTCCGCCGCTTCAGGCGCTGTCATTTTCCTTTCGCTTTTCCCAGCACAACCTCCACCCGGTGTTCCCCGGCGGAGAAAGCCGGGATCCGGTCCGTCTCCGCTCCGTCCACGCGAAGAAGAACCACGCCCTTTTCCACGTGTTCCGGGTTCTTCACTTCAATTCTGTAGGTCGCTCCGCGCCACTTCCGCTCCGCCTCGAATCCGTCCCACTCCGCAGGAATGCAGGGGTCCACCGTCAGCCGGTCCATCTCCGGCCGGATGCCCAGCATATACCGGGTCGCGGCATAGTAGGCCCATCCGGAGGAGCCGGTCATGAAGGGATGCCGGGCCCGGCCGAAGGCGCTGTGGTCCTTCCCCATGATGAACTGGCAGTAGGAATAGGGCTCCGCCTGCCGGATCTCCATGATATCGTTCTGGTTCTCCGGCAGCAGCGCGTCATAGAACATCATGGCCCGGCTGCCCCGGCCCAGCCGGCACTCGGCCACCCACGCCCAGGGATTCGGATGGCTGAAGACGGCCCCGTTCTCCTTCACCCCCGGATACACCCGGGTCACAAAGCCCACCCGGTCATCCACCTCCGTAAAGGAGGGCGCGTTCAGCATCAGTCCATAGGGAGTATACAACCATTCGCGAACCGTGTCCATGCAGGATTTTGCCTGTTCCTCCGTGGCTGCCCCGGACACCACTGCCCAGGCATTGCTCTCCAGATGCACCTTTCCCTCCCGGGCCTCCCGGGATCCGATGGGAGTTCCGTCGGCGGTAAAGCCCCGCAGGAACCATTTCCCGTCCCAAAGGGTCTCCCGGCAGATCTGCTCCATCCGGTCCCGCAGGCCGGTATACCGTTCCAGGTCCTCCTGTCTGCCCAGAGCCTTCGCCGCGTCCAGGAAATGGTTCGTGGCCCAGATCAGCAGGAAGGCCACCATGGCGCTCTCCCCGCCTCCCAGGTTCAGGCAGTCGTTCCAGTCCGCCCGCAGCCCCAGGGTCACCCCGTGGCGGCCCGTCTGCCGGTAGGAGAAGTCCAGGGCCGCTTTCATATGGCCCCACACCGTGTCCTCTCCCTCGTCCGCATAGGGCACCACCCGGTCCAGCAGGCTCAGGTCGCCGCTTTCCCGCACGTTCTCCACAATCGCCGGAATCAGCCACAGCGCGTCGTCGGCGCAGGCATCCTTCAGCCCGTGGAGCATGCTCTTCTTCTCCGCCTCCGGGATCACCGTCGGGGACCGGAATCCGTCCTCCTCCCTCCGCTCCAGCACCGCCGGATCGAAGAGATGCAGCCCGTAGCCCTCCCGCATCTGCCCGTGCAGCAGCTGGCGGATCCGCTTCCAGCTCATCTCCGGCTCCGCGTGGGGAATGCACATGGCGTCCTGGGCGGTGTCCCGGTATCCCAGCCCGGTCCTTCCTCCCACCTCAATAAAGGAAGCGAACCGGGAAAACAGCACGTTGATTTCACTCTGATACAGGTTCCAGATGTTCAGGGACCGGTTCATGTTTTCGTGGGGCGTCCGCACCTGCAAGGCCTCCAGCTTCCGGTCCCAGAATTCCCGCAGCTGCCGGAAGGCCCGGTCGCAGCCCGCCTCGTCATAGGTTTGCCGGGCTCTTTCCGCTGCCTCTCCCCGGCCGGTGCCCAGATAGAAAAGCACCCGCGCCTCCTGTCCCGGGGCCAGCCGCAGCGTTTTCCGCAGGGCGCCGCAGGGGTTGCCCCCCAGCTCCGTGGAACCCGTCATCCGGCCCGTGCGCACGGCCTCAGGATCCCGCTCCGTGCCGTAAGCCCCGAGGAATTTCTCCCGCACGCCCTCCATCCCGTCCGGCTCGAAATTCCCCGCGAAGAACTGCCAGGCGTCCCGCTCGTAGTGCAGCTCGCACAGCGCCGCGCCCTTTTCTGCATGGGAGCCCGCGGCATACAGGCTCATCTGGAAATTCTGGTTGTCCATGTCGATTTCATGGAAGGAGAATTCCACATATCCGAAAACGCTGATCTCCCGCTCCCGGTCCGATTCATTCCGGACCCGCACGTCGAAGATCTCCACCGGGTCCGCTCCGGAATCCTCCTCCCGGGGGATGAACAGGGTCTGCTCCGCTCGGATACCCTCATAACGGCATTCAAACACGGAATAGCTCAGCCCGTGGCGCGCCCGGTACTCCGCCCGGTCCAGGGGCAGGCCCACGGGCTGCCAGCTCATGGACCAGAACTTTCCGCTTTCATCATCCCGCAGATACACATAGTGACCCGGCCCGTCCATGGGCACCCCGTTGGGCCGGAACCGGGTGATCCGGTGATGCTGGGGGCTGTCCAGCCAGCAGTAGCCCCCTGCGTTGTGGGAAATCACGGCACCCATCCGCTCCGTGCCCAGATAGTTGGTCATGGACTGGGGCACGTTCACCCGGTCGATGACATATTCCCTCGCCGCGTCGTCAAAATAACCGTACCGCATTCTTCCGTTCTCCTTTTTCCGTTCCTCCCCGGCCGCTTTCCGCCGGGATTTTTCTCTTTCATCTATGGAAGGATTTTATCAGAGTCCGCCCCGGGAAAACAGGGATGCGGTTGTGGTTTTATTGTCTGCGCTTGGCGTCTTCCTTCTTCCCTTGGCCCTCGACCCGTTTTTCCGCAAGTGGACAATTGCAGACAAAAGATGACAATCGTGGATAATGACTCTTTCCGGCATTTCTTTGTACAATACAGCTGACAAACGGAACGGCAGGTTCCGGGAGAACAGAACACGGAGCAAGGAGGAGCAGGAATGTCTGATCGCAGTTTCGGAAGCCGTCCTTCCGCGGGAGCCGCGGCCCTCACCGGGCGCCGGAAGCGGATCAGTCCCTCGGAGCGGAAGAAGAATCTCTGGCTGGCCACCATGATGCTGCCCGGAGCGGTCTGGCTGCTGCTGATCCGCTACCTTCCCATGTTCGGCATCGTCATCGCCTTCAAGAACTACCGGGCCTATAAACCCAACACCTTCTGGAACAACATCGTGAAGAGCGAGTGGGTGGGCCTGAAGAATTTCGGATTCCTGAATTCCCCGGACACCGGCGTCATGATCCGCAACACCCTGGGCTACAACCTGCTCTGGATCCTGCTGGGGCTGGTGATCTCCGTGGCCTTCGCGGTGATGATGAGCGAGCTCACCACCCGCTTCCTGGCGAAAACCTATCAGACGCTGATGTTCTTTCCCTACTTCCTGTCCTGGGTGGTGGCCAGCTACTTCGTCCTGGCCTTCCTGGATCCCACCAGCGGCATGATCCCCTTCCTGCAGAAGGCCTCCGGGCAGACGCCCACCAGCTTCTACCATGACACCACCTGGTGGCCCCTGATCCTGACCCTCTGCAATCTATGGAAGAACCTGGGCTATTCCGCAGTGCTCTATCTGGCGGCCATCACCGGCATCGACACCACCCAGTACGAGGCGGCCGCCGTGGACGGCGCCACCAAGTGGCAGCAGGTGCTCCATGTCACCCTACCCAACATCCGTCCCATGATCGTGATCCTGCTGATGATGAACGTCGGCAAGATCTTCAATGCAGATTTCGGTCTGTTCTACAACGTGCCCCAGAATTCCGGCTCCCTCTATCCCGTCACCCAGGTGG
>CAZRLU010000026.1:0-17147 GCA_964600995.1 uncultured Oscillospiraceae bacterium | reverse complement strand
CCAACTATGTGGGCTGGGTTTCCATGGAAACCTTCCTGCCCGCTGTGAACTCCGCGGTCGGCGCGCTGGTGGAATCCGA
The DNA here is from genome assembly GCA_964600995.1 of uncultured Oscillospiraceae bacterium. Classification (GTDB taxonomy): domain Bacteria; phylum Bacillota; class Clostridia; order Christensenellales; family Aristaeellaceae; genus Aristaeella. Next base: position 17,068 of record CAZRLU010000026.1, on the reverse strand, counting down.
TCCGAGCTTCGAAGCGTGGCTGAACGTGCTGGGCAACTGCCGCTTCTATCCGGCTGCCAATGCCAAGTGGGCTGATGTCCGCAACGGCATCGTGGTGGATGTGGAGCAGCGGGCGCTGACCGGCGAGGCCGTCAAGCCTCTGCTGGATGCGCTGCAGACCAAGATTGCCGGCGAATAAGCGTTTCTGATGGAACCCGGCGGCAACGCCGGGTTCCTGTTTTTTCAGCTGCACGAAGCACTCACCTTCTGTGCAGCTCTTTCTTCTGTCCGGCTCGCTTTCACAGGAAGGCAAAGGAGGAAAAGCTTTGAATCAGATTCCACTGCGACATAAATGGGAGCCCTATCTGTGGCTGCTGCCCAGCATTCTGCTGATGGGCATTTTTGTGGTGTATCCCATCGGCATTGTGTTCAAGCTGTCCTTCAGCGAAATCTCCCGTTCCGGCATGGTGGGAGGGTTCAACGGCTTACAGAACTACATTACCGCCGTAACCGCTCCGGAATTCGGCAGCGTGATGCTGAATACCCTGTTCTGGGTGGTTTCCGTGGTAGGGGTTTCCACGCTGCTGGGATTTATCGTGGCCATGGTGCTGAACACAAAATTCCGGGGCCGGAAGATTGCCCGCTCCGTGGTGGTTTTTCCCTGGGCGGCCACCCTGGTTGTGCAGGCCTCCATGTGGAAGTACATCATTAACATTGAATACGGCGCGCTGAACAGTACGCTGCTGAACCTGGGTATCATGAGCCAGTCGGTGAACTGGCGCCCCAGCTATATCGTGGATTTTATCTGGGAATGCGGCATCGGCATCTTTGTCACCGTGCCCTTCGTGACCTTCTGCGTGCTGGCGGGCCTGCAGTCCATCGACAAGAGCTATTATGAGGCGGCGACAGTGGACGGAGCCGGATTCTGGAAAAAGCTGCGGCATCTGACGCTGCCCCTGGTACGGCCGTCCCTGACGGTGAGCACGGTGCTGAACATCATCTATGTGTTCAATTCCTTTCCCATCATCTACACCATTACGCGGGGCGCGCCGGCGCATAAAACGGATACGCTGGTGACCTACCTGTATATGCTGGCCTTCTCCGAACAGCGGAAGGGGCCGGCCACGGCCCTCTCCGTTGTGGGATTCGCGGTGCTCTGCGTCTGCGCCGGGGTCTATATGATGGTGACCATGAGAAAGGAGGATGAGGAATGAAAACCCTCCATTCCAAAAGGCTGTGGCTGGCTGCGGCTGCCGCGCTGATCCTCCTTTCCGTGCTGATGTTCTGCCTGCCGGTATACAGCTTCCAGACGGTGGTCTTCACGAAGCGCAGCGGAAATACCTTCAGAGGGGACGAACGGTATCAGAAAGCCCGGGCCGAAGCGGACGCCCTGGCGGAGGATTACCGCCTGCGGGGGATTGCCACGGAGGTGACCGAAGAGGTCATCGAGCGGGTAAATTCCAAGGGAGAAACCACCTCCCTGATGATTTTCCGGGTGAGCCGTGAGGTCGGCGTGACGGGCTGGGATTTCATCCGCACCGGATTTCCCTCCGGCAGGGTGCTGATCCTGATGCTGGGCGCCGAAGCGCTGGCGCTGGCTGCAGCCTTCGCGGCGGGGACAGGAGATGTTTTCCGGGAGAAGGAGCGCAACCTCCGGCGGGGGCTCCGGAAGGGCGCCGCATGGCTTGCGCTGCTCGCGGCGGTTCTGTCGGTGGTGTTTGTCCTGATGACCAACGTGGTGATCTACCGCTGGATCGGCACCTATGCCGCCGGGGTGGCGCCATCCCCGGGGGAGAAGGTGCTGGCTGCGGCGGACGCCCTGATCTATCAGGGAGCAGGCGGAAGCGATACGGCCGCGCTGCTGAAGGAAGCGGTCTCCCATCCAACCTATACCTGGTGGCTGCAGCTGCCGCTGCTGATCGGCGCTGCGCTGCTTTGGGTGAAGCTGGCTGTGGGGACGGTACGGCAAACGCTGCTCAGGGGGATGCTGTATCTGTTCGTGATCGTGATGTGCGTGGTGATTCTGTATCCCTTCCTGGTCATGTTCACCAGCGCTTTCCGGACGGACGCGGACGCGAGCGATATCTATTATCTGCATCTGTTCCCGGTGGAATGGCACTGGGAGAATTTCTCCCATATCCTGAGCCGCGGCGTTCTCAGATATCTGCTGAACTCCCTGGTGCTTTCCACGGGAGCCACCGTTCTGGCGCTGGCCTGCGGCATTCCCGCCGCCTATGCCATGGCGCGGATGAGATTCCGGGGCAGGAAGCTGTTCCTCGGCTTTGTGATCATGAGCCAGATGTTTTCGCCCGTGGTTCTGCTGGTGGGCATCTCCCGGCTGCTGACGGATCTGCGGCTGAGCGACTCCCTGCCGGGACTGATTTTCATCAATGCCGCCTTTAACCAGGCTTTTGCCATCTGGCTGCTTCGCGGAACCTTTGTTTCCATTTCTCCGGAGATGGAGCAGGCTGCCTGCATCGACGGATGCAACACGGTGACGGCGCTGCTCCGGGTGCTTCTGCCCATGGCGGCTCCGGGCATCGTGACCACGCTGATCTTTGTTTTCATCAATGCCTGGAATGAATATACGATTTCGACGGTGGTCATCCACAGCGACGCAAACTATCCCATCACCGTCGGGCTGACGCAGTTCGCGGCCTTCTCCATGATTCAGTGGAACTATCTGTTCGCGTCCGCGCTGCTGGCCACCATTCCCGTGGTGATTCTGTTCATGTTCATCGAGAAGCATCTGGTATCCGGACTGACCTCCGGAGGCGTCAAGGGATAAAGAGAAGAATACGAAGGCGGCCGCCCGCAGGGGCGGCTGTTTTCATTCCCGCAGATTCAAGGCTGATTCAAGCTTTCACAATAGAATATCCGTATCGGAACAAATCAGATTCCGATAAAGGAGTGATTCGAATGAGAAAGCATCGCGTACTGAGAAACATTCTGCTGGATATTCTGCTTGCCGGGGCGGCCCTGGTTGTGTTTGCCCTTTTTCACCACGTGCTGCCAAGGCAGCAGCAGAGCCTGGGGATCGTAATCAGCAATCCCTACCAGACGGGGGATGCCCGGAACGGCTCTGAGGTGACTCTGCCTGAGAATGCCGTGCTGATCGCTTCCGGGGGCCTGAGCGATTCGGCGACCCTGTCGGCCAGGGGCAGCGGCCGGAACGGCGGAGGCAGCCGGCAGAACAGCAGCCGGGGAGGACAGAACGGCATGAACAGCAAGGGCGGCAGCGCCCTGAGCGGGGACGGAACGGAGACCGGGGAGGAGTCGGGAAGCGCGGAGGAAGCCGAGGATACACCCCTCAGCGAAAAGTTTGCGGAGAAGTATACGGATACGGTGGTCGTGACGGAAAACAGCTATTCCAGCCCCGACGTTTCCATCACCGTATCGGAGAAAACGATGGGGGATATCACCTATTATCTGGCGGATATCTATGTGCGGGACATCACCTGCTTCCAGACCGCTCTGGCGCGGAACACCTACGGATCCGGATTCCGGGACAGCATTAAGGACATGGCGACGATGAGCCAGGCCCTGCTGGCGGTCAACGGGGATTATTACGGCAATACCAGCGAGGGCGTGGTGATCCGGAACGGCGTAATCTATCGGGCGAATCCCACAAACTGCGATGTGTGCGTCCTGTATTACGACGGAACCATGCGGGTGATGCCGGGCGCTTCCTTCTCGGTGGAGGAGGCCATTGCCCAGGGAGCCTGGCAGGCCTGGACCTTCGGGCCCGCGCTGCTGGATACCGACGGCAGCGTGCTGACCTCCTTTGACAGCACCGGACGCATCATCTCAGCCAATCCGCGGACCGCGATCGGATATTACGAGCCGGGGCACTACTGCATGATCGTGGTGGACGGCAGGGGGGAATCCGCCGGCATCACGCTGCCGGAGCTGAGCCGGCTGTTCTATGATCTGGGGTGCACGGCGGCGTACAACCTGGACGGAGGCAATTCCTCCATCATGGTGTGGAATGACGAAATCATCAACAATCCTTCCGGCGGAGGCCGGGAGAGCAGCGACGCGCTGCTGATTGCGGAGGTGAAATCCTATGAATAAGGCACAGGGCGTGCTGAGCCATCTCATCATGATCCTGGGACTGATGTTCCTGGTCTTTCTGATCCTGGACCAGTTCAATCCCATGATGAACTTCATCGACAACGATATTTCCCGGTGGCTGCTGGCAGGCTTCTGCGGCTGCGGTATTGTGCAGAGCATCCTGCAGTGGGCGGGAAAGGACAAGCGCTGACAACCGGGATAAAACATGAATTCTGCCACCCCTGCCGGATGAATCGTATCAAAAGGCGGAACAAAATCGCTGCAACGAAACAGGAGGTGGCAGAATGAAGACGATTATGAGGATAAAACACCCCGGAAAAACTTTCCGGAGTTTGGTCTGCGGACTGATGGCGGCAATTTGCCTGGTGGTTTTCGCAGGATCTTCCCTGGCGACGGGTGAAGCCGCGCCGGCGGAGGGGAGCCTGATCGGCTCCAAGGTTTCGAGGGTATTCAACGGGACCCTGGACAGCACCTATACCATGACAACCTGGGAGGTGGCCGGACAGGAGGATGTGCCCTATGTATCGCTGAAGGAATACATGACGATTCTGCATTCCGACGCATATATGTCCGACCTGACCTTCGGGTGGGAGGAAAACACCTACGTCATTTCGCAGCACGGGCAGAGCATCCGGGCGAATCTGGACGAACAGACCATCCGCTGCGAGGACTGGAGATCCTTCCAGGGACCCAGGGCGGCCGGCGCCCTTCCGGCGGGCATCGTGGAGAAAAACGAATTCATCGCGATCCGTCCGTCCGCGGAGCATTCCTCCACCCAGACCCAGCCCAAAGGCTATGAGATTCATCTGAAGGATTACGGCTTTCCGATGATCCGTCACGGGGAAGAGGTGCTGATGCCCTTCGGCCTGGCCCAGAGCGCCTTTGGGTCCGCCTTTATGATGGGCATGCTTGGATACAACGGCGACGACTATTTCAACATCGCCGGCTTCGCGGACATCCTGTACGGCAACGTGAACATGTCCGCAGCCCCGAATCCTTACGCGAACCTCTGGTACAGCGGAAGCTTCTCCCGGAAGGCAAAGATGAGCGAAGCCTACGCGAAGTACAACTATGCCTGCATCTGCCTGATGCTGGATCTGACCTACGGACATAAGGAGGAGAAAGGCATCACGCGCTTTGATACCTTCTTTGAGGAGCAGGGGCTGAAGAAGGCGCTGCTGTCCACCGATCCGGCCGACGACAAGGATGTCCTGGCAAAGATGTTCGGTATACTGTTTGACAGCGGGCACGACGGGGAGATGGTGGCCCCTTCCGTATTCAATTCCGAGGGGATCATTGAAAGGCAGGAGCTGGCGCACCAGCTTCTCCGGCTGATCGGATATGATACGGCAGCCAATCTGATGCAGGATCTGGAGCCGCTGATGGCCCTGGCCATGAAATTCACGGAGAAGCTGACAAAGGCGACCGGAGAGAAGATGGATTTTGATTTGGCCTCGGAGGAGATGGGGCCCAATGTGCAGGAACTGACGAACGAGGCCCTGCGGATGCTGGTCCTCAAGCCGATTCTGCACCCCAACAATACCGTGGAGATTGTGGGGGATACCGCCGTGATTTATTTTGAGAAATTCGCGGAGGACCTGACCCGCTCCAACAGCTATTACACGAAGCTCCCGGTCAAGGAAGACCTGGATAAAAGCACCTTCGCGCTGATGTACCATGCCTTCGAAGAGATCAAAAAGAACGGAAACGTACGGAACGTGGTGCTCGACGTTTCCAACAACGGGGGCGGATCGGCAGCGGCGCTGGTCTCCGTGCTGGGATTCCTCAGCAAGGACGGCGAGGTCAACATCACCTACCGGGATCTGCTGAACCAGAGCGACGTATCCGAATACTATCACGTGGATACGAACCTGGACGGGATTTTTGACGGGAAGGACGGATACGGCGGGCAGTATAACTTCTATATCCTGACCAGCGGAAGCTCCTATTCCTGCGCGAACGCGCTCCCGTATTTCGCCCAGCGGAATCACCTGGCGAAGGTGATCGGCAAGAAGCCCGGCGGCGGGGACTGCGTGGTGGGTTACTATGTGGACGCTGCGGGCCACGTGGGCGGGATCTCCGGGTTCCTGAAGCTGGGCTCCGTGGAGAACGGGGAATTCGTCTCCAACGAGAAGGCAGTGGAACCGGATCTGCCCATGACGGATGAGGAAGCCTCCGGGATCTTCTTCCACGCGGACAAAATCGCGGACTATATCGCAAAAAACGCGAAGTAAAGAAAACCCGAAGCCGGCGACTGTCAGAAGGAGACAGCTGCCGGCTGTTTGCATATCAAGGCTTCATACGAAGATATCGCCGAATTCCGGACAGCGCTTCCGGATCCGGGTGCAGACAGGACCTGTCCCTGCTCCGACACGGGATTCCGGCGCCGGCAGGGCTGGCTCTTTGAACGGAAGCATGATATACTGCACATCGGAAGCAGCCGACCGGGAGAAACTTCTTCCCGGCGGCACGGACGGAAAAAAGCAGAGGCGGAGAATGAAAATGTACTATCTGATCCAGGAATCCCTGACCCCCTGTGAAGCCGGGGAAATCCGCGAAAACGGAGCGCAGTATGTGGCGCTTCTGAGCAGCGGGGAGTGGCAGGCGGAGCGGGAAGGTTTTGACATGATGATCGACATGGATATGGACGCATCACAGGAAACCAAAGCCGTGGTGAATCTCGACTCGCTGACCGGCACGCTGTCCATTCCGAACCGGGAAAACATCAGCGGACCGCGGTATTGCTTCTCCTTCGCCCTGGATGAGAAGGGAATCGTGCTGGTGGATGACAGCGGCTACGCGGAAAAACTGCTGCAGGCGATCTGCCGCAGCAAGAAATGGCGGCTGCCCGGGCTGGAGCGATTCCTGTACGATTTGCTGGAAATGACGATCAGCCAGGATCTGACCCTGCTGGAGAAGTCGGAACAGAAGCTGAACCGGATCGAGGAGGCCATCCTGCGCGGGGAGGTTGAGCAGTATCCCCAGGAGATGAACGATATCCGGGGGGATCTGCTGGATCTGCGCGTGCATTACGCCCAGCTGATCGACCTGGGCCAGGAGCTGGCAGAGAACGAGAACGGCTTCTTCCGGGAGGAGAACCTGCGCTATTTTCATATGTTTACGGAGCGGGTGATGCGGCTGCAGGACCTGGTGAACGGTCAGCGTGAATACGTGATGCAGCTGCGGGATCTGATGCAGTCCCAGATGGATGTCCGGCAGAACCGCATCATGACCGTGCTGACGGTGATCACCTCCATTTTTCTGCCCCTGACGCTGATCGCCGGCTGGTATGGAATGAACTTCAAATACATGCCGGAGCTTGAATGGCGGTTCAGCTATCCCGTTGTGATTATCGTTTCCATTGCGATTGTGGCGGCCTGCCTGACCTGGTTCAAACGGAAAAAATGGATGTAAACCCGGAGATAATGAGGAAATTTTGAAATGAAGTGGAGAAAAGTCTATCTGTTCCTGCTGGCGGCGCTGCTGGTGGGGCTGACGGTGCTGCTTTCCGCCGCGGCCGTCCGGATCTGGCAGGAAGGCTCCCTGCGAAAAGCGGAAAACCCGCTGGCGGCGGTCTATACGCCGGAAAACGTGAAGGAGCAGCTGCTTCGGATCAGCCCGCTTCTGATTGCGGTGACCGTTCTGGCGGCAGCGGGCCTGGCACTGGGAATCCGGGATGAGCAATATACCCGGCCAGCACCCTCACCGGAGGCGGACCGGAAGATGCTTGCTTCCCGGCTGGGCGAGCCGGGGGTAGAGATCCGGAAGGAAAGAAAAAAACAGCGGACCATCCGATGGATCAGATGGACCGCCTTTGCCCTGTGCATGGTTCCGATTGCGATTTACTGCGCGGACCGGGGGCATTTCCCGGAAAGGGAGACGGAAGCCATGATCGCTTCCCTGGCGCTGCATACGATGCCTTGGGCTGCGGCAGGGCTGCTGTTCCTTCTGGGAGGCATGCTGCTGGAGGAAAAGAGCATGCGCCGGGAAACGGACCTGGCCCGGGCGCAGCTGAAGGCGGGGCAAGGAGGCCGGCCGGCTGCAGCCGGAGCCGGGAAACTGCCCGGCCGGGGAATCACCGCGGTCCGGAGCATTCTGCTGCTGGCGGCCGGGGCGCTGATTGTCCTGGGCGCGCTGAACGGCAGCCTGGAGGATGTGCTGATGAAAGCGATCAATATCTGTACGGAGTGTATCGGCCTTGGATAAGACAATGAAAGAAACCTGGTGGCAGCGCCACCGCCCCACAACCCGGCGGCTGGTCCAGGTATACAGTGCTGCTTTGTATAACGCGCATCTGAAAGGATTTGTGACCGGGGAGATTTACCGGGGAAAAACCAAAGCGGTCTGTGTGCCGGGGTTCAACTGCTATTCCTGCCCCGGCGCGGTGGGCGCCTGCCCGCTGGGGGCGATTCAGAATGCCCTGGCCTCCACGGGCCACAGGGCGGGATGGTATGTTCTGGGGATCCTTCTGCTGTATGGCGTCATCCTCGGCAGAACCGTCTGCGGGTGGATCTGTCCCCTCGGGTGGATCCAGGAGCTGCTCCACAAGATTCCGACGCCCAAAATCAGGAAATCTGCGGTGACCCGGACGCTGACCTGGCTGAAATATATTTTGCTGGCGGTCTTTGTGATCGCCCTTCCGCTGTGGTACGGGCTGGCTTATGATGTTCCGCTGCCGGGCTTCTGCAAATATATCTGCCCGGCGGGCACGCTGGAGGGGGCCATGGGGCTGCTGCCGACGAACCCGGACTTCTTCAGCATGCTGGGGATTCTGTTTACCAGAAAGTATGTGATCATGCTGATCATCGGGCTGGCCTGCATCTTCTGCTATCGCTCCTTCTGCCGCTTTCTGTGTCCGCTGGGAGCGATCTACGGGCTCTTCAACCGGTTCAATATCATCGGGGTCAAGGTGGACCCGAACCGGTGCAACCAGTGCGGCGCCTGCGTGAGGCATTGCGAAATGGATGTCCGCAGGGTGGGGGACCATGAGTGCATCAACTGCGGGAAATGCATGGAACACTGCAGCCAGGGCGCCATTTCCATCCGGGCCGGAAAGATCATGCTGAAAGCTCCGGAGATCCCCGGAAAAGAAACCGCTCCGGAAACGGCGCGGAAACAGAAAAAACTCGGACGGGCGCTCCGGGGCACAGCGCTGGCGCTGCTTTGCTTTGCGCTTCTGTGGTACAACGTGATCGAGCCTGCCGCAAAGGGGAAGGAGCCGGCGGCCCCGGGAATCCGGACCACCGAAGCCCGGCCGGAAGCAGCGCCGGCCGAAGATGAGCCGGCCCAAACCGCCAAAACCGGGGACGCGCAGATGGAAGAATCCCTGCCCGCATCGGATACGGTGAAGGAATCGGCGGAATCTGAAAAGCGATGGGAGAGCAACGCCCCCATCGGGTATGAAGTCGGGCAGCAGCTGGAGGATTTCACCGCAGAATGCCTGGACGGAAGCACTTTCCATCTGGCGGATTACCGGGGGAAAATCGTTTTCCTGAATCTGTGGGCCACCTGGTGCACGCCCTGCGTTCAGGAGCTGCCGCATTTCAGCGCCCTGCATCAGGAAAAGGAGGATGTGGCGGTGCTGGCGATTCACTCTTCCCTTACGACGGATGATCCGGCTGCCTATCTTGCGGACAAGGGATACACGATTCCCTTCGCGGTGGATTCGGCAGACGAGCGCCTGTTTAAAATCGTTCACGGAAGCGCTGCGCTTCCCCAGACCATCGTGCTGAACCGCTCGGGGGAGGTCGTATATAACAAAGTCGGCTCCGTGACGATGGAAGCGCTGGAGGCGCTGTATGAGGCGGCGGATGCCAGCGGCAAACCATAAGAAAACGGCAGCCCGGCCAGGGGGGGCTCAATCCCTCCGATGCCAGAAGCACCGCAAAACCGTATCAATCTGTGAGGCCTGCTTCCGGAAATGAAGGAGGTCCGGGGAAGAAAACCAACGCCCCGGAGACCGGAAGAGGCCGAAGAAAAAAGGAGGATTTACACTTTATGGGAAAACTTATCACTTTAATCCTGTGCCTGGCGCTGGCGCTTGCTTGCGCGGCCACGAGCTTCGCCGAGGGGAAGGAGAAGCCGGTTCTGAACCTGAATGACATGGGGATGAAGCTGCAGGAGCCCGACGTGTTCGAAAACCAGGAGGGCTTCGGCTTCTTCTCCGAGCAGGGCGTCATCACCCATGATCCCTATTTCAGCTATCTTACGGTGAACCATCTTGCCTTCCCCGCGAGCCGGCTGATGGAGCTTCAGGAGGAAAACGCGCAGGTCACCGAGGCGGAGGCCGCCGGAATCCTTTCGCTGATGCGCCCGGTGATGATCGTGTTTGTGACGAACTCTCTCGATCACGCCATGTCCATGTTCACAACCACGGAGGGGCTGAACCCCGTGGAGTTCGCCAAAACGGACCGGTTCCAATACTATTATGTATCCCTGCCGGACAGCGATCTGGAGGAAACCTATGCGGCCCTTGCCGCCCAGTATCCGGACACCTATCCGGCCGGGGATCTGGCCAAATGGAAGGCGGCAGCGGAGAAGACGCGTCAGGGCGCCATTGAAGCCCTGAAGGCTGCGGAAATCTTTGAACCGGTGGATCCTGCCGCCGGGCTCATCGGGCAGCCCCTGCAGTTTGAAACGACGGACCTGGACGGCAACACGGTGAAGAGCGGGGATCTTTTCAGCCGGAACAGGATGACCATGATCAACGTGTGGGGGATCTGGTGTCCGAACTGTCTGAATGAGATGAAGGAGCTGGGAGAGATCCACAGAAAGCTGCAGGAAAAGGGCTGCGGCGTTCTCGGCCTGGAGTATGAGGGCGGCCCGATCGCGGAGGAGGTCCGGGAAAAGGCTCTGTCGATTCTGAAGGAGAACGGCTGCGATTATCCGAATGTGGTGAAGCCGGAGATCAACGCGGTGCTGGACGCCATGATCAACGGCTATCCGACAACCATCTTTGTGGACGCGGAAGGAAAGGTTCTGACCTATCCCATCTCCGGCGCCAATGTGGAACTGTATGAGGAAACCATCGAAAAGCTGCTCAGCGGGGAAGAGACCGGCGCAAAGGACGGCACTCCCGCTGCCTCCGCCGACGACGCCCGGGCCTACCGGGTATTTGTCACGGAGGGCGGCAAGCCTGTGGAGGGAGCCATGATCCAGTTCTGCTCTGCCGAAGCCTGCTTTGTGGGGAGGACTGACGCCGACGGCATGGCCGTCTTTGAGCAGCCGGAGGGAGAATATGAGGTTCACGTGCTGAAGGCGCCCGAGGGATATGCGCCGGTCGAAACCACCTATAAGACCCCGGCCACCTACGGCGATGTGAACATTGCCCTGGAGCCTGTGAAATAATCATCCAAAAGGCAAAAACAGGTCTGGGGAAGGGAGCGCAGGGGATTTCCCTGTGCTCCCGGTTCCGCCGGAGCGGCGAAAAAAAGCGGATCCTTTGAGGTGAAAGCCGAAGAGGGAAGAAGCCGGACGAGGAAAGTTTTCGAAAACGGAGAAGAGGATATCGGGGAAATGAGTATCGGAAGCAATCTGTTCATCCGTTCGCTGACCATTGACTGGAATGCGGTGCCCGGGGATTCCTATCTGCGGAAGATCCCGGCGCTGAAGGAACTGGATGATTTCACCTTCCGGAAGAATGTGACGTTTTTTGTCGGTGAGAATGGTTCCGGCAAATCAACGCTGCTGGAGGCCATAGCCTCCTCCTATGGATTCAATGCAGAAGGCGGGACGAGGAACTACAACTTCAGTACCTACAATGATCTGTCCGGCCTGGCGGAAGCAATACGGCTGACGCGCGGGGTCATCCGGCCCCGGGGCGGTTATTTCTTCCGTGCGGAGAGCTTCTTCAACGTAGCTACAGCCATCATGGAGAAGTATAACGATGACGGAGCTCTGCCGGATTACCATAAGGTTTCTCATGGCGAGAGCTTCCTGGACTTCATGAGCCGGCCGCAGAGCCCGGGCATCTATCTGATGGACGAGCCGGAGGCTGCGCTTTCGCCGCAGCGCCAGCTGACGCTGCTGATCCATATTGCCCGGATGGCGGAGGCAGGCTCGCAGTTCATCATTGTTTCACATTCTCCGATCCTGCTTGGCATCCCGGACGCGGAAATCATGGAATTTTCGGAGAAGGGGATCCGACCCTGCGAATATGAGGATACGGAAAGCTACAAGGTAACGAAGCTGTTTATCGAAAACAGGCAGCGGATGCTGAACATGCTGCTGCAGCAGGAATAAGGCTTTTTTCCAGGCTGCGCCGGATTGGTGCAGCTATTTTGTGCAAAGAAGATGACGGATCCTTCCGGATGAGGACGGGATCAGTCCGGCTTTCTTGTCCGGAACAGATACTCGTCCAGTTCCTTCTTCACGCTTTCCGGAATCTCCCGGCTGACGGGACAGCAGGCGGCGCAGGCCATCCGGCGGGTAAATTCCGCGATAAAGGCGATGTCCTTCCCCAGCTGATCCAGGGAGAGAAGCTCCTTGGTATCATACCGGCAGTGGATCGGGGCGACATTGTTGCCTGCAATCCGGGCCAGGGAAACCGCAGGGACGCCGCTGTCGGCGAAGGGCGTGGAATCACTGGAATATACGCCGGTTTTCGACGCCACCGGGAAGCCCAGCTCCGCCCCCATATAGGACAGATAATGGGCCAGCTTGTCCTCGGCGGAAACCCGGGCGATGAACTTGCCCATGATGGTGCCGATCATATCCAGATTGATGTTCAGAACGGTGTTTCCCAGCTCTTCCTGATGATCCCGTACATAGGCCTTGGAGCCGAGGAGTCCCCGCTCCTCACTTCCGCAGAAAAGGAAACGAAGGCCGTAATTCCGTTCGGTGTCCTTCAAGGCCTCCATCACGCCCAGGAGCCCCGCGCAGCCGGTCATGTTGTCATAGGCGCCGTTGGAGAGGGAGGTGGAATCGTAATGGGCCGACAGGGTGATCCATTCATCCCGCTTTCCGGGAAGCTCGGCGATGACATTGTGGGATTCCCCGTCATATTCCTTCTGGCGGACGGAGATCCGGACTTCCCGGACGCCATCCCGGACGAGCTTCACCGCGGAGGAGGAATGGATCATGGCACAAAGAAGCTTTCCGGCATCTCCCCGGACGTGCTCCCGCAGGTCCCGCTGGTCGATATCCTGATGGGGATAATACATATTGCCATACTGGAAGAGAATTCCTTTGGCTCCGGCGCGGACGAGGTCCTGATAGCCGAAGAAGCCAATCCCCTGGGTGTCCAGCAGCACGATCCGGTCCCGGGCGCCGGCCAGGGAGACCGGATCCAGGGAGGGCATATAGTACAGCTCGCCCTCCGTCTCTCCGCTGCCGCATCCGTATAAGGCTTTGCAGGGAATTTCCTCACCGTCCGCGATGACCGAACAGGCTTCCATATCCGCCATGGCGACCCGGAAGGATTCCAGGTGCGCCTGCGCTCCCAGCTCTTCGCAAAGATCCCGCAGATACTCCGCGGTTTTCAGCTCCTCCGCCGTTCCGCTGGTGTGGGGGAATGCGGTCCGGTCAAAGATTTCCTGCAGCTTTGTTCTGTTCATATTCAATCCTCCCTGTTCCCGGATTACATCAGAATTCCGTATGATGACGTGTGAAAATACTATATCCCCTGGGCTCCGAATCGTCAACAACCTGTTGACGATTGATCCTTTTTTTGCCCTGCTGTATAATGGATCCCGCCGGACCCGGGGACAGGGAGATCAGATCCCCAATAAACTGCTGAGAAAACGGAGAAGGATATGACCAGGCTGACTTTTGTTTTTGTCCACGGCTTTTCCGGCTGGGGAAGTTATGATTCCCAGTATCAGCGGATGCCCTACTGGGGAATGAGGGGCGGGGATCATACGTGGCTGCAGGGCGGCCTCCTGCACAAGCACGATATCCGGGATTTCTATCTGAAAATACTCGGGATGATCGATCCGCTGCGGGATCCGACCCGGGAAAAAGAGCAAACCATTTCTGCCTGATTGCTTGCGGGCAAGGGTTCAATCTCTTTCGGGTCCGTTCCGAAAACCTATTGTTGATCCCGTTGGAATAAAAGACGCTGCAGAAGAGCAGAAAGGGAATTGTACTATGATACGAAAGATCTGGCTGCCGTTATTATTTACATGGATGCTCCTGCTTGGTTCTGCCTCGTTTGCGGAAAACAATGCGGAGGGTTTCGAAAGCTTTCTGAAAGAACAGTACATAAATCAAGGATGGACTGCAGAAAGCACGACCCAATGGGGAGACGCCGCTGCGGCGGTTCTCTGCCAGGGAGACCGGAGAATGCTGGTGGTGCGGAAGGGAGAGCAGCTGATCGAGAATACGGAAGCTGTTCCGTCCTCCGGGTATACCGTTTATATGGATACGGACACCCTTCTTTATCTTAAGGCGGCCCATGGGGAAGAAGCCACCACGTATCATTTCTATTATGTTTATCAGCGCTGGCTGCTGGGCGGCATTCGTTATACCGGTCCGGGCTCTTCTGCGAAGGAAATTCCTGTCATCGAGGAAGTCCTGCTGAATATGTCGGATGATGAAATCAGCGCTGATTATCTGCTGGAGGATGAAAACGAGAATATCCTGTGGCGGGAAACCACTCCGCCGCTTCCGGATGTGCTGACGGAGGAGGAACTGGACCTGGCGAACTGGAGCCCCTTCTCCTGCCCTGTGTACTGCACCGGGTATATGGACAGGGATTTCGGGGATTCCTCGGACAGCGTCAGGCAGCGGTTGTTCGACCGGATGAAGACCGGCACCTTCTTTGCGGAGGATACTTATGTGGACGGGCTGATCACCCGGGACACCCTGCAGTTTGTTGCCGACAAGCCGGATGGAAGCCGCGTGCTGCTGTGCGGCTGCTTCACGGAGAACGCCGGCTGGCAATTTGTTGAAAGCAGCCCATTGCCTGCAGGCACAACCATGGGAGTCGAAAATTTCATCAGCAACCTGCTTTTCCCGGACGTGTACGGAGGTCCCTCCGTGCACAGGTTCGCCGATGGAACATGGGGAGTCGGATCCATGATCTCCTCCGCGGGAGAGCTCTACTTTATGGGGCAGAACTGGATCTCTCCGGAAGGGAATCCGGCATGGAGTGAATATCCTTGCTATGGGGACCATCCCTGGAACGATATCACCGGCATGGCCTGGAATACCATTCCGCTGACTGCGGCGGAGGCGCAGGGACATTTGAATCCCGACAGCTGGGCCACACCCAACAGCGCAAATCCGGAAGACCGTCTGCATCTGCGGGAAAAGGCAGAAAAGGGAAGCCGTTCCCTGGGCAAATTCTATAACGGCACGCCGGTAAAAGTGCTGAAGAAGGGACGGGAATGGACAAAAGTTCAGATCGGTCCCCTGACAGGCTACATGATGACGAAATATCTTGCGTTCGGTCAGGATATGAAGAAAGTGGAGCTTGTGTTTCCATCCAAGGATACGATTCATCTGACGACTGCCGTGACCTGGCTGACAGATAGAGAAAACACGCATACGCAGGTACTGCCCGGCGAACGAATTCCATCATTTATGCTGATCGGAATTCATGAAGATCTGTGGCTTTTCTGGGATTACATGAGCAACGGCTTCGGACAGATCCATGACAATGACCTATGGGACGGAAACGGCTGAATAGAAAAGAAGCGGATGAAAACGTCCTGCTGCACTTCCTTTTCAGGTTGAAAGTGCGGCAGGGCGTTTCCTGCTATGAGTTTTACCTGGAACGCTTCAGCATTTTGATTTTCCGGTTGCGTGTTCTCATTCCTGCGTGATATGATCAAACTGTCGGAACATTGTGGGGAGACAGGTTCCTTTCGACAAATAAGACTATGTGATCTTTAGAAGAAAAGGAGAAAAACGATGCTCATCATGCGTTTTCCAGGAGGCCGGCGCAAAGCACTTACTCTTTCCTACGACGATGGAGTGGAACAGGACCAGCAGCTGCTGGAAATTCTGAATGAACACGGGCTGCGCTGTACTTTCAATCTGAACAGCGGATGCTATCCGCAGGAAGGGCATGTATGGCCCGCCGGACATATTCACCGCCGGATGCCGGCCAGCCGGGTAAGCAGTACGTACAAAGCGCCACACGAGGTTGCGGTGCATACGCTGACACATCCGGACCTGACCCTGCTGCCGGAAGCGGAAATGACCCGGGAGATTTTGGAAGACCGCCGGAATCTGGAGCAGCAATTCGGTATCCTGGTGCGCGGCGCCGCCTATCCCTATGGCATCTTCGACGATCGTACGGTGGAAGCGCTCCGGGCCTGCGGTATCGTGTATTGCCGCACGGTGATATCCAGCCACAGGTTTTCGCTTCCGTCGGACTGGCTGAGGCTGCAGCCTACCTGCCACCACGATGATCCCCTGCTGGATCAGATCTGTGACCGCTTCCTGCAGGAAAACTTCTATGCCAACAGCGGCCTCTTCTACCTGTGGGGGCATGCTTATGAATTTGAGGCGAACAACAACTGGCACCGGATCCGGGACTTTGCAGCGCGCATGGGAGACCGGGAAGAGATCTGGTACGCGACGAATATCGAAGTCTATGACTACGTTACCGCCTGGAAACAGCTGATCGTTTCAGCGGACGGCCGGCGGGCATTTAATCCTTCTGCGGTCCGGCTCTTTGCTGAAACGGGCAGCGGCCGGATTCAGGAGATCCCATCGGGAGAAATCGTCACACTTGGATGAAGCCAGTTGGTTGGAAGCGTTGGAGGGCTGGAACGAACCGTGATACACGAGCTGGGCTGAGTTTAACGCAATCAACGGGAATACAATTGATGCGGTTTTCCGGTAAATTGATATAGCAACAAAAGGATCCCCACGTGGCAGACTGATATGCTCCCTTCATGGAAGACAGAGAAAGAATAAAAACTGTCGACATGAAGGGAGCATTAGTATATGCGAAAGAACAAATATATTGGAAAGCTGAGAAAGAAAATGAAACACGCTCCATGATGAAGGTTTTTTCTAAATCCCAGCAGTTTTTTAATTTTGCTCCGTCTAATAGGTGAAAGGA
>CAZRLU010000025.1:0-17179 GCA_964600995.1 uncultured Oscillospiraceae bacterium | reverse complement strand
CCGGCAGCTCCGCCGGCTTCTCCGCCGCGGCGGCTTCGTCGGTGGTCTCCGGCAGATCCGCCGGTTTGTTCGCCGCCATGTAGGCCTTGATCTTGTCGCAGGTTTCCTGGGAAATCACGCCTTTGGTCACCATGGCGTCGAAGTCAATCATCACCGGCACGTCGGCCGCGGGAGCCTGGCCGTCCGGAGCCTGCCCGTTGTCAGCGGGAGCCTGCGTGTTGGGAGCCTGTCCGTTGGGTGCCTGATTCTGCGCCTGGCCCTTCATCCCGGGCCGGCCGCCGGGCCTCCCGCCCTTCCGGTTCTGTCCGTTCCGATTCTGATCGCTCGGAGCCTGTCCGTTCTGAGTCGGGTCGTTCGGGGCCTGTCCCTCAGGAGCCTGTTCGTTCTGAGTCGGGTCATTCGGGGCCTGCCCGTCGGGCATCTGTCCGTTGGGAGCCTGCCCGTTGGGCGCCTGTCCGCCGGGCATCTGTCCGTTGGGCGCCTGTTCGTTGGGCGCCTGGCCCATGGGGCCCCGTCCCCGGCCGCCCTTTGCCTGCACGGTCACCGTGCTGATCGGGGTCGTGGAAGTATCTTCTGCGAGGGCTGCCGCCGAGAGCGTCAGCATCGCGATGGCCAGGATTGCTGCAAAAATCTTTTTCATCTTGGTTTCCTCCTTTTTCCGGGTGTACAGGATATTTCGTTTGTCATTCAGGAAGGTGCACTCTTCCTGTCGACGGCGTCATCTTACCCGGTTTTCCTTGAGTCAACCTTGAAGAAAAATTATCTTCCGAAATAATCGCAGATGCCTTCCACCATGCCCTCCGCCAGCTTCCGCTGGTAGGTGGGATCGTTCAGCAGCAGGTCCTCCTCCGAATTGGTCATGTAGCCGCATTCCACCAGCACCGCCGGCGCCTCCGACCAGTTGAGCCCCGTATAGGTGTCCCGCCGGAACACGCCCCGCGCCTTGGCCCCGGTGGCCTCCGCCATCCTGGGCAGGATGCATTCCGCGGCCCGGCGGCTCTCCCCGGAGATGGGGAAGGACTTGTTCACATACAGGCCGATCCCCCGCTTCGTCTTCGCGCTGGACCCGTTGCAGTGGATCCGCAGCACCAGCTGGGCCCCGACCTCGTTCATTTTCTTCGCCCGCTCCTGGTTGGAGATGTTCACGTCGTGGGTTTCCCGGGTCATGAAGACCTCCGCCCCCTCCCGGATCAGCGCCTCCCGCAGGGCAAAGCTGATGGCCAGGTCCGTCTCATATTCCGGAATGCCGGTCTCCGTCCCCCGGGTTCCCCGGGCCACCTTGTCCTTCGTCTCCCGGCTGCCCGGGGCCACGGTCTCCTGGCTCTTGTCGGGCTCCGCCTGATGCCCCGGATCGATCCCGATCCGGACGCCGATCAGCCGGCCGATATAGTCCTCCTCTTCCCCGGCATCGTTCCCTGTCCCATTCCGGTCTTCGGACGCTCTCCCCGCCTCCAAAACGATGCCCGGGGAAGCCGCTGCGGCTGAGCGCTCCGCCAGCTCCCCCGCCCCCGGGACGGATCCTGCCGCATTCCTCGCCGCCGAAGCCACAGCCGCCGGCGCTTTCCGCAGCTCCCTCCAGGCCAGCTCCCACACCCGCTGCGCCAGCTTCGAGGTCCCGTGGTCCATGACCGTGTTGCATCCGTTGCTCACCACCAGCACCGTGAACCGGGTCTCCGGCTCCCAGTACAGGCTGCAGAGGGTCCCCCACATGTGCCCCTGGTGCCCGTACAGCGTATGCCCCGCCAGCAGGTTCTCCTCCCGGTGCACGCAAAGTCCGTAGGGCGTCTCCGCCTCAATGCCGCCCAGCCCCTGCTGGTTCTCAGTCATCCGCGCCGCCATCTCCGGCTGCAGCAGTCGCGTCTCCTCCAGGGCGCCTCCCGCCGCAAGGGTCATTCCCAGCCGGCACAGGTCCTCCGGCCGGATCAGCAGATCCCCCACCGTGATATCAAAATGATGCTCCGGGTCCACGCTCCCGTCCCATTCCGTCCGGCTCCACTTGTTCGGCCCCCGCCGCAGCATCCCGTCCTTGTTGTACAGACTGGCCACATGCCCCGCGTCCCCAAGGGTATGGATGCTGTATCCCGCGTCGATGCCCAGGGGCCGGAACACCCCCTCCTTCACGGATTCATCCGCGTTGCGGCCGTCGGCGATCTCGATGAGGCTGCCCATCAGCCCCGCCCCGAAGTTGCAGTACTGGTATGCCTTCCCCGGCGCCTGCTTCGTGAACCGGTTCCGCCGCCCGTCCCCGATCAGCTTCCGCAGGCTGTGCCCCGGAAACCGGTATTCCGTTCCCCCCAGGGAGGAGGTGTGGCTCATCAGCATCCGCAGCGTCAGGCCACCGCCCTTGTAAGGGTTTCTCACCGGATATCCCAGATACGCCGAGATGTCCTGATCCAGGTCCAGCTTTCCTTCCTCCACCAGCTGCATCACCCGGATGGCGGAGATCATCTTCGTCACCGAGGCGACGCGAAAGTGGGTGTCCAGGGACACCGGCCGCTTGCTCGCCCGGTCCTCCATGCCATACACATAGCGCAGGAGGATCTCCCCCTCCTGCGCCACGATCACAGAGGCCCCCACCGCGTCATAGCTCCGCATCAGATGGTCCAGGCTTCCGGAGATCTCCTCCGCGCTCTCCCCGGAAGCCCCTCCGCCGGGAAGGCAGCAGGCCAGGAGGAGAATCAGCATGCGCCGGCAAAGCTTCCGGGCCAGCGCCCGGACAGACCGTCCTGCAGGCTCCCAGGCAGGCCGCTGTAAAGGCTCAACGCGCATCCGCTCTCCTCCCTTCTTTTTACTCCTCGTCCTCCACCAGATACGCCCCGTCCCGAAGCCGCACCGGCTGCACCCAGGCGAAGGCCTGGCAGTCGGAGATGGGGTAGGCGATCATCTGCCCGCCGGGCACCTCATAATATCCGTATACCGTTCCCCAGGGCGCCGTCCGCTTCCGGGGCGCCTCCTCCAGATCGTTCACCAGCAGGGAAACCGTCACCCCGCCGTCCGGCGGCGTGATGACCCGCTTTCCGGAAAGCCCCTCGATATAGGCCCGGAACCGGTCGTACACGAAGGGATCCTCCCCACAGTGGATCATCATCGGCCGGTCCAGCAGCCCGGCCAGGTCCGGCGCCGTGTCCGCCGTCATGCCGTACATCCGCGGCGTGCCGATGATCATCCCCACATGCCAGGATCCGTGATCCATCACCACCAGATCCCCCGGCAGCAGCGTCTGCATCCAGTCCTCCGTCCGCCGGCGGTGCACGGGAAAGAAGCCCGCCAGGTCCCGGATCAGATCCCGCAGCTGCTCCTGCCGCCGGTAGCCGGCGGTGTCCTCCACCCAGTGCAGGTAGCTGGCGCAGTCGAAGCCCCCCAGGTAAGTCCGGTAGGTTTTGTAGTACCGGGAGGGCTCCGGCGGCGAAAAGGGCTTCAGCATCCCGGAGATTCCCCGGTCCCCGAAGGCGTAGGGCGCCCCCGTCTCCGGCCACCGGGGCCGCACCAGGCTGCCGGTGGTCTCCCGATACATTTCCAGGGCCCAGTGATCCTCCGGCAGGGCGGAGAAGGCCGCGTCCAGCAGGTCCGACTGAGCCGCCGCGTATTCCGCCCGCTCCGCGCCCGGCAGGGCCACTGCCACATACACCCGGCTCCCGGCCAGGTCAAACAGCGCCTGCAGGTCCTTCGTGGCGTCCTTCGTCTGCAGCCGCAGGGAGGCGGGCTCCCCGGTCTTCAGCAGGCCCCGCACGCAGTCCGTCACGTTCCACAGGTTCCATCCGTCCCGGATCTTCTGCTGCAGGGTGCCAGCCCGGTTGCCCCGGGGCCACAGGATGAAGCTGCCGTTTGGCTCCGAGGCCTCCCGAACCCGCACCCGCCAGAAAGCCCGCAGCACCCGGCCACCTCTTTCCCGGATCAGTTCCGTCAGATCCACCCGCTCCCCGGCGGCGTTCAGAGCCTCCGTCCCCAGGCTGATCTGGGCCACCCGGTTTTTTCCCCGGTCCGGGCCGATCATGGCCGTCCCCTCCTCCGCCATCCGGTCCGCGCTTTCCACCTCCGGGCGGATGCGGAAGATGCAGCAGATCTCCTCCTCGCCCCGGGCGCCGGAAAGGGCCAGCAGCAGAAGCAGCGAAAAAACCACAGAAAAAAGCAGTCCCGGCATCCGGCCGCAGATCTGCTTTCTTTCCATGGTTGTTTCCTCCGTGTTTCCGGCCCGCTTTCCTCCGGATCTTCCCGGGCCGGTTATTCAGAATTTGCTCAAAAGATATGCCAGGACAAAAGCGCGAGCCGTCGCCCCGATGGGAACTCCCGTGCGTTCACGGCTGAATCGTCGTCGCAAGTCAGGTGCTCCTCAGCTCCCGCATTAAGGCGCCGGCGCCGCCTCAGGCGTGACCTCCGGCTCCGCCGTGACCTCCGGTTCCGGCGTGGCCTCCGGCGCAATCCAGGCGCTGGCGAAATAGACGATGTCCTTCACCGGCCGGATCTTCGGATTGCTCAGAGCGTTGATCTTCTGCCAGTTCTTCCCGTCCATGCGGAAAACCAGCGTCGAGGAGGATCCCCCGTCCAGGTTATAGGCGTTCTGCACCCCGGGCATGCTGGAAATCAGGTCCACGAACTGATAGATGCTCAGCCCCGTGGATCCGGGGTTCTGGGGTCCCTCGCTGGTGATCAGCAGATATTCCAGCGGCCCCGTCTGGCAGATGGCCATCCGCTGGGCCGGCTTCTCGCTGGCAATGCTGCTGCTGCGCTCCCCGTAGATGGGGGTCCCGTCCACCACCAGCGCCGGGCCGAAGGTGAAGATGTTGGCCGCGCGCTCCGTCCAGGCCTCCACCTCCTCGTTCTTCGCCTTCTGCAGGATGTGGAAGTTCCCCTCCCGGTCCACCACCAGCACGTCGAACCGCCCGTCGCACTTCAGCCGCTGCAGCTTGCCCTGCCGCATGATGGCGCCCTTCCGGCCGGTCCAAAGGTCGTCGCCGCCGTAGAAATCCCCGTTGATGGCCACCACTGCGTTCACCCGCTTCGCCAGGGTGGAGGCGTAGTTGGTATCGTTGCTGGTGATGGAGGAGTTCATCAGAGTCCGCAGCTGGGAGGGGGAGGCAATCTTCACCCGGGCATAGATGTAGTTGGTCTCATAGATCCGCCCCCGGCCGATGTTCACCGTGATGGAGGGATCCGCGTAGCCCGTGGGGTTCCCGCTGTCGTCCCCGTAGAGATAGCAGCTCTCCTTCACGGGAATGGAGTGCTTCAGGCTGTTCTGCTCCACCGGGATCTCCTCCAGGCTTCCGCCCTCCAGGGCAGGCAGCTCCAGCAGCGGAACCGCCGGCTCCGCCGTTTCCTTCGCCGCGTTTTCCGCCGCCGCGCATCCCGCCGCCAGCAGCGCCGCCGCCAGCAGGGCCGCGCCTGCTCTCCGGATGCTATCTCTCATCTTCATTCCTCCGTCTTCCCGTCGATGGTCGTTCCGTTCCACAGCCAGGTATAGGTGCTGCGCTTGGTGCCGTCCCCCATCTGCCCGTAGGCGTTGTATCCCGTCAGCCAGATCTTTCCGTCCGCCGTCCGCAGGGAGCTGATCAGGCTGCCCATGGCGATCTCCACCGCGTCGCCCTTGTCCCAGCACAGCACCGGAAACACCCCGTTGGGGATGGTGCCGTTGCCCAGCTGCCCCGCGCTGACGCTGCCCCAGATCCAGACGTTCCCGTTCTCCGTCAGGGCCGCGGTGGCGGCCGAGTAGGCGCAGACCGTCCGCACCTTCTCCGGGATATCCACCGTCGTCAGCTTCGGCGAGGTCTTCCACTCCGCCGCCTGGGACCCCAGCTGCCGGTATTCGTTTCGGCCCCGGGTCCAGACCGTGCCCTCCGCGTCCAGCCAGAAGGCGCAGTCGGAGCCTCCGGAGAAGGAGACGATCTTCTTGTCCTCAAAGCCCTCCAGCCGGATGGGTTCGGAATAGGACTGCTTCTGTCCCTCCGCCAGCACCTGATAGGTGTTGGTTCCCCAGCCCCACAGGGTTCCCTCCCGGTCCTGGGCCAGGGTGAACTTGCCGCCGCAGTTCACCGCGGCGATCCCCTCCAGGGGCAGCATCACCGGCGTGCTGCGGGCAGTCTTGTCCCCCACCCCCAGCTGCCCGTGGTCGTTCCGGCCCCAGATCCAGATGTGCCCGTCCGCGTCCAGGGCGGCGTTGTGGCCGAAGCCGCAGGAGATCTGCACGATCCGCTCCAGCCCGGGGATCCGGGTCGGGGTCTTCACGATGCTGTCCAGCCGCCCCAGCCCCTGGGTTCCCCGGGAATAGGTGCCGCAGGTGTAAACCAGCCCGTCCTTCGTCAAGAACAGGGTGTTCTCGTTGCCGCACTGGATGTCCGCCAACTCCCGGCCGTCCAGGCCGTCGGCCACGGTCCGGGGCGTCAGCAGCAGCTTCGTGGGTTTGGTGCCCAGCTGCCCCATCCGGTTGTCCCCCCAGCCCAGGATGGTCCCGTCCTCCTGCAGCACATAAACAAAGCTCCCGCCGTTCCGCAGGAGCCCCCGGCTGTTGGTCTTTTCCCCTTCCCGGCGGGCTGCCTCCGGCCTTCCGGACGCGCCGTCCTCTGTGTTCTCCTGGTCTGCCGTCTCCGCGGCCCCGGTCTCCCCGGTTGACCCGGCTCCGGCTTCCGTGCCTGCCGCGTCCCCGGCCACTCCAGCCGCTTCGCCCACCGGCGCTCCGCCTTCAGCCTCGTCCGCAGCCGCGGCTTCCTCATCCGCCACTCCGTCCGAAGCGACTCCGCCTTCCGCCGGCTCTGCGTCCTCCGTTTCCCCGGCGGAAGCTTCCTCCGGCGCCGTCAGGGGCGCCGAATCCTCAAAGGGGATATACTCCCCGGACCTGAAGCTCTCCATCAGGATCCTGTAATGGGGCACCGGCCCCTTCGCCGTCTCCCGCCAGCCCCGGCCCGTGGAGTTCCATTCGTTGTTCACCACCCGGCACTCCGGCACCGCCTCCTGAAAGGCCTTGATCTGGGCGTCGGAAAGATGCCGGTTGTAGGAGATCCACAGCCGCTTCAGCCCCGTGCAGCTGTGCAGGGGCGTCAGGTCCGTGATGTCGTTGTGGGCCAGGTTCAGGTCGATCAGGTGGGTCTTCCCCGCCAGGGCCGAGATGTCCATGATGTTCTGCATGAACAGCTCCACGTACTCCAGGTCCTCCAGCTCCGCCAGGGGCGAGATGTCCGTGATCGGGGTTTTGGAGTCCACCACGATCAGCCGGCGCAGCTTCGGCCAGGCCTTCACAAAGCTCAGGTCGCTGACGTCGTTGTGCCCCAGGTCCAGGGCCAGCAGGTCCGGGCAGTATTGGGTCAGGGGCTCCGCCACGTCCTCCGCGGTGTACCGGGGCTCCTGCCGTCCCTTCAGGGTGGAGAAGGCGGTCATGCCCGGGCGGATCTTCAGCCCGTTGATGTCCAGGGTCTCCGGGGCTTCCGCGCCGGCGGCCGCCGGCCCCGTGCAAAGGACCAGCGCCAGGATCATCATCAGGGCGCCCAATCTTCGGATCATACCTTTTCCTCCTCCCGGCGGCCTCCGCCGGTCCCGTTGCCTTCGTCTGCCTGGGCCCGGTCGCGGAATCCCGTTCATTGTTCTCCGGGCCTCCGTTCCGTCCCCGCAGCCAGCGCGCCGCCCGCCGGGCAGCCACACGTTCCGCTTACTTCTTCTTGGGATTCACCATATCCGTGTGCACCTGCTCGCTCAGTCCGATGCCGAAGAGCTCGTGCTGGTTCCGGGGCTTGCCCAGGGAGGAAGCCTTCCCCGTCCGGTTCAGCTTCGTCCCCATGAAGAGCATCACCGCCGTGCTGCCCCCGTCCACGTTCATGGCCTCGGTGCAGCCCCGGGCGTACATCAGCTTCGCCAGCTGCCACAGGCTCATGCCCTGCTCGCCCCGCAGGTCCTTCCGCTTCGGGATCTTCCCCTCCACCATCACGAAGAGCAGATGCCCGGGGGAAATCATGCCGTAGGCGCTCCGGGGCTCCAGCTTCTCCGCGTGGTTGCCGTCAAAGAGCCGGATCTCCCCCTGCCGCACCAGGTAGGGCCCGAAGGACAGGGCGTCGTGCACGAAGGCCGGATCCCCGGGGGCCGCCTGGGCCAGCAGCTCGTCGGCGGAGATTTCCGTCCCGGCATACACCGAGAAGCTTCCGTCGTTGCGGATGGCCAGGGTGTCCATGTTCGGGAAGGACATGGATTTCTTCGGATCGTAGTTGTAGAGCACCTCGCCCTTCCGGATGATGTTCCCCACCAGCCACTTCTTCTTGATCCGCTCCAGGTGATAGTCCCCGTTCATGGCGAAGACCAGCTGGCTGGTCTGGGCCAGGGTTTCCGGATAGATCTCCTGGTTCTTGAAGGTGGCGTTCACATACTTGTACTGGGTCAGCTGCTCCGCCTCCGGCTTGAAGATCACGTTGGCTTCATACCAGATATGGGGCACCTCCGGCATGTCGTATTTCACGATCTCCACCTGCAGCGTGGGGCTCAGGTAGGCCCACAGGCCCTTCTCCGGATCCTCAAAGACGAATTCCCCCTCCGGCAGGTAGCCGTCCGCCTGCCGGTTCTCCGGATACGGGATCTCCGCCGGATCCGCGTGCAGCGCCCCGGCGAACTCCTCCCCGCTCCAGCTCCGAATCTCCTCCGGGCTCTTCCCCGCAATCTCCGCCTGCAGGTCCTTCAGGGTCGGCCCCTTGGCCGCCGCGGCGGTCCCCAGGGAAAGCAGCATCATGGCCGCCAGGGCCATGGAAATCAGTCTCTTCAGATGCATGGGTACCCATCTCCTCTTTCGGCTCCCCCGGGAGCCCTCTTATTCCTCCGGCGCCTTCAGCGTCGCGAAAATGATCATGTCCGCGATGTCCCGGGCCTTGCCGAAGTCCCGGGCGTTGATCTTCTCCCCGCAAAGGATGATCTGGGTGGAGTTGCCCCCGTCCAGGTTGTAGGCCTGCAGGACCCCGCCCCGATTTTCCAGCAGCTCCACGCATTCCGGCACCGTCAGCCCCGGCTGGTTCTGCTCCGGGCCCTCCGTGGCCAGGAACAGGTATTCCAGCGGCCCCGTCTGGCAGAAAACCAGCCGCTGGGCCCGGGTGGGATAGCCGCAGGAAACCTTCTCCGCGTAGTTGAACTCCTGCTTCACCCCGTCGATGATCAGCCCCGGGCCGAAGCAGAAGGCCTGGATGATCCGGTGCTCCGCCTGGAAGGCCTCGATCCCCGCGGAGATGACCTTCTTCGACGTGCCGGGAGCCACCGCCAGGATGTGCAGGTCCCCCCGCTCGTCAATGATCAGCTCGTCCCGGGTGTAGGCCGGCTCGTTCCGCAGCAGCTCCCCCTGCCGGTACACCACGCCGCTGCCGTGGCCGGTGAAGAAGTCCCCGTTCAGAGCCAGCACCGCGTTCTCCCGCCGGGCGATGGTCAGGGGCTGGGCCAGCTTCTTGGTGCCCTTCGGCCCCGCCAGCGCCGTCCGCAGCTGGCTGGGATCCGTCAGCGCCACCTCCACCCAGTAGATCTTCGTCTCCTGGGCCGTGTCCGTGCTGATGCGCACCCGCATCGTCCCGTCGTCATAGCTCAGGCCGTCGACCCCCAGGGCCTCCGCCACCGGCGGATAAGGCGCCGTGCCCTCCAGGGGCAGCGCCCTCTCCGCGCCCCCCGCCGCCGCCAGGCTCATCCCCAGCGCCGCCAGCAGGGCCGCGGCCCGTCTTCTTCCTCTTCCGCTCATTCCGCGTCCTTTCCCTTCGGCCGGATCACGTAAGGATCCTCCTTCGTGCCGGCTCCCCCCGCGATCTCAAAGGCGTCCAGCGCCAGGTACACCGCGGGGCGCACCCCCTCGTTGTCCCGTCCCACCTCGATCCGGCCGATCTGTCCGCCGTCCTTGGTGCAGACCGCCTGCCGCTCGTCGGTGGTGGACTGGGTCCGGGCCCACCAGGGGCTGCAGCTCCCGAACCGGGCCGCGAACACATACAGCCGCATCTCCTCCTGGGAGATGTGGGCCCCCGCCCGGCCGATGACCCGGGCCTTGGGATCCGGATACTCGTCCTCCGGGAACCCGTTGTTCCGGATGGCCCATTCCGTGCCCCAGGCCCGCACGCCGGGGTTCGCCTCGATCTTCTTCTGGCTGGTGGTCCCCGGGTTGGTGGATCCCAGGCCGTAGTTCTTGTTCTTCATGTCGTCCCGGGAGATCAGGAACACCTTCCCGAAGTCCTCGCAGGGCAGCAGCATCTCCAGCTCCCCGCCGGGGAAGGCCTGCTCCGCGAACTCCGTGTTCAGGTAGTGGCACAGCTCCGTCTGCGCGAAGTCCCCCTTCAGCTCGTCCCGGTATTCCCGCAGGCTCGTGTGCATGCTCCGGGCGAAAAGGATGTACTCGCTCAGCACATAGGCCTTCTCCTCATCCGTCTCCAGCACCCGCCACAGGATGGGCAGCACCTCGCCCTCCGCCGTCTGGGGATATTCCCCGAAGGAGAGATACACATAGCCCTCCCCCTTGCTGTATCCCCGCAGCTCCCCCTCCGCGCCGGCCATCCCGGCGCAGGCAGCTGTCAGGCAGCACAGCAGCAGCCACGCAAGCAGCCTCTTCATTTCCGTTCCCCCCGCCTTCTCATTCCGTCATCCGGCGGATGCCCGCCAGCCGCTTCGGATCCAGCCGCATCTTCCGCAGCCGGCTCACCGCCGTATACATCATGCAGCAGCCCGCCGCCGTGATCACGTAGCATACGTCCATGGTCAGCCCCTCCAGGATCTTGTCCTCCAGGGCGAACTCCATCGCCGCCACCATCGCCGCGCCGCCCAGCAGCAGCGCCCAGGAGGGCCAGGCTTTGGCCCCGGAGCTGCGCATGCAGAGGATCACCAGCGCAAGCAGCACCACCGCGCTCAGCACCTGGTTCACCCGCACGAAGCCCCACTTCGGGATGTCGTCCTGCCGCAGGCTCTCATAGAAGATCCGCACCGCGGCATACAGGCTCAAGCTGAAAATGGCCTCGTTCCCGGCCACCGCCGAGTCCTTCATCCGGGAAAGGCCCCAGATCCCCGCCAGCAGCCCCAGGCCCACCGGCAGAAAAACCGCCCAGTTGGCGTCGCCGTAGAAGGCGTCCCGCAGGGCGAAGGGGAACCGGGAGAAGAACGCCGTCAGGGCCCCCGGCTCCTCCGAGGCGAAGAGGCTCATGCCGTTCTCCGCCAGGAACCAGTCCTCCACCTTCCATCCGGTGCCCATGCCGATGAGCCCCTCCCCGAAGGCGCAGCATGCCCCCAGCAGCAGGAAGGGTCCCGCCAGCAGGTCCGCCGTGAAGCCGTATCCCGCCCCGGTGATCCGGCAGGCGATTCCCAAAGCGACAGCCGCCCCCGCCAGGGCCCCGTAGAGCAGATATCCGCCCCCGGGGAAGTCACAAAGCACCTCCAGGAACTGGTCCTCGATCATGTCCAGGTTGCTCAGGCACCACCCCAGGTGGGCCAGGAAAAGCCCCAGGGGCAGCGCCATCAGCCAGAAGTACTCGAGGGTCCGCTTCTCCCGGTCCCCCGTCGCGCGCCGGAGGCTCCAGGCCGCCCCGATGCCCAGCCCCAGGGCCACCGCGGCCCCGAAGGGGAAAAGCCGGACCGCTCCCATCTCCAAAGGCTCCATGCTCAATCCTCCTGCCAGGCCGAGGCGAAATACAGGATGTCGCTGATCTTCCGGTGGCCCGGCGTGGCCTCGATGCGCTTGTCCTTCACCACCACGTTGGTGGATCCGCCCCCGTCCAGGTTATAGGCCATGACGCAGTCCGGGAACAGATACGCGATGTAGTCCGCGAATTCCTGAATCGTCATGCCCATGCTGCCGTCGGTCTTGCCGTAGGCCTCCACGATGGCATATTCCAGCGGCCCGGTCTGCAGGATGGCCACCCGCTGCTGGGCGTACTTCCACTGGAACTCCCCGCTCTTCGCCACGCTGGTTTCGCTGATGGTCCGGGCTTCCCCGTTCTCCACCAGCACCGGCCCCAGGGTGAAGGTGTTCACGATGGTCTTCCCCTCCGGCAGGGAGGCCATGTAGTCCTCCCCGTCCTTTTCCGTGGCGCCGTAGATGGCGGAGAAGTTGCCCTCGCTGTCGATGAACAGCACGTCCCGCTTGCCGTTCAGCTTGTTGCGGTAGAATTCTCCCTGCCGCAGCACGTAGCCCACCTTGCCGTGATACTTGAAGAAGTCCCCGTTCACCGCCGCCACGGCGTTCTTCTGCTTCGCCATGTCCACGGCCTCCACGTAGCCACCCTTCTTGTAGGTGTCAAAGCTCATGGCGGAGCGCACCTGGCTCCCGTCCGCCACCTTGATGTAGGTCACGGAGCTCTGGATCTGCTTGGCCTTGAAGGCGGGAATCACGGAAAGGTACTCGCACCGCACCGTGATGGACGGATCCTCGTAAAACATCCAGTCATACTTGGAGACCGCCGCGTCCTTCTCCGTGGGCGCCCAGGTCCCGGTCTTCCCGTCGTATTTCAGCACCTTCGGCTGGGCCGTGCCCCCGGCCAGCACCCGCTCGTCCGTCAGCGCCGTTTCCCCCGGCACCGCCGTCCAGTTTGCCTCCGGCAGCTCCATGCCCCCGGCCGCCTGGTCCATGGGCAGCTCCGTCACCGCCGCCAGGGCGGGGGAGGACACCACAAAGACCAGGGATAAAATCATCAGCCCGATGAAAACTCGCCGAATAACGCGTGCGTTCATGTTCTTCCCTCCATTTTGGTACATTGGGGACAGTCCCTAATGTACCATTTTCGGTTTTGGTACATTAGGGACTGTCCCTGATGTACCACCCGGCTTCCGCCGGGAAAGCTTGCTTACTCCGGAATATTCTCCAGGAAATCCGTATGCTCCGTATCCGGCCCCACCGTCGTGCCGTACAGGCCGAAGCTGGTGTTGGGGAAGAGCTTGCCCGTCCCCCGCACGGAGAGCTTCCGGGTCTGTCCCCCCACCTCGATGGTCAGGCTCATCTGGGTCCGGTGCTTCTTGTAGGCCTCCACCGCCAGGTCCATCCCCGTCTTCCCGCCGAAGGCGGAAAGCGGCACGTCCCAGTTCAGCTGGGTCCGCTCCGCCTTGTCCCCGTAGAGATGGACGTACAGCTTCTTCGGCTGCCAGGCGCCGTATTTCTCCGCCGACTCCGGATAGGCCGCCGGATCCCCGGCAACCTGCCAGGCCCGGGTCATGGCGTCGGCGGTCATCTTGTGCTGGCCGTGGCCGTATTCCCCCTCCAGGTCATGGGTCACCGCCACCTCCGGCCGGTATTTCCGGAAGAGCTCCACCGCCCAGCCCTCCACGATCTCCTGCCCCCGGGCCTCGTCCACCTTTTTGTAGGCGTTCTCCAGCTTCCGGGTGTAGGCGTCGGCGAAGGGCCCGAAGTCCGGATAGTTCCGCACCCCCATGGTCCACAGGCCGTTCAGGGCCTCGCTGCGGCGCACCTTGTCCGCATAGGTCAGGTAGGCCACCACCACCCGCTTGCCCATTTCGACGTCATAGGTGGGGATGGCCCCGCCCAGGAAGATCAGCTCGTCGTCCGGGTGGCACATGGCGAACAGGATGTCCGCCTTCTCCTCCGGGGGCGCCCATTTCTGCACCCAGTCCGGCGTCTCCCCCTCCCCGAAGAGGAAGAGCTCGTTCAGCCCCATCACCTGGGGCCCCTCCACCGTGGAGAGCACCCGGATCTCCCGGGCCCCGGGCAGCTCGAAAAAGGCGTGGGCGTACAGGGGATCCCCCTCCGCCGCCGTCTGCCAGTCTCCGCCCTCCTCCCGGGTCTGGATCACATAGCTCTCCGGAATCGTGTGGAAGCAGAGGTACAGGCCGTAGACCTCCTCCTTCGCCTTGATCTCCACGAAGGCCGGATCCCCGGCGTCGCTTTCCCACCAGGTGGTGTAGGCCCCGTCGGTGAAATTCTTCCAGGAGGTGTGCTTCTTCCCCTTCGAGGGGCTCACGGTGTAGGTCCCGCTCTTGGTGATGTCCCGGGCCGTCTCCGCCAGGGCGGTTTTCCCCGGAGCCGTCAGCCCCAGGCTCATCGCCGCCGCCAGGATCAGCGCTCCGGCCCGCCGGATCAGCTTTCCGCGCCCGGCTTCCGGTCCTTCCCTCATGGCTTCTCCGCCTCCCCGCTCTCCGCGAAGGGCTCGTACTGCCCGCCGTTGCGGAACATCCGGGCGATGGCGTCGTACCGCGGATGCTTCCGCCAGTAGTTCCCGGTGGGGCTCTTCGCCGTGGTGTCCACCAGGGTCTGCGGCAGCGCCGCCCGCAGCCGGGCCAGCATCTCCTCATCCATGGGGACGTCCACGTTGTAGTGGTTGTAATGGTTCACCCACAGCCGCTCCAGGCTGTGCATCCCCTCCAGGGGGCTCAGATCCGTGATGTAGTTGAACACCAGGTTCAGATCCAGCACGTGCTCCAGCTCCGCCAGCGGCGAAACGTCCTCGATCTCGTTCCGGAACAGCTCGATGTATTCCAGCTCCTTCTGGCAGGTGATGGGCGTCAGATCCCTGATCTTGTTGTCCGCCAGGATCAGCACCTTCAGCTGGGGCAGCTCGTAAAGGAAGCTCAGGTCGTCGATGTCGTTGTGCCCCAGGTCCAGGGCCTTCAGATTCGGGCAGTTCAAAAGCAGCCGGTATGTTTCCCATCCCCGCCGGGTGGATTCGTTCCCGTGCCGGGTGGAAAAGGAGGTGTCGTCGGTCCGCACCGTGTATCCCGCCACCTTCATCGTCCATCCGAACTCCACCTGGGGGAACCGGGCCCGCATGGCGTCCACCTGCTCCTCCCGCACGGTGGAGGCGAACATGTCCACCTTCTTCAGGTTCGGAAACTGCGCCAGGAAGGCGTAGAAGTCCTCAAACTCGTTCCCCTTCACCACCGTCTTCCCCAGGTCCAGCGTCTCGCTGTCCGCCGGGGCGGAAAACTTCTTGAAGCTCACCGTCTCCGCAGCCGCCTCTGCCGCCGCGGTCTCCGCGGCCCCCGCCGTCACCGGAGCCCCGGCGGCCGCCGCAAAGACCAGCAGCGCCGCCAGCGCCCATCCCGCGATCCTCTTCTTCATCCAGGCCTCCTCAGTCCGGCTGATACGCGCTGGCGAAGTACACGATGTCCGGAATCGCCCGGTAGTCCTGGCCGCCCTGGGTGTTGATCTTGTTCCGCCAGTTGCCCAT
This sequence comes from uncultured Oscillospiraceae bacterium, assembly GCA_964600995.1. Lineage (GTDB taxonomy): Bacteria > Bacillota > Clostridia > Christensenellales > Aristaeellaceae > Aristaeella. Next base: position 2,087 of record CAZRLU010000025.1, on the reverse strand, counting down.
GAACACGATGTGGCAGGAGTTGCCCCCATCCAGGTTGTAGGCCTGCTGCACCCCCTCGAAGGAGGCCACGAACTTCGCGAAGCCCTCCAGGGTCATGCCCCAGTGGGCCACGGTGATCACCATGTAGTCCAGCGGCCCCATCTGGCAGATGGCGATCCGCTGCTCCCCGCTCTTGGGGTTGGACTGCTTCTGGGCCTTGTTCAGGTCCGCCACGACCTCCCCGTCCTTCACCAGCGCCGGCCCGAAGCACAGGGCGTTGACGATCTTCTTTCCGTTGAAGGTGGTCTTGTCCATCTCCTCGGGATGATCCTCCGCCATCACGATGTGGAAATCCCCGTCCTCGTCGATCAGCAGGATGTCCTGGTTTGCCGCCATGGAATCCCGGAAAACCTGCCCCTGGCGCAGCACGTACCGTCCCGCGTTCCCGGTGTAGTAGTCCCCGTTGATGGCCACCACCGCGTTCATCCGCCGGGCGATGGTCTGGGTGGGCGCCAGGGCCTTCTTGTCGAAGGTGCTGGCCGCGGCGGTCCGCAGCTGGCTGGCGTTGGCGATCTTCACCCGGGCCTTGTAATAGGTGATCTGCCATTCCTTGCTGATCACCATCTCATAATCCGCCGTGATGGAGGGATCCTCGTAGTGGTCATACCCCTCGGTGTTCCGCTGGGCGGGATAGTCCCCCTGGGGCCTGGGCGCCGGCTCAAAATCCAGCGGCAGGTTCAGAATCTCCGCCCCCGCCGACGTCGCCAGCAGGGAAAAAACCAGCATCAGGCAAAGGATCGTCTTCTTCATGGTCTTTCCTTTCTTTTCGGGTAACTGTATCTGGGGAACTCCCGCGCGTTCAGGACTGAATCGTTTTCTGCGCGCGCATGTCGCGCATGTATCTTCTAAAGGCCCAAACTTCCGTCCATCCCAGGATCACCAGCCCCAGGGCCATCAGCCCGTAGCAGGCGAAGAGATCCAGAAACTGCAGAAACAGGATCTTCCCTTCCATGGCGAACTCGCAAACGATGAACAGCCCGGCGCACCCCAGGGCGATCAGGGCCGGAATCCATCTTTCCTTCCCGCCCCTGGTCCGCGCCCCGTAGATCACCAGGATCACGAACATCGTCACCATGCAGGCCAGCTGCTCCACCCGGATGCAGAAGAACCACATCATGGACCCCATCCGCATGTTCTCCAGCAGGATCTGGGGCAGGCACATCCAGAACAGGCTCCGCATGAACCGGTGCTCCCGCAGCCGGAACCGGGAGAAAGCCGCCACGATCAGCAGGCTCAGCCCCTCCAGCATGAACACCGCCAGGTACCACTCCGTGTAGTCCTCCCCGTAGGAGAAGCCCCTCGCCAGGGGGAAGAAGCACACCGCCGGATTCTCCAGGTAGTACCCCACTCCCAGCATGCCCAGGAAGTATTCCCCGAACCGGGCCAGTGCTCCCAGGATCAGCCCGTAGGGGGCGAACCGGTTCAGCACCGCCACCGGCTTCCGGCCGCAGAGCCGCGCCGCCAGGGCCACTCCCAGGCAAACCCCGGCCACTCCTCCATAGAAGCTCAGCCCCTCCGGGTTCATGGTCCACAGGGATTCCGCCCACCCCTGGGCGATCATAAAGTCAATCTGGCACAGATAGTAGGCGATCTTCGCCCCCAAGGCCCCGCCCAGGGTTCCCAGCCCCAGGCACAGCCCCGCCAGGGCCCCGCCCCGGGGCTCCCGCCGCAGCTCCGCCAACCAGAAAAGCCCGAAGCTCAGCAGCACGCTGCATCCCATCCAGATCAGGTATCCGGATTCCTGTATCTCCATACGCGCTCCCCATCGTAAAAAACTCTGTTTCCGGCAGCCCTCCGCACCCTCCCGCAGAAGGAAAACAGCGGATGGCCGAAGCCCGCCGCGACCCGCGGCTTTCGCTTCCAAACCGTCCGCTATTATACCCAAAAACCGTATCCTGATCAAGGTTTCGGTCTGAAAACCAACCTTCCACAAGATGATTGCAGACGGCGCCGCTGGGCAGCCGGCATGCGGTGTTTGCAGCCTGCGAGCCTTGAGAACGCCGGTACTTAGGCCGTGGCGAGCGTCAGCGAAGGCAGGGCCTTTGTAC
>CAZRLU010000024.1:0-17227 GCA_964600995.1 uncultured Oscillospiraceae bacterium | reverse complement strand
TACTCCGGCCATGCTGGCGGACAGCTTCCGCCGCCTGGAGGACGCGGGGATGCAGTCCATCTCCCTGATCACCGGCACCCCCTTCCTTCCCCGGATCCTGGAGGCCCTGGAGATCCACCGGCCCGCCTTGCCGTTGGTGTGGAACACCTCCGGCTACGAACGGGTGGAAACCCTGCGGATGCTGGAGGGCGCCGTGGACGTCTATCTGCCGGACCTGAAGCACTGGTCCTCCCGGATGGGGGCCCTGTGTGCCGGAGCTCCGGACTATTTTGAGGCGGCCTCCGCCGCCATCTCCGAGATGTGCCGCCAGACCGGTGCCCCCCAATACAACGAGGACGGGATCATGACCCGGGGCACCCTGATCCGCCATCTGATCCTGCCCTCCCTCACCGGGGAAAGCCTGAAGCTTCTGACCTGGATCCGGGACAGCCTGCCGGAGGGCACCCCCGTCAGCCTGATGCGCCAGTACATCCCCATGAACGGGGTCGCCATCCCGGGGCTGGACCGCCGGGTGACGGAGAAGGAGTACCGCCGGGTCCGGGATCACATGATCGCCCTGGGACTCCCCGGCTTCCTGCAGGAGCCGGAGGCCGCCGATCCGGATTTCGTGCCCCTCTTCAACCGGGACGAAAGCTTTATCTGAGGCCGGCGGCCGCACCCGTTCCGCTCCGGGCGGATTCCGGCCTTTCAACCTTTGAAAACGCGGCGCACAGCGTAAGCCGCCGCCCATCAAAACACCGCGGAAGCAGCCTGCTCCCGCGGTGTTTGATATGCTTCTCTTTACTTCGCTCCGATCTTTGGCACATGGTATTCCACTCCCGGATCATAGCGCACGCTTTCCGGCGGCGTCTCCAGCAGCTCCGGATGATTCAGACAGCGCACCACGTCCGCGAAGAAGGCGGCATAGTGGGCTCCGGAGGTCACCCGCTCGTCCACCGTCACGCCGATGGGCAGCCAGCGCTTCATCCGGGTCCTGCCCTCCGCGTCCACGGTGGCTTCCTTCAGAATGCTGCCCATGCCGAAGAAGGCGCTGACGGTCCCGAAGTTGTAGATGTGATGCCACACATGGTGCAGCCCGATGGAGGCGTTGTTGGTGATGAACATGCTGCTGTAGAAGGGCAGCTCCATGATCAGCGCCTTCGGGGCCAGGCCGTACCGGTCCAGCAGCCGCACCAGGCCCACGATCACGTTCGGCAGTCCCGGCAGGGCGAAGACCACCTTCAGCAGCTTGTCGATGAAGCCGACGGTCTCCTCCCCCTCGCCCCGGGCAGCCTCCACCGCCGCGATCATCCGGTCCCGCACGTCAAAGAGGGTGTCCGTGGGGTCGAACTCGATCCGGGTCACGGTTTCCGGGCTGTCGTGGTTCTGGCTGTCCTTCAGCAGCGTGAAGGCCACGGACAGGTTGTTGCGGGAAAAGAACTGCTTGTTCTTGATGAACCGGTTGATTTCCGGATGCTGGCTCACGCCCCGGACGTAGGCGGCGATGATGATCTGCATGAAGGTCACCTTCTCGCCCTCCACCGCCTTGCGGGCGATGTACCGGGAAAGCATCTCGTAGTCCAGCTTGTGCTCCAGAAAAACCTGCGCGTCACAGCGCATGGGCATCACATAGGGCGTGATCTGGACCACCGGGTCCACGCCCTTCAGTCTCCGGCCGTCCGGCCTGCGTCCGAACATCTTGCTTCTCCTTTATTCCTTCCGGTCCTCTCCGGGCGCCTTCCGGCGCCGGAGCAAGGGGCATCAGAACAGCTCCGTGGCCTTCTCCAGGGCTTCCTGCTGGGCCTGGAGCAGCTCCTCGAACTGCTTCCGGTAGTTGGCCGCCGTGGTCTTCAGCTCGGAGATCTGGCGGGTCAGGGCTTCCTTCTCGTCCTTCAGCCCGTCCAGCCGCTCGGTGGCCTCGGCCTCCGCCTTGGCCCGGATCGCCGCCGCGTCCTCCTTGGCCTTGCGGATGGTCTCATCCTTCACCTGCTGGGCGGTGGTCAGGATCTCCTTGAACTGGTTGGTGATATCCTCTCCGGGCTCCGCGGAAGCCGCAGCCGCAGCGGGCTGCGCGGGGCGCACCGCCGTGGTCTTCTGCCGCAGGTCCTTGATCTCCGCTTCCATCCGTTCCATCTCGTCGCAGATGTCATCCAGGAACTCGTCCACTTCCTTGGGATTGTATCCCTTGGACACATGCGAAAACTCCTTGGTGCTGATCAGATCCACTGTCACTCTTTCCATGATTCTCTCTCCTCCCGTTTTGTTTCAGGCCCTTTCCCGGACCGATGATTCGCTCAGTATCCGCCGTAGGCGCCGTAGTTCCCGGCTGCCGCCGGCATGCTCCCCGTATAGGGGTTGAAGCCCTGGCTGCCGCCCTGGGAGGCGTTGTCCCAGCCCACCGCGTTCCGGCTGGCCCGCCGCTCCCGGCGGGGCGGATATTCCTCCTCCGGATAGGGCTGCACCGGGGCCGCATAGGCCTGGGCGCTGTAGCTTCCGGAGGTCTGCTCCGGCAGGATCTTGACCTCCGCCGGGGCGATGATCACCACCCCCACGCTGGGCAGGTTCCGCACCGTGCACTGCAGGGTAAAGGCCGCGCCGGCCAGCATGTCCTGGCAGCGGATGCTCTCGCCGTCGCTGCCCAGCACATCCAGGGTCACGATCAGGGTTTCGCCGTTCTTCATGCACTCGATGGCCTCATAGCAGCTCTGCAGCGAGGTGATGGCCATGATGTGCTCCACATGGGTGAAGCTGCTGCCGGCCGCCCCGGGGGCCGCCACGCCGGGCATGTAGGAGATGTTCTCCGCCGGGGCCTCCGGCCCCCGCCAGCCGTAGCCGGGCATCCCGCCCGCCTCCTGCCGGCCCTGGACGTACTCCGTCCGGTATTCCTGCTGCGCCGCCTGGGCCGCGCCGTATCCGTAGGGATCCGCCGCCAGGGTGCTCTGATAGGGGGCGCCCCCCGCCTGGGGCGGGTTCATCCCCGTGAAGCCCGAATGGGCATAGGGCGTCTGGGGCTGGACAGCTGCATATTCCGCTGCCTTCTCCCGCGCCATGTTTTCCTCCTGGCGGTTCTTCCGCTGCACCGGGCGGTAGCAGCTGGTGCCTCCGTCCGGTCTCCGGGATGTCGTCTCTCCCTTGCCGCCCAGAAAACTCCGGATCCGGGCCTGCAGGTCCTTCCATGCCATGCTTGCGATTGCCTCCTCACCTCCGGCCTTCCAACCCCGGAAGCGCCGTGCTCCGTCCCCCTCAGAAGAGGCGGACCGTCTGTCCCTCCGCCAGGACGCCCTGCTGTATCGCGGAAATGAAAGCCGTGCCGTCCCGGTTCTCCAGGACGTTCACGGGAATAAAGGTCTGATACTGCCCGTCCACCACCACGACGCCCACCATGTTGTCCTGGGTATACAGGGCCCGGGAGGGCACCGTCAGGGTGGAAACATTGTCGCCCAGCTCGCCGCTGCAGGTGCGGATATACAGGATGGGCTGCACCGGGGCCTGCACCGACAGGCGCACCGCCATCTCCCCGCCGCTGCGGGTGAAGGAGAGCACCCGGGCCTGGACCGTGGTGTCCTGGAAGCTTTCCAGCTTCAGCTCATAGGTGGCGCCCTCCACCGGGTTCCAGCCGCTGTCCCGCACCATCATCACCACGTACCAGTATCCGTCCCGGATCATCCGGTAGATGGTGGTCTTTCCCTTCTGCAGCACGCTCTGCTCCGGCTTGTTGCCGTTGATCATGCTGCGCACCTGGGCCGGGGTAAACTGGTCGTAGTTGTTCACCGTCAGCCCGTATTCATATCCGTCGGAATAAAAGCTGACGATGCCTTCATTCATGGCGGCGTACTGCTTCGTCCAGGAGCTGATCCGCTGCATCTGGCTCTGCTCGTCGTCATAGAGCCGGGTCATGCGCTGATCCTCGCTGTATTTCTGCTTCAGGTAGCTCTGCCGGGCCTGGATCGCCGTTTTCAGCAGGCTCTCCAGGTTGTTCATGTTGCCCCGGGCGCCCCCCACGATGGCCCGCACCTCCAGGGCCAGGTTCATGATCTCGCTGCCCAGCTTCTCCATCCGGGCGTCCGTCGCCACCTCGGACCGGATCAGCTTCATCTGATAATCCTTGATCTGATCCCGGTATTCCTGCAGGGTGGTCATCTCCCGGGTGCTGAAGCCGGAGGAATAGACGTTGCAGATCGTGGTCCCCCGGAACACGGTGGCGCCTTCCTCAGCGATGTATTCGATGCTGGTCAGGCCCTCGGCGTCGTAGGGCGTCTCATCCCGGATCAGCAGGCAGTCCCCGCTGTAGCGGGCTCCGATGGTACCGGCGCTGATCACCCCGTAGGGCTCCGCCTCCGGGGTCAGGGAAGTCACCAGATACCATACCGCGAAGCCCAGCACAATCAGGATCAGCGCGATCTGCGTCACGCTCAGGCGCTTCGGTTCCTCCGGCTGCGGCGCAAAGGGCTGCACCGGCTGCGGCGGGGTCATCTGATACAAAAGCCTCTCTCCTTCCCCGGATCATAGTTCCTATGATTTTACCACATGCCGCCTGGCTTTGCAAATACTCAGCGCGTCTCCTCCAGCCACGCGGAAGGCCGCACCAGGGCCTCCGGGCTGTCCCCGCCCGTCACCTCCAGGGTCATCAGGCTCTTCTCCCCGGAGATCCGCTTCTTTTCCGGCGTCTTCGTGGCCATGACGAAGGCCAGCCCCAGCACGTTCACGTTGAATTCCCGCATCAGGTCCACCATGCCCCGGGCGGTTCCGCCGCCCCGCAGGAAATCGTCCACGATCAGCGCCCGCTGATGCTCCTTCACCGCCCGGCGGCTCAGGCTCATGGATTCGATGTTCCCGGAGCCGGAAACGTAGTTGATGTTCACCGCCGAGCCCTCATAGACCTTGGAGCTGTGCCGGGCGATCACCAGGGGCACCCCCAGGGCGTTGGCCGTGGCGAAGGCCACGGGAATCCCCTTGGTCTCCATGGTCAGCACGAAATCCGGCTGCCCCGCCACAAACTCCGTGGCCAGGATCTCCCCCATCCGGTTTACGATCTCCGGCGCGGAAAGGATGTCGGAGTAATACAGATAGTCCCCCGGCAGCACCCGCTCGGTCCCGCTCAGCGTTTCGCACAGCTCCCGGATGTAGGCCAGAGAGCTCTCCCGCCGTCTTTTCGGCCGGAAGAGCACGCCTCCCGCCGCCCCAGTCACCGATTCGATCTCCCCCAGGTCAAAGTCCCGCGCCACCTTGCGCAGGGCGTCCACGTCCTCGCTCACGGTGGACTTCGCCGCGCCGAAAAGCTCGCAGAATCTGTTCAGTGTCACCATCTTCCCCGGCGTCCCCGACAGGATCCTGAGAATCACGCTCATGCGCTCGTTGCGGCGAATCTTTTCCATTTCTTCCTCCTGGCCTCCGGCCCATAAAAAACCTCCGGCCTGAACGGCCGAAGGCTATTCTACCATAATTCCCGAATATTGCAAGCCGATTTTTGCTTGAAAGTTCGGGTTTTGGCGTCGGTCTTTATTCCTGAGGAATCACAAAGGGCTGAATCTCCTTCAGCAGGTCGTCGCAGTCCTCCGCGTAAATCTCCAGCGTGATCGGTCTGCTCAGGTCCAGGGAGAAGATCCCCAGGATCGATTTGGCGTCCACCACATGGCGGCCAGCCCGCAGATCCATGTCAAAGGGGTAATGGCCCACGATGTTCACAAATTTGTTGACGTTCTCCACCAGGCTCAGTCTGATCTGCACAGTCTTCATCCGGATTCACCTCACTTTCTCTTCCGGTGAGGCTCATCATACACGATTTTCCCTTTCAGCGCAAGGGCTGAATCCAAGTTTATCCTTGCCCTCCCCCTTCATTTCGGGTATACTTCCCCTGAATCGGTCCCGTCTTCCGGAACCGGAGCAGATTCTCATCAGAAGCTTAACAAAGAGGAGGTCGGATTCATGAACCCGGAACAGGATGTCCCTTCCGGCGGCACGGAGGAAGCCCTTCGCCGGGAAATCCGGGAGCTGCAGGCCCGGCTGGCAGACGCTCAGTCCGCCAATGCCGCCAAGGAAGCCTTTCTCAGCAGCATGTCCCACGATATCCGGACTCCCATGAACGCCATCATCGGACTGACCGCCCTGGCCAGGAAGCATATCGATGAAAAGGCCCGGGTGCTGGATGCCCTGGGCAAGATCGAGACGGCCGGCGGCCATCTGCTGGATCTGATCAACGATGTGCTGGACATGTCCCGCATCAACTCCGGCCGGCTCCGGCTGGCCCCCGCCTGGTTCTCCCTCAGCGACCTGATTCACGACCTGCTGGTCATGGTCCGGCCCCAGATCGCCCGCAAGGAGCACGCCTGGCATCTGGAGGCGGAGGGGATGGAGCAGGAAAACCTCTTCGGGGATGTGCTCCGCCTGCGCCAGATCTATGTCAATCTCATCAGCAACGCCGTCAAGTATACCCCCGCCGGAGGGAAGCTGGTTTTCCGCTTCTCCGAGGAGCCCCTCGGGAACCAGGTCCTGCTGGTTTTCCGCTGCGAGGACAACGGCGTGGGCATGACCCCGGAATTCCTGAAGAAAATCTATGATCCCTTTGAGCGGGTCAACGACTCCCGTACCAGTCAGATCGAGGGCACGGGCCTGGGCATGAGCATCGTCCGCAGCCTGACGGAGGCCATGGAAGGCACGGTGGACATTGAGAGCGCCCCGGGCAAAGGGACCGCCGTCACCGTGCGGATCCCCCTGCGCTTCCGTTCCGGCGGGGAGGATTTCTCCGCCCTGTCCGGGCGCCGGCTTCTGATTCTCGAATCCGATCCCGCCCAGCGGGAGCTTTACCGGCGGTATCTGGAGGGCAGCGGCGCCGAGGCCGCCCTGGTCTCCTCCGCCTCGGAGGCCCTCTCCGCCCTGACGGACGCCTCCTTCCGCAGCGAGGCCTTTGATCTGATCCTGCTGGGCAAGTCCCGGGAGGACACAGGATCCTCCCTGGAGATCGCGGATTACCTGCACAAGGCCCATCCCGGTCTGCCCCTGGCGCTGGCCGCCGAAGAAGACTGGGAGAAGATTGAATATCAGGCGTCCCGGGTGGGCATCCGCACCTTCCTGCCCCTCCCCTTCTTCCGGAAATCCCTTCTCTCCGCCCTCTCCCGGACCCTGGCGTATCAGGAGGACCCGGCGGCGCCGAAGGAGCTGCCGGATCTCTCCGGCCGGCGCATTCTGCTGGTGGAGGATAACGAGATCAACCGGGAGATCGCCCAGGAAATCCTGCGGGTCACCCATGCCGAAGTGGACACCGCGGAGAACGGCCGGGAAGCCGTGGAAAAGTTCAGCGCTTCCCCCGTGGGCAGCTACAGCCTGATCCTGATGGATGTGCAGATGCCCGTGCTGGACGGCTACGGCGCCACCCGGGAGATCCGCGCCAGCGGCCGGCCCGATGCCGGCCTCCCCATCTATGCCATGACCGCCAACACCTTTGCCGAAGACGTGGCCCGGGCCGCCGCGGCCGGCATGAACGGACACCTGGCCAAGCCCATCGACATCGACGCGCTGATGCGGGTGCTCTCCGGCATCCGCTGAGAGAGCCCGCGCCCGAAACCGGGCAGCCAGACAGGACGGAAGGAGGTGAAGGCATGCAGCCCTGGCAGGAGGAATATATCGGAAACGCCCGGGAGGTCATCCGGCTCCGGGATTACGCGGGCCTGGACCGCTTCGGCGGCTTTGAGGCCGCCCGGGAGCGGGCGGATTCCCTGACCCGCCGGAACAACGGGCTGCTGGCCCGGTTCTTTTTCCCCGCCCTGGACAACCTGCACGCCGCCCCGCCGGAGGAGATCGCGGAGCTGACCGGCTTTGCCGCCGCCCTGCTGGACTGGCGGGAAAACCTGGACGCGGGGGTCTATATCGCCCTGCATGAAGCGCTGCTGCGGCTCTACCGGATCCGGCAGGACCGCTCCGGCATCATCCGGGAGCTGTATCTGCTGGGCATGGGCCTGTATTACCGCCGCCGCATGATTCTCAGCTCCGAAAGCGCCGTGGGCGCCGCCTTCGCCTTTGAAAACGAGCTGGTCTTCTCGGAAGCCGCCTCCTATTTCCGCTATTTCGCGGAAATCGGGGAGGAGGAAACCCGTGGCTATATCATCCGCGCCATGGCCAACATCGCCCTGTGCGTGCCGGAGCCCCGCCGGAAGATCGCCGCCAGCTCCCGGGTCCTTCAGGTGCTGCGGGATCCGGAAGTCCGGGCCCTGTGTCCCGGGCTGCCCTGGGACCGCTTCATCCGCAGCACCCATCAGCAGATGAGTGCCAACCGGGCAAGCCTCTCCCGGGGGGATCTGACCGCCGGGGAGCTCAGCGCTGTCCTGGATTCCTGCTATGAGGTTTTCCGGCCCGAGGAGGCCTCGAAGAACCCCAGCGCCCGCTGGCTCTGGCCCTATTATGAAATGGAATACAACTGCGGCTATGCCTCGCTGCAGAAAACCCTCTCCCGGCTCCACGGGCTGATCCTGGCCACCCCCTGGAATCAGTATGACAACGCCGGCCTTTACGGGAATGTCCAGCTGGTCATCCATTATGCGGAGCTCGTCTCCAAGCGGCCGGAGCTGCAGCAGGACGCCCGCCAGATGGCCTTCCTGGCGGAAGCCTGCCGGCAGATGGAAAAGACCCTGATGACCTTCCCCCTGGACGCCTTCGACGATTATTTTCTCTTTAACCTGATGCTCCCCTTCAGCGACTATGCCGAGCTTCCGGGCCTGCCGGCCTACCGGGATCTGACCCTGCGGCTGGTCATGCGCTTCTTCGGGGATGACTACGTCCGGGGCCGGGCCGCCGGGGACGCCATGGTCCTGATCTGCCGGGCCCTGCTGCGCGGGGATCCCGCCTTCTTTGACGATCTGCCGCCGGAAGTCCTTTCCGGGAAATCCCCCGCCGAGGCGGCCCTCGCCCTGGCCCGGGACGCCGGGGTCTTCCGGAATCTGGGCCGCATCGTCATGAACACCGTGCGCCGCCCCCGGGAGCCCTTTGATTCCGAGGTCCGGCTGGAAGCCCTGCACCCGGTCATCGGGCGCAACATGCTCCGGAAGCGGGCCTCCACCCGCCCCCTGGCGGATATCGCCTTCGGCCATCACGCCTGGTATAACGGCTCCCCCGAGGGCTATCCCGCCGATTATGTCCGCACCGAATCCCCCTGCCGCCAGCTGACGGACGCGGCCGCCCTGGTCACCTTCCTGCAGGAAGGCTGGCAGGGGCGCCTGGAACCCCTGCTGGATCAGGCCTTTGCCCTGGCAGGGCAGCGGTTCTCCCCCCTGGTGACCGGCGTGCTGGACGACCCGGAGGTGCGCTCCGGGCTGGAGCGGCTCCTTTCCGGGCAGAACCGGGCGGAATATGACGAAGAGATCCGTCAGGAGCTCTCCCGCTGGTGAGACAAGAAGGAGACAAACAGGGACATTCCCTTTTCATTTCAGAAATACGACCCCCGCGCCAGGCGTGGGAGTTTATGAATGCAAAAAGCAGCGCGCCCGGGAGTTTTCCCGGGCGCGCCGCCTTATCTCCAAAAATTTTGCTTCTCAGTCGCTGTAAAGCTCCGGATTCTTCTGAGGGATCCGGATGATCAGGGTATCCTCCTCCGCGTCCCATTCCCATTCGCCGTCCAGGGCCCGGGTCAGAAAATCCACCCGGATGAAGTGCCCCTCGCCGAAATCAAAGTCCCGGGCCTCCGTATACATCTCCAGCCCGTCCACCATGGACACAAAGCCGGCGTCCTCGTTCAGCAGCGCCAGCACGAAGCCCTGCGCCTCCAGCACCAGGGAGTTTTCGCCGTCCTCCGTCAGGGTCCAGCCCATCACGCTCTTGCACAGGTCGTCCAGGCTGATCCGGATATCGTCCTCGTGCCGCTGCAGCCGGGGGGACCGCACCACGGGCACCCCGTCCACCAGCTCCGTCCACTGCAGGGCGTCCCCGCTCTCGTTCAGGGCCACCCAGCCGGCCAGATCCTCGTAGACGATCTTCACCTCCGGCGTCGGGCTCGGAGGAACCGGAGTCGCCTCCTGCTCGTCCAGGTTGACCTCCTCCACCATCTCCGCAGGGGCCGGGGTTTCCGCCGCTTCGGCGGTTTCGTCGGCTTCCTCCGCCGGGGCCGCTTCGGCCGCTTCCTTCACCGGCTCTTCCGCCGGCTGCTCATCCGTCTTGGTTTCTTCGGCAGTTTCGGCAGCTTCCTCCGCCGCAGGGGCTTCCGTTTCCTCCGCGGCTTCCGCGGCAGTTTCGGCTGCTTCGGCGGCTTCCTCCGCCGGGGCCGCTTCGGCCGCTTCCTTCACCGGCTCTTCCGCCGGCTGCTCATCCGTCTTGGTTTCTTCGGCAGTTTCGGCAGCTTCCTCCGCCGCAGGGGCTTCCGTTTCCTCCGCGGCTTCCGCTGCAGTTTCGGCTGCTTTGGCGGCTTCCTCCGCCGGGGCCGATTCAGCCTCTTCCTTCACCGGCTCTTCCGCCGGCTGCTCAGCTTCCTTGGTTTCTTCGGCGGTCTTCGCCGTCCCGGCAGCTTCCTCCGTCGCGGCCTCTTCAACAGCTTCCGCAACTTCCTGTGCCGGCTCCGTAGCGGCTTCCGCTGCGGTTTCAGCTGCCTCAGCAGCTTCCTCCGCCGGAGCCGCTTCGGCCGCTTCCTTCACGGGTTCTTCCGCCGGCTGCTCCTCCGCTTCGGGGGCTGCGGCAGTTTCAGCCGTCTCTGCGGTCTCCTCTCCGGAAGCCTGAGTCAGCGCTGCTTCCGCTGCGCCGGCTGTTCCGGCTGTTTCCGCTGCAGCCTCGTCCGCCGCAGCCTCATCCGTTCCGGCTTCGTCCGTCCCCGCCTCGTCTGACTCCTCCGGAGCCGCCGGGGTCGTTTCCGGAACCTCCGGCGTCGGGGTCGTCTGATCCGGATAGGGCGCGGCGTCGGGATTCTCAAACAGGTTGGTCTGGGTGGCTCTTCCGGCGATGCCGTCCACCGTCAGGCCGTTGAAATACTGGAACCGGCGCACCGCCAGCCGCGTCTGCCCGCCGTAGGCTCCGTCCGCGGCGCCCTCCGGCAGATAGCCCAGCTCGATCAGCCGTTCCTGCAGCTTCTTAACTTCCTCTCCCCGGTCCCCCTGGCCCAGGTTGTGATATCCCTTCATGTTCGGGGTGATCGTGGGCACGGGAGGCGGCGTCAGCGACACGGTGGCCGTGGGCACCGCCGTCTCCTCCATGGAGGGCAGGCCCGCCGTCGTCTCCACCACCGCGGTGCCGGGTTCCGGCGTGGGCGCGGGGGTCGGCACGGGGGTCACGGAGGGCGTGGAAGTGCTCTCCACCGCCACCACCAGGGTCGTGGCCATATAAGCCAGCAGGGCTTTCAGAAAATCCATATGCTTCGCACTTCCTCCTCTCAGATTATCCTTTATTATATCAAAGCTTCCCGACCATGACAACCGGCAAATTTTTCCGCTGTATCCGCCCGGGTTTTTATGCTACAATGGCCGGGCGGGAAAGCGTTCCTGTTCACCGCAGCCGCAAATACCGCTACAGGCGAGCTCAAGCCGTGAACAGGAACGGGAAAGCTCCCCATGGGAGGATCGGACAGGATGGAAAAGCTGGAGGCCGGAATTCTGGGAACCGTTTACCGCAATGAGGAAAACGGTTATTCCGTGCTGTCCGTCCGCGCCGGCCGCAGCGAGGTGACCGTGGTGGGCTCCCTGCCGGAGCTGAACCCCGGGGAGCAGGCCGTTTTCACCGGGGAATGGACCGAGCACAAGTCCTACGGCCGCCAGTTCAGATGCGTCTCCTGCGAGATTCAGATGCCCACCACCCTGCTGGGCATCGAGCGCTACCTGGCCGGCGGCGCCGTCCGGGGCATCGGCCCCTCCACCGCCCGGCTCATCGTGGAGCATTTCGGCGAGGACACCCTCACCGTGCTCTCGGAGCACCCCCACCGGCTGACGGAGCTGCCCGGCATCGGGCCAAAGCGGGCTGCCATGATCGCCGAAAGCTTTGCCGAGCAGCAGGGCTCCCGTCAGGCCATCATCTTCCTGCAGGCCTACGGCGTCCCCGCCGCCCTGGCCTTGAAAATCAGCAAATACTACGGGGTCAGCACCCCGGAGATCATCCGCCGGGATCCCTACCGCCTCTGCGACGATCTGGAGGGGGTGGGCTTCCGCACCGCGGACCGCATCGGCCTCGCCCTGGGCGTCGCCCCCGACGGGGAAAGCCGGATCCGCTGCGCCCTGAAATTCCTGCTGCGGGAAGCCGCTGCCGGCGCCGGTCACTGCTACCTTCCCGAGGAGGAGCTCACCCGCCAGGCCGCTGCTCTGCTGCAGGTCTCCCGGGAGAACTGCGCCCGGGAGATGACGAAACTGCTTCTCTCCCAGGAGCTGGTGGCCGAGATGGAGGAGGAAGGCTCCTCCCGCCGCTTCTACCTGCCGGATCTGTACCGGGCGGAAAAGGAGGTGGCCCGGCGCCTGCGGGAGCTGATGGCTGCCGTGCGCCCCGGCGTCTTCCCCCATGTCCGCCGGGAGATCTCCCGGTTCGAGAAGGATCACGGCATCTCCTTCTCCCCCACCCAGCGGGAGGCCATCACCCAGGCCCTGGAGACCGGCGTCTTCGTCATCACCGGCGGCCCCGGCACCGGAAAAACCACGATCCTCAACTGCCTTTTGTCCCTCCTCTCCCGGGACCGGGACACCCTCCTCTGCGCCCCCACCGGCGGGGCCGCCAAGCGCATGTCCGAGGCCACCGCCGCCGAGGCGAAAACCATCCACCGGGTCCTGGACTACAGCGGGCACCATGGCACCGTCACCCGCAACGCCAACAATCCCCTGGAGGCGGACTGCGTCATTGCCGACGAAGCCTCCATGATCGATCTTTCCCTGATGAAGGCCCTGCTGCGGGCCATCTCTCCCGGCACCCGGCTGATCCTGGTGGGGGACGCGGACCAGCTGCCCTCCGTGGGGGCCGGCAACGTCCTGGGGGATATTCTGGACAGCGGCGCCGTACCCAACGTCCGGCTCACGGACATCTACCGCCAGAGCGAGCAGAGCCGCATCGTCCTCAACGCCCACCTCATCAACCAGGGCCGCATGCCCCTGCTGAACGAGAAGGGCTCCGACTTTTTCTTTGAGCGCAAAACCCTGCTCACCGAGGCCGCCGCCGACATCGTCGGCCTGGTCCGGGACCGGCTTCCGAAATATATGAAATATGACCCCCGGGAAGCCCTTTCCCTGGCGGTGCAGAACATCCAGGTCCTGGCCCCCGCCCGTAAGGGGGAATGCGGCGTCTTCCGACTCAACGCCCTCCTGCAGGAAGCCCTGAATCCCCCGAGCCCCTCCGCACCCCAGATCACCTGGGGCGAGACGGTTTTCCGACTGGGGGACAAGGTGATCCAGACCCGCAACAACTATGACCTGGCCTGGCACCGGAGAACCCCCGCCGGCCGGGAGGACGGCAGCGGCATCTTCAACGGGGATATCGGCTTCATTCAACAGGTGGACCCTGAGGAGCATACCCTGCTGGTCCGCTTTGACGAAGGCCGGGACGTGCTCTACGAAACCGGCGACCTGGAGGACCTGAGCCTGGCCTACTGCCTCTCCGTCCACAAGAGCCAGGGCAGCGAGTTCCCGGTGGTGGTCATGCCCGTCACCGGCGGCCCCGCCATGCTGCTGACCCGCAACCTGTTCTACACAGCGTTAACGCGGGCCAGGGAGCTGGTGGTCCTGGTTGGATCGGAAGGGGTCATCCAGGCCATGGTGCAGAACGATCATGAAACCCGCCGTTACACCACTCTGGCGCTTCGTCTGGGCTCCGCTGGGAACTTATAACGGCACGTCTCCGGAAATAATTTTTTTGACAAAATACTTCATTTCACACAGGTTAATCACCTGTTCTTTTACCCGACCAATCAGCATATTTTCAGCCCTCCTCGCGTGCTCTTATTGGCGCTAACTATATTTTTTATTAACTTAGCGCCAATTTCAGTATCTCATTATGGCGCTAACTGCTAAGTATTTTGGCTTAGCGCCAATATTATACAAAACAGCATTCTCAGTCTTCCTCTTCCAGGAAATCATCCCTGATCATTGCGGCCGTTTATGGCAAAATCCGCAGGACGATGATTGTTATTCCCGGCATTTTTTGGTATCATGTGCATGATTGATCAATTTAATTCTGATGAAATGAGGTGCTGGCATGAAACGTTCTGAAATCAACCGTGCCCTGAAAGAACTGGAAGCCGCCTGCGCGAAATACAGCTGCTTCCTTCCTCCCTTCTGCCATTTCACCCCGGAGCAGTGGAAGTCCGTCGGCCATGAATACGACGAGGTGCGGGACTGCATGCTGGGCTGGGACATCACGGACTACGGCCTGGGGGACTTCGACAAGGTGGGCTTCTCCCTCATCACCATCCGCAACGGCAACCGCGCCATGCCGGACAAGTATCCCAAGGTGTACGCGGAAAAGCTGCTCTACCTGAAGGAGGGCCAGTATTCCCCCAACCACTTCCACTGGTACAAGACGGAGGACATCATCAACCGGGGCGGCGGCAACGTGCTCATCCGGGTGTACAACAGCCTGCCCAATGAGGAGATCGACTACGAATCCGACGTCACCGTCCATACCGACGGCCGCACCTACACCGTGCCCGCCGGCACCCAGATCCGCCTGACCCCCGGCGAGAGCATCTTCATCCAGCAGTTCCTCTATCACGATTTCACCGTGGAGCCCGGCACCGGCCCGGTGCTGCTGGGCGAGGTCAGCCAGTGCAACGACGACAACACGGACAACCGCTTCAACCCGCCGGTGGGCCGCTTCCCCGCCATCGAGGAGGACGAGGCGCCCTATCGCCTGCTCTGCAGCGAGTATCCCCCGGCCCCCTGAGCTTTCTGAGCCCGACCGGACTCATATCAAAAATCCGGACAGACGCTGTCCGGATTTTTGCTTATGCACTTTCTTTTGACAGGGCTTCCCGGAGCTCCGGCGTCAGAACCCGTGGCTTCCTCCGCCGCCGGAGGATCCGCCGCCTCCGCCCCCGCCTCCGCCGGAACGGCCGCCGCCCCCGCCGGAGCTGGAGCTGATGTCGATCTTTTTCTGCTTGGTCATCCGGGCTTTCCGGTTGGCGGTGGTCACAGCCACAGCCGCCGCAGCAGCCGCCGTGACCGGCAGCGCCGCCTTGCCTTTCCCGGAAGTTCCCCGGGACTCGTATCTCAGGCCGATATACAGATACACCCCCAGCAGCGCCAGCACCAGGGCAATCATTCCGTTGCTGACGATCTTCATCGGCCGGGCGATCTGCTCGCCCCGGAGCAGCTTCTGAATCTGGGAAAAGGCGCTGCTGGCGCAGGCATAGTATTCCTCGCGGCCGGCCATGCGGAAAACATTGTCCGTAATGGTCACCGCGTCCGCGTCAGTCACAGCCCGGTAGATCGCGCCGTCGGAGAAGATGGTGAGCTGCCTCGCCCTCATGTTGATCACAAACAGGATCCCGCTCTCCCGCAGGGAAAGCCGGTTGTGGAAGAAGCGCTCCGCCAGTTCCTCATAGTCCCCCGCTTCCGTGGTGGTCCAGAACATGGGCGTCCCGTACTCACAGATCGGCAGCATCTCCTGCCGCAGGGCTTCCTCCTCCGCGTCCGACAGCAGATCCGCGTCATCCCGTATCACAGGGACCCGGGCAGAGTTCTCCGCGTTTTCCGCGAAAGCAGCTCCAACAAGCGCCAGGCTCAGAAGCAGGCAAAGAGCCATGCAAAGAGCAGCCATGTTTTTGCGCATCACGCATCCACCTCCTTCTCTCCGAAGAAAGGCACCGGCCGGGAGGCATATTCGTTGTGCGACCGGTTGATGATAATCAGCTCCACCGCGGATGTGGCCAGCATCACTGCGGCGCAGATGTAATAGATCAGATCCTCCGACTGGCTGGTGAGCAGGCTGATCAGGCCCGCAGCGCAGGCAAGGCAGCAGAGGATGCGGGGCAGCCGTGGTCCGCCCTCCTCCTTCCGCAGCCGGCGGGCGGTATGGATGATCATGACGATCAGGGAAACCCCGGCCACCACCGGGGGCAGCAGCCTGCGCAGGGCGATGCTGTCGGTAAAGGAGAAGGAGTCAGTGACTACACAGAAGAGGCCATACCCGAGCAGATAGAGCACCGCGACCAGCGCGCTCTTCAGCCCGCCGCTGAGTTTCGACCAGGCGCCGCCCTGGGTGCCGATCCCCTTCTTCGTCCTCTTCAGCAGAGCCTGGGCGGGGCCTGTGTATTCCTGTTTCTCCTCAAAATCCGGCTCCAGCGCCCGGGTTCTGCGAAGATAGAGCCGCTTCTGGGCTCCGCTGAACTGATACTGGATCAGCAGGGACAGCGCCGCGCAGAGGGCCAGCAGCAGCTCCGGCCGGATGGTCAGGAACAGGGACAGCAGCGCGAAAATCCCCGCGGCCAGGACAGCCAGCAGCCCGAAAACCTTGCCGTTGCTGACGGGCAGATCGCACACCACGTTGCCGGTGACCCCATTGACCGCGGTATAAACCACCCGCTCCTCCTGCCGGTGGGCCAGCAGCCAGACCGGCATCATCACCAGTTCCTCCCGGTACCGGGCGTTGGGCAGGCCGAAGTTCTCGGAAATGCTTCCCCGCATCTCCACCGAGTCCATCTTGGTTTCCTCTTTGACCCGCTCCATGAAGAAGCGCACGGCGGAAGCCGCGGCCTCCTGCTCATAGGTTTTCGCGGGAACATCCGCTCCCTGGGCATAGAAGCCGCTGAGATAGGCGGGATGGAAGGGCAGCGCCTCCTCCGCCGTATGCTCCAGCATGGCGGCGGTCTCGTCCTCAAAGGCCGTGGAGGCATCATACAGAATATCCTTCTGCCGGATCACCGCGTCCATGGACAGGTCATAGGTTTCCTCATACCGGTAATTCCCTTTGGTATAGCTCTTTTTCCCCTCCAGGCGGGCCGGGCCCTCCGCGTCCACCTCATAGGACCAGAAGGGAACGTAAACCGGCCTGAAATGGGAGATGGTTTCCGCCGTCTTCAGGGCGCCGGGAACCAGCAGATGCCTTTTCAGATGCTTCCTGTAGGCCGCTTCGCAGTCCTCCCGGGTCACCCGGAAGGGCACGATCCGCCCGGGCCTCCGGGTCCGCCCCAGCTTGCCCGTCAGCACCACGTCGCTGCCGCAGAAGCTGCAGAAGCCGGTAACCTCCGTGTCCGTGGAATACACTGCAGCCCCGCACTGGGGGCAGTGAAATTCCGTGACCTCCATCTCCTCCGACGCTTCGTCGGGAATATCCTTCAGATCCGTCTGCGTGCCGCAAAGGTCACAGCTCA